>NZ_JBWGIG010000035.1:0-68509 GCF_056312595.1 Pseudomonas sp. GYB4201 | reverse complement strand
GCCCTGCTACAAAAATCCCGTAGCAGTGGCCGCAGGCCGCGTCTGAATCGCCGCGCCGTTCCAAGGGATTTCGCGAGGTAGCCGGACGCGGCCTTTGGCCGCTGCTACGTAGCAGCGGCGGCAGGCCGCGTCTGAATCGCCGCGCCGTTCCAGGAATTTCGCGTGGTAGCTGGACGCGGCCTTTGGCCGCTGCTACGTAGCAGCGGCCGCAGGCCGCGTCTGAATCGCCGCACCGTTCCAGGGGATTTCGCGAGGTAGCCGGACGCGGCCTTTGGCCGCTGCTACGTAGCAGCGGCCGCAGGCCGCGTCTTAAACGCCGCGCCGTTCCAGGAATTTCGCGGGGTAGGTGGACGCGGCCTTTGGCCGCTGCTACGTAGCAGTGGCCGTCAGGCCGCGTCAGAACGGGAATGCCGCCAGCGACATGCCCTGTTCATCCACCTGCAACGCCCAGCCATCCTTGTCCCAATCCCCCAGCACAATCCGCCGCGCGGGCGCATCGCCCACGTGCAGTTTGTGGATGGCCGGGCGGTGGGTGTGGCCGTGGATCAAGGTGTTGACCTTGTACTGCGCCATGATCCGTGGCACCTCTTCAGGCGTCACGTCGACGATGTCGTTGGCCTTCATGCGCGTCTGTGCGCGGCTTTCGCTGCGCAGCTTGCGCGCCAGCTTGTGGCGGGTGCGCAGGGGCAGGTGGCGCAGGATGAACAGCGTCAGCGGGTTGCGCAGGATACGGCGCATTTTCATGTAGGCTTCGTCGCGGGTGCACAGGCTGTCGCCGTGCATCAGCAGCACCGGCTCACCGTAGAGGTCGACCACGCTGGGGTCTGTCAGCAGGGTGGCGCCGGCCGCCTTGCAGAAGCGCTTGCCGATCAGGAAGTCGCGGTTGCCGTGCATCAGGAAGATCTTCGTGCCGCTGTCGCTGAGTGCGCGCAGGGCCTCGCCGATCGAATGCTGGTAGGGGCTCATGCCATCGTCGCCAATCCAGGCTTCGAAGAAGTCCCCCAAGATATAAAGAGCGCTCGCCGAGCGCGCGCGCCCGGCGAGAAACTCCAGAAACGCCCGGGTAATGTCCGGGCGTTCTTCCTGCAGGTGCAGATCGGAGATCAGCAGAATCACTCAATGATCTCGGCTTTCTCGATGACCACGTCTTCTACCGGTACGTCCTGGTGGCCCGACTTGGAGCCAGTGGCCACGCCCTTGATCTTGTCGACCACGTCGTTGCCTTCGATCACTTCACCGAACACGGCGTAGCCCCAGCCTTGCACGGTCGGTGCGCTGTGGTTCAGGAAGGTGTTGTCGGCGACGTTGATGAAGAACTGCGCCGAAGCCGAATGCGGCTCCATGGTGCGGGCCATGGCAACGGTGTACTTGGTGTTGGAGAGGCCGTTGTTGGCTTCGTTCTGGATGCTTGGGCGCTTGTCTTTCTTTTCCTTCATGCCTGGCTCGAAACCGCCGCCCTGGATCATGAAGTTGCTGATGACACGGTGGAACACGGTGTTGGCGTAGTGGCCAGCGTTGACGTACTCGATGAAGTTGGCCACGGTTTTCGGGGCTTTTTCAGCGTTCAGCTGCAGCACGATGTCGCCGAAGTTGGTAGTCAGTTTTACTTTGGACATTTCAGGATTCGCTCTTCTTTAGAGAATTTGGCGGGTCGTTTATAACCCTGACGCGCAGTTTACAGGTCGCGATACGCATTTCGAGGCTGTTTTTTCGCAGACGGCCGGCGAAACCCGGCAGACTGGCCTGTCAGCGACTTGACAGCTTCGGCTATGATAAGCGCTTTGATTTAGTCGGCCTACCCATGGCCACAGGTACGTTTTCAAGGATCCTATGAGCAAGCCCACCGCCGATAACGCTCCCAATGCCGCAAACGCCAAAGGCGCGCCGGTAGTTCCCACCAATTTCCTGCGGCCGATCCTGCAGGCCGACCTGGACTCGGGCAAGCACGCCAGCATCGTCACCCGCTTCCCGCCGGAGCCCAACGGCTACCTGCACATTGGCCACGCCAAGTCGATCTGCGTGAACTTTGGCCTGGCCAAGGAACTGGGCGGCGTCTGCCACCTGCGCTTCGACGACACCAACCCGGCCAAGGAAGACCAGGAATACATCGACGCCATCGAGCGCGACGTGAAATGGCTGGGCTTCGACTGGGCCGGCGAAGTGCGCTACGCCTCGCAGTATTTCGACCAGCTGCATGACTGGGCCGTCGAGCTGATCAAGGCCGGCAAGGCCTACGTCTGCGACCTGACCCCGGAACAGGCCCGCGAATACCGCGGCAGCCTGACCGAGCCAGGCAAGAACAGCCCGTTCCGCGAGCGTGCGGTGGAAGAGAACCTGGACCTGTTCGCGCGCATGAAGGCCGGCGAGTTCAAGGACGGCGAGCGCGTGCTGCGTGCCAAGATCGACATGGCCTCGCCGAACATGAACCTGCGCGACCCGATCCTGTACCGCATCCGTCATGCCCATCACCACCAGACCGGTGACACGTGGTGCATCTACCCCAACTATGACTTCACCCATGGCCAGTCCGACGCCATCGAAGGCATCACCCACTCCATCTGCACCCTGGAGTTCGAAGGCCATCGCCCGCTGTACGACTGGTTCCTGGACAACCTGCCGGTGCCCAGCCACCCGCGCCAGTACGAGTTCAGCCGCCTGAACCTGAGCTACACCGTGACCAGCAAGCGCAAGCTCAAGCAACTGGTCGACGAGCAGCACGTGCATGGCTGGGACGACCCGCGCATGTCCACCCTGTCGGGCTTCCGCCGCCGTGGCTACACCGCCGCGTCGATTCGCAACTTCTGCGAAATGATCGGCACCAACCGTTCCGACGGCGTGGTGGACATGAACATGCTGGAATTCAGCATCCGTGACGACCTGGACCGCAACGCCCCGCGCGCCATGTGCGTGCTGCGCCCGTTGAAGGTCACCATCACCAACTACCCCGAAGGCCAGGAAGAAACCCTGGAGCTGCCACGCCACCCGAAAGAAGACATGGGCATGCGCGTGCTGCCGTTCGCCCGCGAGATCTACATCGACCGCGACGACTTCATGGAAGAGCCGCCCAAGGGCTACAAGCGCCTGGAGCCAGCCGGTGAAGTGCGCCTGCGCGGCAGCTACGTGATCCGCGCCGACGAAGCCATCAAGGACGCCGACGGCAACATCGTCGAGCTGCTGTGCAGCTACGACCCCGACACCCTGGGCAAGAACCCCGAGGGCCGCAAGGTCAAGGGCGTGATCCACTGGGTGCCGGCCGCCGCCAGCGTCGAATGCGAAGTGCGCCTGTACGATCGCCTGTTCCGCTCCCCAAGCCCGGAAAAGGCCGAGGAGGGCGCAAGCTTCCTGGACAACATCAACCCTGATTCGCTGCAAGTGCTGACCGGTTGTCGCGCCGAGCCATCGCTGGCCCACGCACAGCCGGAAGACCGCTTCCAGTTCGAGCGCGAAGGCTACTTCTGCGCCGACCTGAAAGACACCCAGCCTGGTCGTCCGGTATTCAACCGTACTGTCACCCTGCGCGACTCGTGGGGCAGCTAAGGAATCATCGTGCTATCGATCTACAACACGCTCACCAAGAGCAAGGAAGTCTTCAAGCCGCTGGACGGCAACAAGGTGCGGATGTACGTGTGCGGCATGACCGTGTACGACTTCTGCCACATTGGCCATGGCCGCAGCATGATCGCCTTCGACCTGGTGACCCGCTGGCTGCGCCATAGCGGCTACGACCTGACGTACGTGCGCAACATCACCGACATCGACGACAAGATCATCAACCGCGCGCGGGAGAACGGCGAAAGCTTCGACGCCCTCACCGAACGCATGATCGCCGCGATGCACGAGGACGAAGCGCGCCTGAACATCCTCAAGCCGGACCTGGAGCCGCGTGCCACCGACCATATCGTCGGCATGCACGCCATGATCCAGACCCTGATCGACAAGGGCTTCGCCTACGCACCGGGCAACGGCGACGTGTACTACCGCGTCGGCAAGTTCGTGGGTTACGGCAAGCTGTCGCGCAAGAAGATCGAAGACCTGCGCATCGGTGCCCGCATCGAAGTGGACGAGGCCAAGCAGGACCCGCTGGACTTCGTGTTGTGGAAAGGCGTGAAGCCGGGCGAGCCAAGCTGGGAGTCGCCGTGGGGCCCGGGCCGTCCGGGCTGGCACATCGAGTGCTCGGTGATGTCGACCTGCTGCCTGGGCGACACCTTTGACATCCACGGCGGTGGCAACGACCTGGAGTTCCCGCACCACGAGAACGAGATCGCCCAGAGCGAGGCCGCCACCGGCCAGCAGTACGCCAACGCGTGGATGCACTGCGGCATGATCCGCATCAATGGCGAGAAGATGTCCAAGTCCCTGGGCAACTACTTCACCATTCGCGACGTGCTGGCCAAGTACCACCCCGAGGTGGTGCGCTACCTGCTGGTGTCCAGCCATTACCGCAGCTCTATCAACTACTCGGAAGAGAGCCTGAAGGAGTCCAAGGGCGCGCTGGAGCGCTTCTACCATGCGCTCAAGGGCCTGCCGAGCGTGGCCGCCGCCGGTGGCGAAGAGTACGTGACGCGTTTCACCGACGCCATGAACGACGACTTCGCTACCCCCGAAGCTTGTGCGGTGCTGTTCGACCTGGTGCGCGAGATCAACCGCCTGCGCGACAGCGACCTCGACGCCGCCGCCGGCCTGGCCGCGCGCCTGCGCGAGCTGGGCAGCCTGCTGGGCGTGCTGCAGCTGGAAGCCGATGACTTCCTGCGCGCCGGTGCCGAAGGCAAGGTCGACGCCGCTGAAGTCGACGCGCTGATCGCCGCGCGCCTGGCGGCGCGTGCTGGCAAGGACTGGGCCGAGTCGGACCGCATCCGTGACCAGCTGACCGCCATGGGCGTGGTGCTGGAAGACGGCAAGGGCGGCACCACCTGGCGCCTGGCCGACTAAGCAGCATGCTGTACAAAAAAACCGGCCACTTGGCCGGTTTTTTTGTGTTCAGGTCATGGCTTGTCCTGCTGGTTGGTGAGCTGCATGACCAGCTTGCGTTCGTTGGCCAGCAGCTGCTGGTCGAGCTTCTTGATGCGCTCGCCGATCTGCTCCATGCTCTCGTCGGGGTAGCGGTCGGTCAGCGCCAGCACCTGCGCCTCGTAGTCGTTGCGCACCGCCTGGAAACGCTCTGCGTACGCCTCGCGCAAGTACTCGGTCCAGAACGACTGGTCGGCGGCGAAGTCGAGGAACGGCTGGCCTTGCTCGCTACGGCCCACTTCGCTGCGGGCCAGGTTCAACTCGCCCGGGCGTAGATCGGCGGAGCCTTCATACAGCATGCGTGATGGCGGAATCGGCAGGTCCAGGTCCTGGGCCAGCTGCAGGCGATACGCCAGGCGCACTTCGGCCTGGTCGCGGGCGCCAGCGTTGCGCATCGCCAGGTCATCCAGCGCGTTGAGGCGGAACAGCCGCCGCACCAGTTGCTGCAGCTGAGGCCCGCGGCTTTCGCCGGTGATGCTGCGGGTGGCCTGGCGGATGAACACCTGCACTTCCATCTGGTTGAACGCCAGGCGAACGCCGTCCGGGCAGGTCGCGTGCTCGGCCAGCAGTTGCAGGGGCTCCTCGGCCATGCCGTTGAGCAGCAGGCACAGTTCATCGTCCGCGGCTGCCTGCTCCAGTACGGTCCACACCCGCTGCGCCAGTTCAGGCCGGGTCCTGGCACTGCGGTAGTCGGCGGTCTGGCGCAGGCGCTCGATCAGGTTGAGCAGGTTGGGCGCGTTGTCACTCCTCTGGAGGGTTTCCCAGGTCTGGCGTAGCGAATCATGCTGCTCCGCCGCCGCTGGCAACCAAGGGTCGGCCGTGGGGGCTTCAAACTCATTGGCCAGGCCGGGGCTGTGCACCGAATGCTGCGAGGTGGTCGAGCCTGGGGTGTCCGAGCTGTGGGACTCGCTCTGGGTCAGCTCGGCGATGTCGTCGGGCAGGTCCATGTCAAAGGAGAAGGGGCGGTAGTAGGACTCCGACACGTGGGCGCGGCGCATGGTCTCGTGGTCCAGGGGGTTGCCGCGCAGCTCGATGGTGGTGTGGCCGGTGTCGCGGCGGTGGTTTTCCAGCAGATATTCGGGTAGTTCGATCAGGCCGTTGTCGCGCAGGTTGACCCGGCCCAGGTAATCCGGGATCAGGCTGTCCAGCCACTGCGGCCAGGCGGTGATGCCCATGCGTTCCAGGCTCAGCAGGTCGAGATTGCGGTTGCGCAGCGCCGAGACCTCGGTGATGGTGCCCAGGGTGTTGCCGTCCAGGCTCAGTTGCTGCAGTTCGGGGATCTCGGCGAAAAAATCCATCGCGGCCTGGTCGATTACCAGCCCCTGGTCAATCAGGTTCAAGCTGCGCAAGGATGGCAGTTCCAGGAGCGCCGCCGGCAAACCGGGCAGGGGAGTCGGCGTGCCGTCGATGGTCAGGCGCTCCAATTGTGGGAAGTCGCGTAGCAGTTGGTTCAACTGCGCACTGCTGGCAATGGGTTCGTTGAGCTGCAGGTCCAGTACTTCACGGTAGAAGAAGGCCGGCAGGGCGTGGGGGAACTCCGCTGCTGACGCGCCGTTGAGCGCAAGCACTGGTGCTGCGTTTTCGGTGGCCAGCGTGCGCCAGAATTGGGTGATGGTGTGGCTCACCGTGCGTCGGGTGGTCAGGGTCGTCTCACTGGGGGGCGCTGATGAGCTGGAGGCGTCACGCCAGTCTGCCACGGCCCGCTGCAGTTCTCGTTGTTGCGCGATGCTGGCTTCGACGCTGGCGCGCGGCAGGTCGGTGTCAAAGGTGTAGCGGCCGCCGGGCTGTTCGCTTTCGATGGCGGTGCGCAGGGTTTCGCGGTTCAGGCGGTTGTCGGTCAGCACCAGGCGGGTGCTGCGGCCAGTGCCGGTAGGGTTCTCCAGCAGGTGGTCGGGCAGGGCCAGCAAGCGGTTGCCGCGCAGGGAGATTTCAGCGGTGTGGTCAAGCAGCGCCGGGCTGAACAGGTCGGGCTGGAACTCGCTCCATTCATCGCTGAGGGAATCCAGGCCGAGGTAGTCCAGGTTCAGGTTGGAAAAATCCAGTGGCTCGTAGAAGCGGTTGCCGCTCAGGTCCAGGTGCCGGAGCTGGGCAAGGCTGCGGATCTCCCGCAGGCGCGTGCTGCCAATCGGCAGGCGCAGGTTCACCAGCCGCAGTTCGGTCAGTTGCGGGTAACGTGAGGCGATCAACGTCGTCCAGTCGCTGAACAGGCTGTAGGGGCCCAGGGCGCCGCCTTCGTTGATGCTCACGGCAGTGACCTGCGCGAACTGGGCGAAGAAGCCCTCCACGGTGTCGCGGTCGCGCTGGATTGCGTCCAGCAAGGCCAGGGACGGGCGACGTTCAACCGGGCGCACGCTGCGCAGGTCGAGGTGTTGCACGCGGTCGCGGACGAAGCTTGGCAGATCGGCCGGGAAATCATCGAGGTACACCGCCTCCAGGCTCAGCGTGTCGCCAGCCGGGGTGGCGTGCGGCAGACTGCTGGTGCGCCAGAACTGCTGCAGTGCGTCGCCGATGCGCTGGCGGCTGAGTTGGCGTGCCGGGGAAAGGCGCTGGCTGGCGGAATCCAGCGTCCATTGATCGAGGTGCGCCTGTAACTGGCGTTGCTCGTCGAACAGTTGGTTGAGCCGCTGGTCAATGGCTGCCCGGTCCAGGCCCTGGGCGTAGAGCTGGTCGAGGATGCCCTGGGCGTCGCTGTCCAGCGCGGCTTCCAGTTCCAGCAGGCGTATTTTATCCAGCAGCGATTCTTCAAGGATGATGCGCGGCGTTTCGCTCACAGGCATGCCGGCGCGGCCATCGGCCAGTTCCATGGGCGACTTGGCGCCCGGCTTGTCCGGGGTCATCTGCAGCAGCTCCTGCACCTTGCGCCGGGGCAGCAGCGGGGCATCGCGCACTACGCTGATGGGTGCAGGGTGGCTGGGCGAGCAGCCGGGCAATGAAACGGCCGCCTGTTGTTGCACCAGCGTGCTGTCGGGTGTTTCCACCGAATCCAGATACAGGCCTTCATAGGCGCGGGCAACCCGCAGCTTGGCCTGGTAGGCGCGCGCTTCGCCTGCCACCCGTGGCGGCAGGCTGCGGTCGTTACGCATCAAGGCCTGTTCCGCCGCGGTGGCGTGGGTGGCCAGCTCTTCGGCGACCGTTACCGGCAGGTCGGGGAAATGCGCCTGTATGAATGCGGCCAGCGGGTCGGCTGTCACTTGCGAAGCCTGGTAGCGCCGGGCAAACAGTTCGCCGCGGTAAGTGGTGGCGTTTTCCAGCAGTTGCTGGCGCAGGATGAGCCTGGCATAGGGGCCGGGTTCGCTGCCCAGCAACGCGTTGACCTCGTCGGGGTGCAAGCTGTCGAGCACCACTTGCAGTGCGTCGGACTCATTGGCGTAAACAATGATGGTTTCGTCGTGGGCGCTTGTGAACTGGCGGATCACCCTGCCATCCGGGCTTTCCAAGCGTAAGGCCTTGCTGCTTGGCCAGCGCGGGTGCTCGGCCAGCAGCTCCAGCAGCAGCTGCGGATCGGCCGGCGGCTGCGGGGCTTCGAGCTGGGTGATGACGGTGCCCAGATCCTGGTCGAGCTTGAAGCGTTGCAGGGTGTCCTCCAGCAGTGCGGGCGGTTGTTCGGCTTCGGCCAGGCACAGGCGCAGCGTCGCTTCGTGGGTGTCGCTGACGCGCATGATGCGCCCGGCCGTGGTGTCGGAAATGCCGTCGGTTACGGGCCCCAGCTTGCGGAACAGGTCCGGCCCCTGCCAGGTGTGTGGCGTGTCGGCCTCGCTGATCCAGCTGCCCTTGCCGTTGGTGCGCAGTGGTGGCTCATAGCCGCCCACCTTGCTTGGGTGCTCCAGGCGGTAGGGCAGGCCGTCCTCCGGGGCCTTGACGCAATAGACGCCGTCGTCGCGCTTGAGCCATTGCTTGCCCTCATGGTTGTACAGGCCCTGGTTGTCGGGCCTTGCCGAGGCTGGCAGTTCGACTTCGTGCTGGTAGGGCGCAATATCAGGTTTCCACAGCCGTGTGACGCCGTTGGGCAGGGGGATCTGCTTTAGCGTGCTGATGACTTTGGGCAACACATATCGGGTGGCGATGTAGCCCGCGCCGGCAAAGGCGGCCAGCATGGCGACGTTTTCCGCCACGCCCAGGAAGTGGCCGATGGCGGCTTCCTTGTCGCCTTCCAGCAGGCTCTCGAAGCCTTCGATGGTGTTCCAGCACAGCTCCACGGCGGTCATCACCAGTAGCGCTTCGCCAAGGCCGGGTACGAAGAACGCGGCCACGTTCAGGGCCATGAAAAATTTGCCCTTGATGTAGTCGGCGTGCTCTTGCTGGCTTTTGCGGTCCTCGGCTTCGGTGGTGACCAGGTGAAACAGGCCGTCATCCTTGAGGGTGTCGACCTTGTGCCGCACCAGCTCCTCAAGCAGGAAGTCCTCAAAGGCCGTGGCCCTGGCCTTGATGTCGGCATCAAGGTCGCTGCCCGCTACCCAGCGCTGGTTGGCGTTGTCCCAAGTCTTGGGGTGTAGCGCCGTGTCCAGTTGGTGAAACAGCTTGGCCCGCTCGCGGGCTGGCACGAAGCGGGCGAGAAACTGCAGGTAGCCAGGCTTGAACAGGTTGGCGCGCAGGGCGCTGATAAACGCCGGGACCGAGGGGTAGGTTTTCAACGGTGTGAACGGGTCGTCCGGGATATAGACCGTCACGCGCACCGGCTGGTCTGGCAGGGTGCTGGGTTCCCGCACCAGGATGATGCCCTTGAGCACGGTCTTGAACAGCCTCAGGGAATGGCAGCGGCTGGAGCTCTTGTTGTGTGCGACCTTGATCATGTCCTCGTGGGTGCCCTGGTCGATGTCCCCCTTCATGTAGGCGATGTGGGCCTGCAGCAGCAGCGACGAGCGTTCGAACAGTTTCATCTTCGCCGTGCTGTTAGCCAGCGCGGTGCCGGGGGCGTCGCCTGGCCGGTAGCTCCAGTTCAGCGCCACCTGGATCTGTTCCTGGTAGCGCTGGCCCAGGTCCAGCTCGCGGCACAGCTGGGCGAAGGCGTGGGCTGGAATGCCTACCGGCGTGCCGCTGATGGTGAGGTTGTCGATGCTGAAACCCATGTAGATGTCGGCCTTGAGGTCGCCGTTGTCCATGCCGTGGCGCTCGGCGTCCTTGGCTTCGAAGTTCTGCATGGCGGCCTGCAGCAGCGTGGAGGTTGCCGCGTGCATGGCCTGTTCGCGACGCGCCTTGCGGTCGGCGTTGAAAGTCGCAAGGTCGACGTCGGCCTCGTGGCCAAACTCGTAGGTCGGCGGCACGACCACGCGTTGGGCGTTGAACAGGAAGGCCTGGGTGCTATCGATGTCTTCATCGAAGCGTCGCTTGATCGCCTGTTCCAGCAGTGGGCGGGCGAAGGCTTCGGGGGACGGAATGCGCGCCATGATGGCGTTGACCTGCTCGGTGTCGTGGCGATGCAGCAAGTGCGCCTGCTGGAATTGCGCTACCACGTCCGGCGTGTCCCGCAGGGCCTTTTCATACCAGGTCATGGGCGGCAGGGGCTTGCGCTTGATGGCGGCGTGGAGGTCCGGGTGGACCTTCTCCATCCAGCCTGGCAATTGCCGCTTGAGCAGATCGTAGTGGGGGGTGGTGCGGATATCGAACGTCGAGGGGGTGTCGCGCAGCATGGTCATGGCCCTTTGGCTGGTTCAAAGGGCGGCATTGTGTTTTTCCCTGCCGGGGCAAGGGTGCTCAATAGTTATGGGTGGCGCGGGTATAAAAAAACGCCGCACCCGGTAACGGTGTGCGGCGTTTTTTCAAGGCTGGGCAATCACTCAGGCATGCAGCGTTTCGCAGGCATACAGGGTGTTTTCCAGCAGGCAGGCACGGGTCATGGGGCCCACGCCGCCCGGCACCGGGGTGATCCAGCCGGCGCGGGGCAGGGCGGTGTCGTACACCACGTCGCCGACCAGCTTGCCGTCTTCCTGGCGGTTGATGCCGACGTCGATGACGATGGCGCCTTCCTTGATCCACTCACCCTTGACCAGGCCAGGCTTGCCGGCGGCCACCACCACCAGGTCGGCACGGCCGACGTGGCCAGCCAGGTCCTTGGTGAAGCGGTGGGTGACGGTGACGGTGCAGCCGGCCAGCAGCAGCTCCATGGCCATGGGGCGGCCAACGATGTTGGACGCGCCAACCACGACCGCGTTCATGCCGTACAGGTCCTGGCCGGTGCTTTCCAGCAGGGTCATGATGCCTTTCGGGGTGCACGGGCGCAGCAGCGGGATGCGCTGGGCCAGGCGGCCGACGTTGTAGGGGTGGAAGCCGTCCACGTCCTTGTCGGGGCGAATGCGCTCCAGCAGCTTGGACGCGTCCAGGTGCTCGGGCAGCGGCAGTTGCAACAGGATGCCGTCGATGTCGGCATCATCATTGAGGCGGTCGATCAGGCTTTCCAGTTCCAGCTGGGTGGTCTGGGCAGGCAGGTCGAAGGCCTGGGACAGGAAGCCGACCTCTTCACAGTCTTTACGCTTGTGCGAGACATATACCTGGGAAGCAGGATCGCTGCCGACCAGGATCACGGCCAGGCCCGGGGTGCGCAGGCCTTGCTGGCGGCGCTCGGTGACCCGTTGGGCGATCTGCTGGCGCAGGCTGGCGGCGATCGCCTTGCCGTCGATTAGTTGTGCAGTCATGTCGCGTGGTTAACCATCGAGAGGGAAGAAAATGTGCGCGCATTCTCGCACGCCGGGCGCGATGGGCAAAGGCGCTTGGTCCGACGATTCCGCTAAGCCCTTAAATAAAATGAATTTTTTGCAGAAAAAGATTGACGACCCTACCGACCGTCTATAACATTCGTCGCACTTGTCGGGCAGAGCCTAGCACTGGTGAAGAAGGTCAGGCAGAGTTGAGTATTTAACTCCGCAGGACTGAAGCTTAAAATTTGTAGTCGTCACAGAATGCAGATTAAATAAGCGCCCGTAGCTCAGCTGGATAGAGCATCCGCCTTCTAAGCGGATGGTCGCAGGTTCGAGTCCTGCCGGGTGCGCCATTAGGCAGCTTTGGCACAAGTAGCGCAATATGGTGGGCGTAGCTCAGTTGGTAGAGCACAGGATTGTGACTCCTGTTGTCGTGGGTTCGATCCCCATCGTCCACCCCATATTTCGAAAGGCGCCTGATGAAAGTCTGGCGCCTTTGCTTTAAAAGCTTCACATGCGGACGTGGTGAAATTGGTAGACACACTGGATTTAGGTTCCAGCGGCGCAAGCTGTAAGAGTTCGAGTCTCTTCGTCCGCACCATTCAAGCTGTATCGCCCCGTTTGTAGTGGGGCACTGCAACACCGTTTTATGGTGGGCGTAGCTCAGTTGGTAGAGCACAGGATTGTGACTCCTGTTGTCGTGGGTTCGATCCCCATCGTCCACCCCATATTTCGTGAAAAAGGCGCCTGATGCGAATCAGGCGCCTTTTTTGTTTGCGTGAGATTAAGTGTGGCTTGATCCTTCGTCTCACGCCGTCAGGCCATGGTGCAGCGCAAAAACTGTAGCAGCTGCCGCAAGGCGGCGTCGCGCCGCGTGGGCGGCGCTCGATCTCAAGAGCGGTAGAAGAATCAGGGCCTGCCCCTTTGAGGCATGGCGCGATTTCACCCCGGGTGTGGCGGGGAGGGGGCTGAAGGTCCCCGCTGGGGACTGCGTCGCGCTCACCGGATGCTCGCCGATGTTGTTTAGTTGCTGTTGGGGTCGAGCGCCGCCCGCGCGGCGCGACGCAGCCTGGCGGCAGCTGCTACATTCGTTGCAACGTGCCATGGCCAAGTGGAGAGGCATCGCTGGCCTTGTCTGCCCGCTTTGGGTCAATGGGCGGCAGGACTTTTCACCAGCCACAAAAAAGCCCGCCTTCTTGCGAAAGGCGGGCTTCTTTATTCCTTCAGCGATCAACGATACCAGCCGCGATGGTAGCCGCCACCGCCGTGGCCGTGGTCCGGGAAGATGATGCACCCGGAAGTGCTGAGGATGGCGACGGCTGCCAGGGCTGCCACGGTAAGTTTGGTGAGTTTGTTGAACACGGTTGTCTCCTGATGTCGGGGGTAATGCGCCCGTTCTGATGTATCAGACATCGAAATTTTGTAACTGTTTGTCTACGAACGTAAATATTTTGCAAAGATCCGCGTGCGCGATATCAGTGCGTGGTGTTTGTGGAAATGCCGTCGGTCGCATGGGCGAGGGCGCTGAAAACACCGTCCATGGCCCTGCCAAGCCCTTTGCAGGCGGGCTTTTGCGGCGGTTTTGCCATTCCTTGTTTCAAGCTGTCTTGCACAGGGTGACTTCTTGTGTTCGACCCTCTAGAATGCATGCCCTTGATTGGGGTCGGAAATGGCCGGCTAACGTCTGTGCAACGAGGAAAATCCATGCAAGTTTCTGTTGAAAACACTTCCGCTCTCGAGCGCCGCATGACCATCGGCGTGCCTGCCGAGCGCATCGAGACCGAAGTCAACAAGCGTCTGCAACAGACTGCCCGTCGCGCTAAGGTTCCAGGCTTCCGTCCTGGCAAAGTGCCGATGAGCGTGATTCGTCAGCGCTACGAAGATTCCGCACGTCAGGAAGCCCTGGGCGACCTGATCCAGGCGACTTTCTACGAAGCCGTGGTTGAGCAGAAGCTGAATCCAGCCGGTGCCCCGGCTGTAGAACCTAAAGTGTTCGAAAAGGGCAAGGACCTGGAATACATCGCTACTTTCGAAGTATTCCCAGAGTTCGCTGTTGCAGGTTTCGAGTCCATCAACGTCGAGCGCCTGAGCGCCGAAGTGGCTGATGCCGACCTGGACAAAATGCTGGAAGTGCTGCGCAAGCAGAACGTTCGCTTTGAAGCTGCCGACCGTGCCGCTGCAAACGAAGACCAGCTGAACATCGATTTCGTCGGCAAGATCGACGGCGAAGCCTTCGCCGGTGGTTCGGCCCAGGGCACCCAGTTGGTGCTGGGTTCCGGCCGCATGATCCCAGGCTTCGAAGAAGGCCTGGTGGGCGCCAAGGCGGGTGAAGAGCGCGTGCTGACCCTGACCTTCCCAGAGGACTACCAGAACCTGGACCTGGCCGGCAAGGCCGCCGAGTTCACCGTGACCGTCAACAGCGTTGCCGCACCGACCCTGCCTGAACTGAACGAAGCCTTCTTCAATCAGTTCGGCATCAAGGAAACTGGTCTGGAAGGCTTCCGCACCGAAGTTCGCAAGAACATGGAGCGCGAACTGCGCCAGGCGATCAAGACCAAGGTGAAGAACCAGGTCATGGACGGCCTGCTGGCTGCCAACCCGATCGAAGTGCCAAAGGCCCTGCTGGAAAACGAAGTGAACCGCCTGCGCGTTCAAGCCGTTCAGCAGTTCGGTGGCAACATCAAGCCTGATCAACTGCCGGCCGAGCTGTTCGAAGAACAAGCCAAGCGCCGCGTGGTACTGGGCCTGATCGTCGCCGAAGTGGTCAAGGCCAACGAGCTGAAGCCGGACGAAGCCCGCGTACGTGAAATGATCCAGGAAATGGCCTCGGCCTACCAGGAGCCAGAGCAGGTCGTGGCGTGGTACTACAAGAACGACCAGCAACTGAACGAAGTCCGTTCGGTTGTGCTGGAAGAGCAAGTTGTGGATACTGTTCTGCAGAAAGCTAGTGTGACCGACAAAGCGGTCTCCTACGAAGAAGCAGTCAAGCCGGCCGAAGCACCACAAGCCGACTGATTCCTTCCAGCGTTGGAACACCACCATAAGCCAGCCTTCGCGCTGGCTTATGCGTATTCAAGACTTGACTATTTGGGAGTGAGTGCGAGACATGTCCCGCAATTCTTATATTCAGCACAGTTCTGACATCCAGGCCGCTGGCGGCCTGGTCCCGATGGTTGTCGAGCAATCGGCTCGTGGCGAACGCGCCTACGATATCTACTCGCGCCTGTTGAAAGAGCGAGTGATCTTCCTGATTGGCCCGGTAGAAGACTACATGGCCAACCTGGTGTGCGCGCAATTGCTGTTCCTCGAAGCCGAGAACCCGGACAAGGATATCCATCTCTACATCAACAGCCCTGGCGGCTCGGTCACTGCAGGCATGTCGATCTACGACACCATGCAGTTCATCAAGCCGGACGTGTCCACCACCTGCATCGGCCAGGCCTGCAGCATGGGCGCCTTCCTGCTGGCCGGTGGTGCCAAGGGCAAGCGTTACTGCCTGCCGAACTCGCGCGTGATGATTCACCAGCCACTGGGCGGTTTCCAGGGCCAGGCGTCGGACATCGACATTCACGCCCGCGAAATCCTCTCGATCCGTCACCGCCTGAACGAGCTGCTGGCGTTCCACACCGGCCAGACCCTCGAGCAGATCGAGCAGGACACCAATCGTGACAACTTCATGAGCGCCGACCGCGCGGCCGAGTACGGCCTGGTCGACTCCGTGATCAACAAGCGTCAGATGCCTGCCTAAGCGGAGCAAATGCCAGGTGGTTGGCACAACCAGCCACCTGTGGACTTGAAAAACCCCGCGATTGCCTTCATCTTGTGTTGCAAGCCTATCGGATTTGGATCGATCGAATGACTGACACCCGCAACGGCGAGGACAACGGCAAATTGCTCTATTGCTCCTTCTGTGGCAAAAGCCAGCATGAAGTGCGCAAATTGATTGCCGGCCCCTCGGTCTTTATCTGCGACGAGTGCGTCGACCTGTGCAACGACATCATCCGCGAGGAGGTGCAAGAAGCCCAGGCCGAGAGCAACGCGCATAAATTGCCTTCGCCCAAAGAAATCAGCGGCATCCTTGATCAGTACGTGATTGGTCAGGAACGCGCTAAAAAGGTTTTGGCGGTAGCGGTGTACAACCACTACAAGCGCCTCAATCAACGTGACAAGAAGGGTGACGACGTCGAGCTGGGCAAGAGCAACATCCTGCTCATCGGCCCGACCGGTTCGGGCAAGACGCTGCTGGCTGAAACCCTGGCGCGCCTGCTCAACGTACCCTTCACCATCGCCGACGCCACCACGCTGACCGAAGCGGGTTATGTCGGTGAAGACGTTGAGAACATTATTCAAAAGCTGTTGCAGAAATGCGACTACGATGTCGAGAAGGCCCAGATGGGCATTGTCTACATCGACGAAATCGACAAGATCTCGCGCAAATCCGACAACCCGTCCATCACCCGCGACGTGTCGGGCGAGGGCGTGCAGCAGGCACTGTTGAAGCTGATCGAGGGCACCGTTGCCTCGGTACCGCCACAAGGCGGTCGCAAGCACCCTCAGCAGGAGTTCCTGCAGGTAGACACCCGTAACATCCTGTTCATCTGCGGTGGTGCGTTCTCGGGCCTGGAAAAGGTCATCCAGAACCGTTCCACGGCTGGCGGCATCGGCTTCAACGCCGAAGTGCGCAGTAAGCAGGAAGGCAAGAAGGTGGGCGAGTCCCTGCGTGAAGTCGAGCCTGACGACTTGGTCAAGTTCGGCCTGATCCCGGAATTCGTGGGTCGTCTGCCGGTGCTGGCCACCTTGGACGAGCTCGATGAGGCTGCCCTGGTGCAGATCCTGACCGAGCCCAAGAACGCCCTCACCAAGCAATACGCCAAGCTGTTCGAGATGGAAGGCGTGGACCTGGAGTTCCGTGCCGACGCGCTGAAGTCCGTGGCCCATCGTGCGCTGGAGCGCAAGACCGGTGCCCGTGGCCTGCGTTCCATCCTGGAAGGCGTGCTGCTGGACACCATGTACGAGATCCCTTCGCAGACAGACGTCAGCAAAGTGGTGATCGACGAAAGCGTCATCGAAGGAAAGTCCAAGCCACTGTTAATCTACGAAAACAGTGAGACGCCGGCCAAGGCTGCGCCAGACGCATAAGTCGTACTGCGGCTTGAAACAGGAAGGGGCCTTCGGGCCCCTTTGCTTTTCCTGCCCCGCAGCGCTTGTTTTTTTTGGGGGCTGCCCCCACATTGACTACAAGCTCAATTCCACTGTCTACGGCCCTAGGGCCGCTGTAGAGGCGAAATCATGAAGACCACCATCGAATTGCCTCTCCTGCCATTGCGTGATGTCGTCGTGTATCCGCACATGGTGATCCCGCTGTTCGTGGGGCGCGAGAAATCCATCGAAGCCCTCGAGGCCGCGATGACGGGCGAAAAGCAGATCCTGCTGCTGGCCCAGAAGAATCCTGCCGACGATGATCCAGGCGAAGACGCCCTGTATCGCGTGGGTACCGTTGCTACCGTGCTGCAACTGCTCAAGCTGCCTGATGGCACCGTCAAGGTGCTGGTCGAGGGCGAGCAGCGCGGCACCGTCGAAAGTTTCATGGAAGTTGACGGCCATTGCCGCGCCGAAGTGCAGCTGATCGACGAAGTCGATGCCCCGGACCGCGAGTCCGAAGTGTTCGTGCGCAGCCTGCTGGCGCAGTTCGAGCAATACGTGCAGCTGGGCAAGAAAGTCCCTGCCGAAGTCCTGTCCTCGCTGAACAGCATCGATGAGCCTGGCCGCCTGGTAGACACCATGGCCGCGCACATGGCGCTGAAGATCGAGCAGAAGCAGGAAATCCTCGAGATCATCGACCTGTCCGCCCGGGTCGAACACGTGCTGGCCCTGCTGGACGCCGAAATCGACCTGCTGCAGGTCGAGAAGCGCATCCGCGGCCGCGTGAAGAAACAAATGGAGCGCAGCCAGCGCGAGTACTACCTGAATGAGCAGATGAAGGCCATTCAGAAAGAGCTCGGCGACAGCGACGAAGGCCACAACGAAGTCGAAGAGCTGAAAAAGCGCATCGACGCCGCCGGCCTGCCCAAGGATGCCCTGGCCAAGGCCACTGCCGAGCTGAACAAGCTCAAGCAGATGTCGCCGATGTCGGCCGAGGCCACCGTGGTGCGTTCCTACATCGACTGGCTGGTGCAAGTGCCGTGGAAGGCCCAGAGCAAGGTGCGCCTGGACCTGGCGCGCGCCGAGGACATTCTCGACGCCGACCACTACGGCCTGGAAGAGGTCAAGGAGCGTATCCTTGAGTACCTCGCGGTGCAGAAGCGCGTGAAGAAGATTCGTGGCCCGGTGCTGTGCCTGGTAGGCCCGCCTGGCGTGGGCAAGACCTCGCTGGCCGAGTCCATCGCCCATGCCACCAACCGCAAGTTCGTGCGCATGGCCTTGGGTGGTGTACGTGACGAGGCCGAGATTCGTGGCCACCGCCGCACCTACATCGGCTCCATGCCTGGCCGCCTGATCCAGAAGATGACCAAGGTAGGGGTGCGCAACCCGCTGTTCCTGCTGGACGAAATCGACAAGATGGGCAGCGACATGCGTGGCGACCCGGCGTCGGCGCTGCTGGAAGTGCTCGACCCCGAGCAGAACCACAACTTCAACGACCACTACCTGGAAGTCGACTACGACCTCTCGGACGTGATGTTCCTCTGCACCTCGAACTCCATGAACATCCCGCCAGCGCTGCTGGACCGGATGGAAGTGATCCGCCTGCCGGGTTACACCGAGGACGAGAAGATCAACATCGCCACCAAGTACCTGTCGCCCAAGCAGATCACCGCCAACGGCCTGAAAAAGGGTGAGCTGGAGCTGGAAGTGGCGGCCATCCGCGACATCATCCGCTACTACACCCGCGAAGCCGGTGTGCGTGGCCTCGAGCGCCAGATCGCCAAGGTCTGCCGCAAGGTGGTCAAGGAGCACGCCCGCGACAAGCATTTCTCGGTGAAAGTGACCTCCGACTCGCTCGAGCACTTCCTGGGCGTGCGCAAGTTCCGCTACGGCCTGGCCGAGCAGCAGGATCAGATCGGCCAGGTGACGGGTCTGGCGTGGACCCAGGTGGGCGGCGAACTGCTGACCATCGAGGCCGCCGTGGTACCGGGCAAGGGCCAGCTGATCAAGACCGGTTCGCTGGGCGACGTGATGGTCGAATCCATCACTGCCGCGCTGACCGTGGTGCGCAGCCGTGCCAAGAGCCTGGGCATTCCCCTGGACTTCCACGAGAAGCGCGACACCCACATCCACATGCCTGAAGGTGCCACGCCCAAGGATGGTCCAAGTGCCGGTGTCGGCATGTGCACCGCCCTGGTCTCGGCCCTGACGCAGATTCCAGTGCGTGCCGACGTGGCCATGACCGGCGAGATCACCCTGCGTGGCCAAGTGCTCGCAATCGGTGGCCTGAAGGAGAAATTGCTGGCTGCCCACCGTGGTGGGATCAAGACAGTGATCATTCCCGAAGAGAACGTGCGTGATTTGAAGGAAATTCCTGACAATATTAAGCAGGATCTTCAGATTAAACCGGTTAAATGGATTGACGAAGTGCTCCAGATTGCGCTGCAATACGCCCCGGAGCCCTTGCCCGATGTGGCTCCGGAGATAGTCGCGAAGGACGAGAAACGCGACACGGATTCCAAGGAAAGAATCAGCACGCACTAGCACGTATTTCGGCCGGGGGGCCTTCCTTGACAGCTTTTTCAGGCCCTTGTTATAAAGCGGCACTTACCGGTGTCAGCAGCCTCCCGGCACAGTTTTAGCTTTACCACATACTTAGAAACAAACTCATATAGATATAAGGGGACTTAAGAGTGAACAAGTCGGAACTGATTGATGCTATCGCCGCATCTGCTGATATCCCGAAAGCTGTAGCTGGCCGCGCGCTGGACGCAGTTATCGAATCCGTCACTGGCGCTCTGAAGGCTGGCGACTCCGTGGTACTGGTAGGTTTCGGTACTTTCTCTGTGACTGACCGCCCAGCTCGCGTTGGCCGTAACCCACAGACTGGCAAGACCCTGGAAATCGCTGCTGCCAAGAAGCCTGGCTTCAAAGCCGGCAAAGCACTGAAAGAAGCGGTAAACTAAGCCTTTCACGCCTTTGCCCGACCGGGGCGGGAAAAATTTCCGACCTGGAAGCGGAGCAGCCATTGAGCTGGTCTCAAGCCGACGCACGGCGCCGGCGCTTGCTCCGCCTGTTACGAGAAGGCGCATCCTCGGATGCGCCTTTCTTCTATCCGGATTCTACCCACTCTCCGCGGTTGCTTAATCAGTACAACCGTTTCTGGGGGACGCATGCTGCAGAATATCAGGGACAATTCACAAGGCTGGATTGCCAAGACCATCATCGGTGTCATCGTTGCCTTGATGGCACTGACCGGCTTCGATGCCATTTTCAAAGCCACCAGCCACACCGCCGACGCGGCCAAGGTCAATGGCGACGCCATCACCCAGAGCGAGCTGGCCCAGGCGGTCGAAATGCAACGCCGCCAGCTGATGCAACAGCTGGGCAAGGATTTCGACGCCTCCATGCTCGACGAGAAGATGCTGCGTGAAGCGGCCCTCAAGGGCCTGATCGACCGCAAGCTGCTGATCCAGGGCGCTACCGATGCCAAGTTCAGCTTCTCGGAAGCCGAGCTGGACCAACTGATCCTGCAAACGCCTGAATTCCAGGTGGACGGCAAGTTCAGCGCCGATCGCTTCGATGCCGTGATCCGCCAGATGGGCTACTCGCGCCTGCAATTCCGCCAGATGATGGCCCAGGAAATGCTGGTCGGCCAACTGCGCGCCGGTGTCGCCGGCAGCAGCTTCGTCACCGATGCCCAGGTGCAGGCGTTCGCCCGCCTGGAAAAGCAGACGCGCGATTTCGCCTCGCTGACCTTCAAAGCTGACCCGTCGGCCATCAAGGTCACCGACGATGAAGTGAAGAAGCACTACGACGAGCACGCCAAGGAGTTCATGAGCCCCGACCAGGTGGTGATTGACTACATCGAGCTGAAGAAGTCGTCGTTCTTCGACAAGGTCACCGTCAAGGACGAAGACCTGCAGGCCGCCTACAAGGCCCAGACCGCCGCGCTCACCGAGCAGCGTCGTGCCGCGCACATCCTGATCGAGGTCAACGCCAAGACCACCGACGCCCAGGCCAAGGCCAAGATCGAAGAGATCCAGGCGCGCCTGGCCAAGGGGGAAGACTTCGCCAAGCTGGCCAAGGAGTTCTCCCAGGACCCGGGTTCGGCCAACAATGGCGGTGACCTGGGCTACGCCGGCAAGGGCGTCTATGACCCTGCCTTCGAGACGGCGCTGTACGCGTTGAACAAGGACCAGGTATCGGCGCCGGTGCGCAGCCAGTTCGGCTGGCACCTGATCAAGCTGTTGGGTGTGGAGGCTCCTCAGGCGCCTACCTTCGCCAGCCTGAAAGACAAGCTGACCCGTGACGCCAAGACCGCCCAGGTCGAGCAGATGTACGTGGACGCTGCCAAGAAATTGGAAGACTCCTCGTACGAAGCCTCCGACCTGGTGCAGCCAGCCGCTGACCTGGGCCTGAAGGTGCAGACCTCCGCGCCGTTTGGCCGCGAAGGTGGCAGCGAAGGCGTGACCGCCAACCGTGCCGTGGTGCAAGCCGCGTTCAGCCCGGAAGTGATGGACGAAGGCGCCAACAGCTCGGCCATCGAGCTGGACCCGGAGACCACCGTGGTGGTGCACGTGCGTGAACACCGCAAGCCGGCGCAACTGCCGCTGGAAGCTGTGTCCGACGCGATCCGCAAGCACCTGGCGCAGGTCAAGGCCAGCGAGCAGGTCAAGGCCAAGGTCGATGCCCTGGTGGCCGGCCTGCGCGACGGCAAGGTCCCGTTGGCTGCAACGCAGGAAGGCCAGGCCTGGAAAACCCAGGAAGCCGTGTCGCGTAGCCAGGAAGGTATCGATCCGACCGTGCTGCAGGACGTATTCCGCATGACCAAGCCTGTGGGCAAGGACAAGCCGGTCTACGACAGCGTCAGCCTGTCCGATGGCAGCTACGTGCTGGTCCGCCTGAACGGTGTCAACGAAGCCGCTGCCGCCACCGATGCCGAGAAAGCGCAATACCGCCGCTTCCTGGCCTCGCGTGCTGGCCAGCAGGACTTCGCGGCCTACCGCAAGGCGCTGGAAACCAAGGCGGATATCACGCGCTACTAAGCCGTGCTGCCCACCTGAAAAGGGCCGCGCAAGCGGCCTTTTTCATTTCCCGGCCGCAATACTGCGTCCCCTGTACCACCCTCGTAGCAGCGGCCGCAGGCCGCGTCCCCCAGCACCACGGTGTTCCTGGAATACCGCACCGCCCCGGACGCCGCCTGCGGCAGCTGCTACGCGAATGTATACCCCCCATCGATCCGCCCTCGTAGCAGCTGCCGTAGGCCGCGTCCCCCAGCGCCACGGTCTTCCTGGAATACCGCACCGCCCCGGACGCCGCCTGCGGCAGCTGCTACGCGAATGTATACCCCCCATCGATCCGCCCTCGTAGCAGCGGCCGCAGGCCGCGTCCCCCAGCACCACGGTGTTCCTGGAATACCGCATGGCCCCGGACGCCGCCTGCGGCAGCTGCTACGGGGTGCGCTTCAACAGGTAGGTATCCATGATCCAGCCGTGGCGCAGCCGTGCCTGTTCGCGCGCGTGCGCGATCTGGTCGGCCACCTCGTCCAGTGGCCCGGCAATCAGGATCTCATCGGCGCTGCCCACGTAGGCGCCCCACCAGATATGCAACCCCTGGCCACGCAGGCGGTTGAACGCCTGATGGGCGTCCAGCATCACCACCTGGCTGTCACCTGCACCCAACGCATTCCCCAGCTGCCGCCCCGGGCTGATGCGCACCGAGCCACCGATCTCGTTCAGCGGCACCCGATGGGCCGCGGCCAGCGCCTGCACGGCGGTGATGCCGGGTATCACCTGGTACTCGAACACCTCGCGGCCGGCGGCCAGGATCGCCTGCAAAATCCGCAGGGTGCTGTCGTACAGGGCCGGGTCGCCCCACACCAGGATGCCCGCGCACTGGCCATCGGCGACTTCATCGGCGATCAGCCGCTCGATCAGCCGCTGCTTGTCGTCGTTCAGCTGCCGCACCGCACCCGCATAGCTGTCGCCGTCAGGCCCGCGCGGCGGGTTGTCGGCTTCCACCATGCGCCAGGGCCGCTCGGTGGCCAGGCGCGTGCACAGGTCACGGCGCAGGTCGTTGAGCCCGTGCTTGGCCGGGCCCTTGTCGAACAGCAGGAACACGTCGACGCGGTTCAGCGCCTTCAGCGCCTGCAAGGTCAGGTGGTCAGGGTTGCCGGCACCGATGCCGATGACCAGGACGGTTTTCATGGGCCATGCCTCAGGGCAGGTATTGAATGTGCGGGCGGCCATGGTGGGCGGAGGGGCTGACCACGCAGCGCACGCCGTAAACCTGGGCGACCCGCTCGGCGGTGAGGACCTGTTCGGGGCTGCCGCTGGCCACCACCCGGCCCTGTTGCAGCAGCACCAGGCGGTCGCAGAACATCGCGGCCAGGTTCAGGTCATGCAGGGCCATCACGCAGGTCACTGGCAGGCCCTGAATCAGTTGTAGCAGCTGCAGCTGGTGTTGGATATCCAGGTGATTGGTGGGCTCGTCCAGCAGCAGTTCGCTGGGGCCCTGGGCCAGGGCGCGGGCGATCTGCGTGCGCTGGCGTTCGCCACCCGACAGGCTGTGCCAGCTGCGCAGCCGCAGCGCGCCCAGGCCGGTGCGCGCCAGGGCCTGCTCGACGATGGCCTGGTCCTCCTGGGTCCAGGCCGACAGCGCGCCGCGGTGCGGGGTGCGGCCCAGGCGCACGATGTCCTGCACGCGAATGTTCACCTCGGTGCCGGCGTGCTGTTCCACCAGCGCCACGCGCCGGGCCACAGCCTTGCGCGGCCATTGCGCCAGCGGGCGGCCGTCGAGGCTGACGCTGCCCTGGCTGGGCGTGCGCAGGCCGGCCAGCAGGCGTAGCAGGGTCGACTTGCCGGAGCCGTTGGGGCCAATCAGGCCCAGGGTGCCCTGGGCGGGCAGGTCCAGGCTGATGCCGTCGATGATCACCTGGCCGTCGACGCTCCAGCCGACGTTGTCGGCGCGCAGGCTCATGGCGCTGCCCGGTTGCGGTAGAGCAGGGCGGCGAACACCGGCGCGCCGACCAGGGCGGTGACCACGCCAATGGGCAGCACCTGGCCGGGCACGATCAACCGTGAGGCGATGTCGGCCAGCACCATGAAGTTGGCGCCGATCAGCACGCAGGCCAGCAGCAGCCGTACGTGGCGCGGGCCCACCAGCAGGCGGGCGATGTGCGGCACCACCAGGCCGACGAAACCCACGGCGCCGACGATGCTCACCAGGGTGGCGGTGATCAGCGCCGTCACCCCGAACAGCAACCAGCGCAGGCCCGCCACCGGCACGCCAAGGCTGGCGGCGGCGTCGTCGCCGAACACGAAGGCATCCAGGGTGCGTGCGCAGTACAGGCACACCAGCAGGCCGGCGCCCACCACCGCCGCCGCCAGGCCCACGTCCGCCCAGCGCACGCCGCCCAGGCTGCCCAGCAGCCAGAACATCACGCTGCGCGCCTGTTCGGCGTTGGCCGAGGTGGAGACGATCCAGGCGGTCAGGGCGTTGAACAGCTGCGCGCCGGCCACGCCGGCCAATATCACCTGGGCCGGGCCGCCGCGAATGCCGGTGGCCAGCAACACCACCAGGCCGAACGCCAGTGCGGCACCGAGGAAAGCCCCCAGGGAGATTCCAATCAAGCCGCCGCCCAGGCCCAGCAGCATCACCAACACCGCGCCGGTGGAGGCACCGGCGCTGATGCCCAGCACATACGGATCGGCCAAGGCATTGCGCAGCAGCGCCTGCAACACCGCGCCGCACAGCGACAGGCCAGCGCCGCAGCAGGCGGCTACCAGCGCGCGGCTCAGGCGGTATTCCCAGATGATGCCCTGCTGGATCCGCGGCACGTCATAGGCGCCCAGCCCCAGGCCGTTGAGCAGCGCCTTGAGGGTCACGACCAGGGGAATGTCCAGCTCGCCCAGGGACACCGCCAGGGCAATCGACAGGCCCAGGCTGAACAGCGCCAGCAGGGCCAGGGCCCAACGGCGGAGGCCGGAACTTTCCAGTGGCATCAAGGCGCCTTGCCCGTGTCGGCCAGGCCCTTGGCGATCTGTTCGATGGCGTCGACCACACCCATGGACGGGTTAAGGGTGTTGGCGTCGACCACGATCAGGCGGCCGTTGCGCACCGCCTTGAGTTCGCGGGTCACCGGGTCGTTGCGCAGGAAGGCCAGCTTCTTCTCGACGTCGTCGGCGGGGTAGAGGCGGCGCTGCATGCGCGCCAGCACGATCACGTCGGGGTCGCGGGCGGCGATACTCTCCCAGCTCACCCCGGGCCATTCCTCATCGCTGTCGATGACGTTGCGCAGGCCCAGCACTTGGGAGATATAGCCCGGCGCGCCGTGCTTGCCGGCCACCCACGGGTCGCCTTCCAGGCGCGTGCTGGAGAACCAGTACAGTACCGACAGCGGTGGGTGCGCGGTGGCGTTGGCCAGTTTCACGGCGGCCGCCACGCGTTCATGCAGGTGTGCGCTGAGGGCCTGGCCGGCGGCGGGCACGTCGAAGATAGCTGCCAGTTCGCTGATTTCCTTGTCCACCAGGGCCAGGGAATACAGCTGGCTGCGGCTGCCATCGGCGTTGGAGGTGGCGGTCACGCCCTTGCCGTCGCAGTCGCTGGGCGACACGTAGGAGGGGATACCCAGCTTCAGCAACTGCTCGGGCGTCGCCACCTCGCCCTGGGGGCCGATGTGGTAGGTGTACTGCGCCACGACGATATCCGGCGCGGTCTTGGCCACGGCTTCGAAGCTGGGGGCGTTGTCGGCCAGGCGTGGCACCTTGGCGCCGGCAGCGGCCAGCGACGGCGGCAGCGGCCCGAACCACACGCCGGTGCCGACCATGCGCGGGCCCAGGCCCAGGGACAGCAGCAATTCGGTGCTGGCCTGGCCGAGGCTGACCGCCCGTTGCGGTGGGGCGTCGATGCGCACGCTGTGGCCGCAGTTCTGCACGGTCAGCGGGTAGTGGCTGGCCGGCGCGGCGGCAAAAGCCGAGGCGGCGGATAAACACAGGCAGGCAAAGGCAAGGCGGCGTAACAGCATGCAGCGGCTCCCGGGATGGCGCGTCCGTTGGGCGAAAGAAATGGCGGGCAGCAAGGTCTGGCTTTCGGGAGGCCCGAACACAGTGGCGCGACCGCGCCGGAGTTGCACCGGCTTCCTGCTGCACGCATGAAAAAGCCCGCAGAGGGTAAGTGGCATTGCCCAAGAGAGCAACCTGCCGTTCACCTTCCCTGATCAAACCCTGTAGCCGCTGCCGCAAGGCTGCGCTGGCCCTGGCGTACGCTGGAGATTTTCAGCGTGGGCAAGGGCCAGTGCAGCCTGCGGCAGCGGCTACGCAGTCATGCGGGGTTCATGCGCTGGTAAATACCAGCGCCTTGAGGCCGCCTTCGGCCTCGGCGTCGGGGAATTCCGGCGGGTTTTCCAGACGGTGCTGGAAGGTCAGCTGCGGCGCTTCCTCGGCCATGCTCTGGATCAGGAAGTCGGAGCCGATGGCCGGGTCATTGACGCAGGCCAGCACCACGCCCTGTTCGGTCAGCAGCTCGGGCAGCTTGCGCAGCACCTTGCGGTAGTCCTGGGTGAGCACGAAGCTGCCGCGCTGGAACGACGGCGGGTCGATGATCACCAGGTCATAGGGGCCGCCACGCTTGACCTTGCCCCAGGATTTGAACAGCTCGTGGCCCAGGAAGCTCACGCGTTCCAGGTCGTGGCCGTTCAGGCGGTGGTTGTCACGGCCGCGGCTCAGGGCGGCGCGGGCCATGTCCAGGTTCACCACGTGCTCGGCGCCGCCGGCGATGGCCGTCAGCGAGAAGCCGCAGGTGTAGGCGAACAGGTTCAGCACGCGCTTGCCGGCGGCGTGCTCGCGCACCCATTGGCGGCCGTAGCGCATGTCCAGGAACAGCCCGATGTTCTGCTTGCGGCCCAGGTCCAGCTGGTAGCGCAGGCCGTCCTCGTCGATGAACCATTGCTCCACCGGCTCGCCCAGCAGCCACTCGGCGGCGCTGTCGGGCAGGTAGCGGTGTTGCAGGATCAGGCTGTGCACCTGTGGGGTGGCCTGGGCCAGTGCCAGCAGCACTGGCTTCAGCGCAGCCAGCTCGTCGGCGGCGGGTTCGCGGAACAGCGACACCAGCAGCACACCTTGCAGCCAGTCCACGGTGATCTGCTCCAGGCCCGGCCAGCAGCGGCCGCGGCCGTGGAACAGGCGGCGGGTTTCGGCAGGCGGGTGTTGCAGGGCGGTGCTGAGGTGTTGCTGCAATATAGCGAGGGCGTCGGCGTTCATGAAAGACTTTTGGCAGGGCATAAAGCGCTCATGGTAAACGCTGGCGCAGGGCCGTGGGAAATCCACGGCCGTGCGCACCGGGTTTTACTGATGCTTGGCTTGCAGCGCCTTGGCCATTTTCAGGTGTTCTTCAAGCGTAGGCAGGGTTTTTTCCGCAAAGGCTTTCAACTCCGGCTTGTCGGAGGACGCGGCTTCTTTCTTGAACAGCGCCACAGTGTCTTCGTGGGCTTTGACCTGGTTGGCGGCGTAGGCCTTGTCGAAGGAGTCATCGCGCATCTCCAGCACTTTCTGCTTGGCCTGCTGGGTCAGCGTGGCACTGTCCGGTACTTCGATGTCGAGCTTCTGCGCCAGGGCCGTGAGTTTTTCGTTGGCCGCCCCGTGGTCCTTGATCATCTGGTTGGCAAAGGTCTTCACGTCGGCTGAGCTGCTTTTTTCCAGGGCCAGGCGCCCGGCCTCGACCTCGGTGATGCCGCCTGACGCCGCCGCGTTGACAAAGTCGTTGGAGGTGGCAGCGAAGGCCGTGCCGGCAAGTGCGCCGGTCAGAGCAATGGCCAGGGCAAGCGTGCCTGCTTTGAATGCGTCCATGGGAATTCTCCGTCGTTATTGTTAGTCATGCGATGAGAACCACCGCTCCCTACAGTGGATTGCGCTGCTTCAGTGTTGGTGCATCGCCGGCGACGAACGGTCTTTCGACTATGGTCCAGCATCAATCTTGCTCATTCATGCATTAAGCTGATCGGATAAATAAAATTCGGCATGAGTGACCGGGATGAGCATCAATTTCGACCTGAACGACCTGCAGGCCTTTCGCGCAGTGGTGGAGAAGGGCAGTTTTCGCAAGGCCGCCGAGGCCATCAGCATCTCCCAGCCGGCGTTGAGCCGGCGCATCGAAAAGCTGGAAAGCGCGCTCAACGTGCGGCTGTTCGACCGCACCACTCGCCGCGTCAACCTGACCATGGTCGGCCGCGCCTTCGCCCCCAGCGCCGAACGCCTGCTCAATGACCTGGACATCGCCCTGCTGGGCATCAGCGAAGTGGCCTCCACGCGCCTGGGCAACGTCACCGTGGCCTGCGTGCCGTCGGCCGCCTATTACTTCATGCCCAAGGTGGTGGCCCGCTACCACAAGCTCTACCCGCGCATTCGCGTGAAGGTGCTCGACGCCAGCGCCAACGACGTGCAGCAGGCCGTGCTCAGCGGCGAGGCCGACCTGGGCCTGAGCTTCACCGGCAACCTGCCGCCGGAGCTGGAATTCGAACTGCTGGTGCAGGAGCACTACGTGGCCGCCTGCCGCCGCGACCACCCCCTGGCCGGGCGCAAGCAGCTGAGCTGGGAAGAGTATTTCCAGCACGACTACATCTCGGTGGACAAGACCTCCGGCAACCGCTTCGTGCTGGACCAGGCGTTGCTGCACATCCGCCCGGCGCGGCCGAGCATCTGCGAGACCCGCCATGTGACGACCATGCTTGGGCTGGTGGAGGCGGGGTTGGGGATTGCGGCGGTGCCGTCCATGGCCTTGCCGCTGGGCGAGCACCAGTGGATGACCAGCATCCCGCTGGTGGAGCCCGAGGTGTTGCGCAGCGTGGGGTTGATCCGTCGCCGGGGCCGGCTGTTGACCCCGGCGGCGCTGGAACTGGAGCAGTTGATCAGGGAGTTCAAGAAACCCCTGGAAGATCAGTGAGGCACTGAGTCCAGGCCGGTGCCGGTAACCACCGACTGCGCCTGGGCCGAAGCCATGTAGTCGAGCAGGGCCTTGGCCTCGGCCGGGTGCGCGGCGCCCACCGGGATGCCGGCGGCGAAGCGCGTCACCGACTGCAACGGCTCGGGGATCTTGCCCACGTAGGTCACGCCGGCGATGGGCAACAGCTCGCTGACCTGTTGCAGGCCCAGTTGCGGCTCGCCCTTGGCCACTTCACCGGCCACCGGAATGCGCTCGATCATCTTCGCCTTGGGCTTGAGCTGGGCTTCGATGCCCAGGCGCTTGAACAGCTGGTCCTGTACGTAGACGCCGCTGGCGCTATCGGAATAACCCACGGACCTGGCCTGCAGCAACGCCTGCTTGAAGGCGGCGACGCTGCTGATGTCCGGCTTCGGCTCGCCGGCTTTCACCACCAGGCCGATGCGCGAGTCGGCCAGCTCCACCCGCGAGGCGGGCAGCACCTTGCCCTGCTTGATCAGGTCGTCCAGGGCGTAGCCGACCATGATCACCACGTCGGCCTGCTCACCGCGTGCCAGGCGGTTGGGGATGGCCTCGGCGGCCTTGCCCATGGACGGGCCCAGCACGGTGTTCAGCTGGTCGCCATGGGCCGCGGCGAACTGCGGGCCGAGGATCTTGTAGGCGGCAGTGAAGCCGCCCGAGGTCATCACGGTCAGGTCCTGGGCCTGGGCCAGGCCCGCGGCGGCCAGCCCCAGGGTCAGGGCGGCCAGGCTGTTGAGCAATTTCTTCATGGCCACGCCCCTCACACGGCGGCGCGCAGCTGGGCGCTGCCGCGGCGGTACAGGTACAGGGTGGCGCACAGGGCGCACAGGGCGGCGAAGCTCATCCAGTAGCCGGGTGCGGCCTTGTCGCCGCTGCTGTGGATCAGCGCGGTGGAGATGGCCGGGGTAAAGCCGCCGAACACTGCGGTGGCCAGGCTGTAGGCCAGGGAGAAACCGGCCACGCGCACTTCCACCGGCATGATTTCGGTCAGCGCCGGGATCATCGCGCCGTTGTACATGCCGTACATGAACGACAGCCACAGCAGGGTTTCCAGCATGTGCGCGAAGCTCGGCGCCTGGGCCAGGAACGACAACGCCGGGTACGAGGTGGCGATGGCCAGCACGGTCATGGCGATCAGCATCGGCTTGCGGCCGATACGGTCGGACAGCGCGCCGCCGATAGGCAGCCAGATGAAGTTCGACACACCCACCAGCAGGGTCACCATCAGCGCGTCGGCGGTGCTCAGGTTGAGCACGCTCTTGCCGAAGGTGGGCGCGTACACGGTGATCAGGTAGAAGGCGGTGGTGGTCATGGCCACCATCAGCATGCCGGCCACCACGATGGTCCAGTTGGCCACCAGGGTGTTGTACACCTCGCGCATGGCCGGGCGGTGACGGCGGGCGCTGAACTCTTCGGTCTCTTCCAGCTTGCGACGCAGCAGGAAGATGAACGGCACGATCATGCAGCCCACGGCGAACGGAATGCGCCAGCCCCAGGCGGCGATGTCGTCACCGCTCATCCACTGGTTCAGGCCGTAGCCCAGCGCGGCAGCCACGACGATGGCGACCTGCTGGCTGGCCGACTGCCAGCTGGTGTAGAAGCCTTTCTTGCCGGGGGTGGCCATTTCCGCCAGGTACACCGACACGCCGCCAAGCTCGGCGCCGGCCGAGAAGCCTTGCAGCAGGCGGCCCAGCAACACCAGGGCGGGGGCCAGCAGGCCGATGGTCTCGTAGCCGGGCACCAGCACGATCAATATCGTGCCGCTGGCCATGATCGACAGGGTCACGATCAGGCCCTTGCGGCGGCCGACGTCGTCGATGTAGGCGCCAAGGATCACTGCGCCCAAGGGCCGCATCAGGAAGCCTGCGCCGAACACGGCGAAGGTCATCATCAGCGAAGCGAATTCACTGCTGGCGGGGAAGAAGGCGGCGGCGATGTGGGTGGCGTAGAACCCGAACAGGAAGAAATCGAACTGTTCGAGGAAATTGCCCGAGGTAACACGGAATACCGCGCCGGCTTTGGCGCGAGCGGACGCGGACGCGCCCTGGGGTGAGGACTGCATGTGCATCTCCCATCATTTTTATGACACGTGCAACGGGGCACATGGGTTTTTTGTAGGGGGACGATGGTCGCGGAAATATTTTGAAATGATAACTGCATATTTCTGATGTATTGATGCGCGGATGTTATCACTCAGCGCATCAGTCGACCGCGGCGCAGCCGTATGGGGCCGCTGCCGATGCGGTCCGGGGCCAGGGTGGCTTCGCCTTGAGTGATGCGCAAAACGTCAGCTTGGGCCAGGCACGAGGCCACCCGGCGGATGTCCGGCATCAACGCGCGCCACAGCGCCTCGTCGGCGCTGAGCACGCGGGCGACGTCGCTGGGGCAGATGGAGTCTTCGGGGGCGCGTTGGGAGAGCAGGGCGAAGATCGCCCGGGTGATCATGCTGTCATCGATGTTCATGGGGGGATGCGCGGCAGTAACGAAAACGTCTTTGTAACACCTCAGCCAACGCCGATCCATCAGGCCATGGCACGTTGCAACAAATGTAGCTGCTGCCGCAAGGCTGCGGCCCGCCGTGTGGACGGCGGGTGGTGGCCGTTACGCGATTCCCCCCAGGCGCGCGTCCTGCCTCAGCGGTGGGCTTCAGCTACCGGGGTAGCAGCGGCCTCGGCCTGCTTGCCGAACGCCACGAAGTACGCCAGGCCCACGAACACCGCGCCACCCACGGCGTTGCCGAGGAACACCGCCACCAGGTTGTTGGCGCACTGGCTCCAGTCCAGGGCACCGGCGAAGATGGCCGCCGGGATCACGAACATGTTCGCCACCACGTGCTGGAAGCCGATGGCCACGAAGCCCATCACCGGGAACCACATGCCCAGGATCTTGCCGGTGACTTCCTTGCTGGCGTACGACAGCCACACCGCCAGGCACACCATCCAGTTGCAGCCGATGCCCGAGACGAACGCGTGGGTGAAGTCGGCGCTGGCCTTGGCGTTGGCAATCGCCAGGGTCTTGGCCAGGAACGGGCCTTCGGTCAGGCCCAGCACGTGGCCGAAGCAGTAGGCCACGAACAGCGCGCCCAGCAGGTTGGCCACGGTCACCAGCAGCCAGTTGCGCAGCAGCGCGGCCAGGCTGATCTTGCCGCTGAACAGGGCCATGGGCAGGGTCATCATGTTGCCGGTCAGCAGTTCGCCGCCACCCAGGATCACCAAAATCAGGCCCAGCGGGAACACGGCGGCGCCGAGCAGGTTGCCCAGGGACGACCAGGCGCCGGGGATCATGGTGCTGACGTGGATGTCGAGCAAAAAGCCCAGGGCGATGAAGGCGCCGGCCAGGAAGCCCAGCACCAGGATCGCGGGCAGCGAGGCCTGGGCTTTCTTGGTGCCGGTTTCGATGGCCATCTCGGCGATCTGCTGGGGGGTGTTCAAGGACATGGAAGGTACTCGCGAGCCAGGTGGAAAAAGGGTGCGCTGTCTTACGCTGCGCCATCCTGGCCCTGCGACGATTTGCGACATTGATTGCCGCGAAAGCTAATGGCTCAACGCCTGCACGTCTAATCGCTTGTTTCGATAGCGCGATTGACCCTGTCGATGGGCCTGGGACGCGGCCTGGCGGCCGCTGCTACAGAAGGCTGAGATAAACTTTTCTGCATGCTCGCGATGCGGTATAGAATTCCTTATCCATCAAGAGATTAAACGTTCCGTACACGGGGCAGTCTATCTCGGCGATTATTCATGAAAGGCAGGCCGGATCTTGGAACAGCTAAAACGCCTTGAAAGCGGTATTGAAGGGCTCGACCTTCTGTTGAAGGGCGGGCTGGTCGCAGGTTCGTCCTATATCGTCCAGGGGCGACCGGGGTCGGGCAAGACCATCCTGGCCAACCAGCTGGGCTTCAACCACGTGCGCAATGGCGGGCGAGTATTGGTGGCCACGCTGCTGGCCGAGTCCCACGAGCGGCTCTTCCAGTACCTGTCGACCCTGCGGTTCTTCGACGCTGGCCGCATCGGCAACGAGATCCAGTTCGTCAGCGCCTTCGACACCCTGGAAAACGAAGGCCTGGACGAGGTGGTCAAGCTGCTGCGCCGCGAGATCAGCCGGCAGAAGGCCACGGTGCTGATCGTCGACGGCCTGCTCAACGCGCGCTCCAAGGCCGAGTCGCAGATCGACACGAAGAAATTCATCTCCGAACTGCAGGGCCACGCCGCCTTCGCCGGCTGCACCGTGCTGTTCCTCACCAGCTCGCGGCTGGACGACGGCAGCCCCGAGCACACCATGGTCGACGGCGTCATCGAACTGGGCGAAGAGCTGTTCGGCACCCGTTCGGTGCGCCGCATCCAGCTGCGCAAGACCCGCGGCAGCGGCGCGCTGTCGGGCCTGCACGAATGCGAGATCACCGACGACGGCCTGGTGGTGTACCCGCGCCTGGAAAGCCTCTACAGCCACCCGTCGCGCCCCGACAGCGCCGACCTGACGCGCCTTCCAAGCGGCGTGCCGGCGCTGGACAAACTGATCGGCGGCGGCCTGCCGCGCTCCTCGGTGACCCTGGCCATGGGCCCCTCGGGCATCGGCAAGACCTCCCTGGGCATTCACTTCCTGGGCGCCGGCAGCCACGTCGAGCCGGCGTTGCATTTCGGCTTCTACGAGTCGCCGCAACGCCTGGCCATCAAGGCCAAGGCCCTGGGCTACGACTTCCAGGCCATGCAGGACGCCGGCGCGCTGTTCGTGGCCTGGCAGCCCACCACCGAAGGGCTGGTGGACGGCCTGGGCGCACGCCTGCTCAAGCAGGTGGACGAGCACCGCATCAAGCGCGTGCTGATCGACAGCCTGGGCGGCATGACCCGCTGCGCCACCAACCAGGCGCGCCTCACCGAGTTTTTCAGCGCCCTGATGGGCGAGCTGCGCGCCCGCGGCGTGACCGTGTTCGTGACCTGGGAGATCCGCGGTTTGTTCGGCCCCGAGATCACGTCGCCGACGCCGGACCTGTCGAGCATCGTCGACAACATCCTGCTGCTGCGGTTCGTGGAATATGAAGCTGAACTAAAACGCTTGCTGTCCATCCTTAAAGTAAGGGACAGCGTTTATGACCCGTCGCTGTTGGAGCTGGTCATCGACGAAAGCGGCATCGATCTGAAGAAGGCGTTCAAGCATGCAGAGGCAGTGTTATCCGGAAGCGCCTCGGCGGTCAGCAAGCCTTGAAGACGCCCCGGTCGAGCTGACATGAGCACTATCCTGATCGTCGACGACGAATTCATGATTGCCAACATCCTTGAACTGGCGTTCGAGGATGAGGGCTATGAGGTCGTCAAGGCAGCCAATGGCCGCAAGGGCCTGGAAGTGCTGGAGCGCGAGCGGCCGGCGCTGGTGATCACCGACTTCATGATGCCGGTGATGGACGGTCTGGAAATGGCCCGCAAGATCCGCGAGCACGCGCTGTACAAGGACATGCCCATCCTGCTGATGAGCGGTGCCCAGGGCAGCATTGGCCGTGCTACCCCGCAACTGTTCGCCGCCGTGTTCGACAAGCCGTTCAAGATCGATGACGTGGTGGCCAAGGTCCGCGAACTGATCGGCCCGCCGGGGCATTCACCGCACTGATTCCAGCAATCCCAGCAGCCGCGCGACCATGGCCTGGCGAGTGGCGTCGTCCAGGGTCAGGGGCGGCAGCAGGCGGATGGTCTGGCCGCGGGCGATGTTGATCAGCACGCCGTGCTCACGCGCCGCCAGCTCCGCCAGGTGGCGCGCCGGGAATGCCAGGTCGATACCGATCATCAAGCCGTGGCCGCGCACCGCCAGCACCTGGGGGTGGCCCTTCAACGCCGTGCGCAGTTCGTCCAGCATCAGCCGCCCCTGGCGCTCGGCGTTCGCCACCAGGCCTTCCTGTTCCATGATCTCCAGCACCGTGCACGCCACCCGGCAGGCCAGCGGGTTGCCGCCGAAGGTGCTGCCGTGGCTACCAGGGCCGAACAGCTCGGCGGCGGGGCCAGCGGCCAGGCAGGCGCCGATGGGCACGCCGTTGCCCAGGGCCTTGGCCAGGGTCATCACGTCCGGCACCACGCCTTCATGCTGGCCGGCGAACCAGCGGCCGGTGCGGCCCAGGCCGGTCTGGATCTCGTCCAGCATCAGCAGCCAGTGCTGTTCATCGCACAGGGCCCGTAACGCCGCCAGGTAGCCACCGGGCGCCACCTGCACGCCGCTTTCGCCCTGTACCGGTTCCACCAGCACGGCGGCAATGCGTTGGCCGTGGCTCTGCGCCAGGGCCTGGATGGCCAGCACGTCGCCGAACGGCACCTTGATGAAACCGTCCATCAGCGGCGCGAAGCCGGCCTGGCAGCTGGGGCTGTCGCTGGCCGACAGGGTGGCGAAGGTGCGGCCATGGAAACTGTTCTCCATCACCACCACCAGCGGCTGGCGGATGCCCTTGCGCTGGGCATGCAGCCGCGCCAGCTTCAGCGCGGTTTCGTTGGCCTCGGCGCCGGAGTTGCAGAAGAACGCCCGCTGCATGCCGGCCAGCGCCGTCAGCTGCTGCGCCAGCTGCACCTGCCAGTCGATGCGGTACAGGTTGGAGGTGTGCAGCAGCAGGCCGGCCTGCTCGCGAATGGCCTCGACGATGCGCGGGTGGCTGTGGCCCACCGAGGTCACTGCCACGCCGGCCAGGGCGTCGAGGTACTCGCGGCCCTCGCTGTCCCACAGCCGGCAACCTTCACCGCGGGTGAAACTGATGGGCAGCGGCTGGTAGTTGTTCATCAGACTGGGGTGGTTGCCGGGCAGGGCTTGGGGGGCATTCATGGGGGCCGTCTCCTTGTAGTGGGCCAGCTCAGTATGTTTATCCAGCAAGGCGGGATAAACGGCTCTACACTGAAAGAACTTTAAAGCAGGAGTGGCTAATGGACCTGTTTCAGGCCATGGGCGTATTCGTCCAAGTGGTGGAGGGCGGGAGCATGACCGCCGCCGCCGAAGCGTGCGGCATGTCCACCACCATGGTGGGCAACCATTTGCGCGCGCTGGAGCAACGCCTGGGCGTCAGCCTGCTGCGCCGCACCACCCGGCGCCAGAGCCTCACCGAGTTTGGCAGCGCCTACTACCAGCGTTGCCTGGACATACTCGGCCAGGTCAGCGCCGCCGAGCAGTTGGCCGAGGAGGTGCAGGCCGTGCCCCACGGCACCTTGCGGGTCACCGCGCCGCCGACTTTCGGCGCCGAATGCCTGATGCCCTGCCTGGCCGGCTACCTGGCCGCCAACCCGGCGGTGAACCTCGACGTGGTGCTGACTGACCGGCTGGTGGACCTGGTGGAGGAGGGCTTCGACGCCGCCATTCGCCTGGGCACCCTGGAGAACTCCAGCCTGGTGGCGCGGCCGCTGCACGACTACGGCCTGACCCTGTGCGCAGCCCCAACGTACCTGGCCCGGCGCGGCGTGCCGACAACGGTGCAGGCACTGGCCGAGCACGATTGCCTGGCGTTCGCCTACCCGGCCGGCACCGAATGGCGCTGGACGCAGAAGCATTGGCGGTTGACCGGGGCAGATGGCGAGGTAACGGTGGATGTCAGCGGGCGCATCGCCGTCAACAGCGCCCCGGCGTTGAAGCGCGCGGCGTTGTCGGGGCTGGGCATCGTGATGCTGCCCGATGCGCTGGTGCGCGAGGAACTGGACGATGGCCGGCTGCTGCCGTTGCTGGCGGACTGGCACCTGCCGGTGCGGCCGATGCACCTGGTCTACCCCCAGGAGCGCTACCGGTCGCCGAAGCTGCGCAGCTTCGTCGATTACATCGTCCAGCACATGGGCCGCAGTTAACCCTACGACGCTGAAATGCGTAGCCGCTGCCGCAGGCTGCGCTGGCCATCACCTACGCCGGACATCTCCAGTGTACGTCAGGGCCAGCGCAGCCTGTCGGCAGCGGCTACGCAAGCGGTGTGGGGGTTAGACTTCCAGGCGTTTCACTTCACCCAGCAGGAACAGGTACGCCAGCGCACCTGCCAACGCCACCCCACCAATGAACCACAGCGCGCCGGTGAACGAACCGCTGCTGGACACGATGAAACCGATCACCAGCGGGGTGCTGATGCCCGCGATGCCAGTCACCAGGTTGAACACCCCGGCGCTCAGGCCGATGAGTTTTTTCGGGGCGATGTCAGAGATCACCGTCCAGCCCAGGCCGACCATGCCCTGGCCAAAGAAAGCGATGGACAGAATGGCGATCACCGCCTGGTCGCTTTGCACGAAGTTGGCCAACACGATGCTGCTGGCCATCAGCAGGCCGGCGATGATCGGCAGTTTGCGGCCCAGGCTGGCGTTGCCGGTGCGCTGGATCAGGCGGTCGGAGAACCAGCCGCCCAGCATCACACCGCAGCCGGCGGCAATGAACGGCAGCACGGCGAAGAAGCCCATCTTCATCCAGCCCATGTGGCGCTCGGTGGACAGGTAGGTGGGGAACCAGGTCAGGAAGAACACCAGAGTGGAGTTACCGGCAAACTGGCCCAGGCAGGCGCCCCAGATCTGCCGGTAGCCCAGCAGCTTGCGCAGGCTGGCCCACGAGAACGGGGTTTTCTTCTGCTCTTTCGGCGCCAGGCCGCCACCGGCCTCGATGTAGTCCAGTTCTGCCTGGTTGACGCTGGTGCACTCGTGCGGCTCGCGGTAGCGAATCTTCCACACCAGGGCGAACACCAGGCCGATGATGCCGGTCAGCACGAACAACGAGCGCCAGCCATAGTGGGCCAGCAGCATGAACAGCAGCGGGCTGAGGAACGCCAGGCCGATGTACTCGCCCACGGTGTAGATGCTGGTGGCGCGGGCGCGCTCCTGCTGCGGGAACCAGGTGGCGACCACGCGGCTGTTGGTGGGGAAACAGGTGGCTTCACTCACGCCCAGCAGCAGGCGCAGGCCGATCAGCGAGGCGAAGCCGCTCACCAGGCCATGCAGCAGGGTGGTCAGCGACCAGGCGCTGGCGGCGACGAAGTAGGTCTTGCCGCTGCCGAAGCGGTCGAGCAGGGCGCCGCCAGGCACCTGGGCCAGCACGTAGCTCCAGGCGAAGGCGGAGAACATCACGCCCATCAGCGCCGGGTCGATGCCCAGTTCGCCGGTCATGGTCGGGGCGGCAATCCCGAGGATGCTGCGGTCCAGGTAGTTGATGATGGTACCGACCGCCAGCAAGGTCAAAATTACAAAGCGGGCACGGCTGGGGCGCACGGCAGAGGCAGCAGCGGAACGAGTCGCGGCGGCGATCGTCACTGCGCCCGAGTTGTTATCAGGCATGGGGTGATTCTCGTCTTTGTAGTTGTTGCCCGGCAGGCTATTGAAGCCGCTACCCAGGGTCAAGCCAAAATGTACGAACCGGTTCGATGATCGGCCAGTCGGCCGCTCTGCGGCGGGCTGTCGCACTATCTACCTGGAAAGGTTAAGAATTTTTCATCTGCGAAGCTACCCGCCGAAGGGCTACTGGCCGCCGCCAGGGCGGTTGGTTAACCTAGGTGCCTTGTCTTCTTGCGTCAGCACTGCCATGGCCATCGCCACCCCGCCCGACCTCAGCAACACCGAAATTCCCGTGCAGCCGCTGGCGCGCACCTACCCGCGCGGGCTGTTCGTGGAGCCTCACGAGCATGTGTGGGGGCAGTTGCTGTACGCCGTCAGCGGGGTGATGTGGGTGGAAACCCCAACCGAGGCGCTGGTGGTGCCGCCGCAGCGCGCGGTGTGGCTGCCGCCCGGGGTGCCCCACGGCATTCGCGTGGTCACCGACCTGCAGATGCGCAATATCTACTTGCGCCCGGCCATTGCCGCCACCCTCGACCGCCATGTGCAGGTGCTGGAGGTGGGCAGCCTGTTGCGCGAGCTGATCCTGACCCTGGTGGGCCATGAAGCGGAGCGCCAGGGCGAGTATTACCAGGCGCTGGCGCAACTGGCGGTGCTGGAGCTGCACAAGGCCCGCCGCAGCGCCATGCGCGTGCCGCTGCCCGATTCCTCCGACCGGCGGCTGATGAACCTGTGCCAGGCAGTAATGGCCCAGCCGTCGCTGGAGGTTTCCTTCGAGCAGCACGCCGCCAGCGCCGGCGCCAGCGTGCGCACCCTGGCGCGGCTGTTCCAGGCCAGCCTGGGCATGGGCTTTGCCGAATGGCGCCGGCAGGTGCAGCTGGCGACGGCGGCGGCCGAGCTGATCCAGGGCGTGCCGGTGAGCACCATCGCCCGCGCCATGGGCTATTCGCCCAGCAGCTTCAGCGACATGTTCAAGCGCGCCCTGGGCGTGGCGCCCTCCCTCTACCCGCCCCCCTGAACTTTTCGGGGGGTGGGGCGGCCTCGGCAGCCTTAGGCAGCGGCTACACCGCTTGTAGCCGCTGCCGACGGCTGCGCTGGCCCGCAAGCACGAAGATGATCCGCGATGAGCACCAAGATGGCCGACAGGATGAAGCGCTTGACCGACACCCCGGCCGCGTCGGCCATAGACTGCCGGGCATCAACCCCAGGGAGTTCCCCATGAAAGCGCTGCAATTCAACCGCACCGGTGATCTGGCCAACCTGAACGTCGTCGAACTGCCCACCCCGGTGCCCGTCCAGGGCCAGGTGCTGGTGCAGGTCAAGGCCGCCGGCCTGAACCCCAGCGACGTCAAGAACGTGCTCGGGCGTTTCCCCTACACCACGCTGCCCCGGGTGCCGGGCCGCGATTTCGCCGGCGTGGTCATCGAAGGCCCGCAGCACCTGCTGGGGCAGGACGTGTGGGGCACCGGCAGCGACCTGGGTTTCAAGCACGACGGCAGCCACGCCCAGTACCTCACCGTGCCTGCCGACGGCGTGGCGCTGAAACCCAAGGCCTTGAGCTTCACCCAGGCCGCCAGCCTGGGCGTGCCCTACACCACGGCCTGGGATGCGGTGGAACGCAGCCAGGTGACCCAGGGCACGCGCTTCCTGGTGCTGGGCGCCAACGGCGCGGTGGGCACGGCGGCCATGGCCCTGGCCCGGGTGCGCGGCGCCCAGGTGCTGGCGGCCGTGCGTCGCCCGGAGCAGGCCAAGGCGCTGCAGGCCCAGGGCTATGAGGTGATTCTGCTGGACCAGGCCGAGACCCTGGCGGCCCAGGTGGAGGCGGTGTTCCCCGGCGGCGCCGAGGTGATCTTCGACACCACCGGCTTCTGGCTGCCGGCCGCGGTCGGCGCCCTGGCCACCTTCGGCCGCATCGCCATCATTGCCGCGCCGGTCAACGGCCTGGTGGAGTTCTCGGCGCTGGGCCTGTACCGCAAGGGCGGCGTGCTGGTGGGCGTCAACAGCCTGCTGTACAACTGCGCCGCCTGTGCGCGCATGCTCGAACAGTTCGGCCAGCACTTCGACAACGGCACCCTGCCGTTGCCCGTGGACCTGCTGGAAGTGCCGCTGGCCGACGGCCTGGCCGCCTACGCCGACGTCAACGGCGGCAGCAGCCAGAAGGTCATTTTGCTGCCTTGAGCCGGCTGTTCCACAGGAAGGCCACCAGGCCCACCAGTGGAATCGCACACCCCACCTTGACGATCAACGCCCAGCCGCCGGCCTCGTACAGGCTGCTGGCGATGGCCGAGCCCACCGCGCCGCCGACGAAGATGCTGGTCACATACAGCGCGTTCAGACGGGCGCGGCTGCTGGCGTCCAGGCTGTAGATGATGCGTTGGCCCAGCACCATGTTCATCTGCACGGCGAAGTCCAGCAGTACCCCGGTCAGGGCCAGGGCCACCACGGCATGGCCGGGCAGCAGCAGGGCGGTGGTGAAGCTCAGCGGTGCCAGCACCATGGCCACCAGCGAGGCGCGGAGGGTGTGGCCGGCATCGGCCAGGCGCCCGGCGATCGGCGCGGCAATGGCGCCGATGGCCCCCACCAGGGCGAAGATGGCGATCTGGCTCTGGCTCAGGCCGTGCACCCGCGACAGCTCCAGCGGCACGGCGGTCCAGAACAGGCTAAAGGTGGCGAACATCATGCCCTGGTACAGCGAGCGCTGGCGCAGCAGCCGATGGCGGCGCACCAGGGTGCCCAGCGAGGCCAGCAACTGGCCGTAGCTGGCGCTGTGGTCGGGTTGGCGGTGGGGGATGGTACGCGCCATCACCAGGGTGATCGCGACCATTACCACGGCGGCGACGTAGAACACCGCGCGCCAGCCGAAGTGGTCGGCGATCACGCTGGACAGCGGCCGCGCCAGCAGGATACCCACCAGCAGGCCACCCATGATGCTGCCCACCACGCGGCCGCGCGAGCTTTCGTCGGCCATGTGCGCGGCCAGCGGAATCAGCATCTGCACCGACACCGAACTGAAGCCGATCAGCAGCGACACCACCAGAAATACACTGGGCTGCTGGCTCAGCGCCGCGCCGATCAGGCTGAGCGTGGCGAGCAGGGTGGTGGCGAGCATCAGCTTGCGGTTTTCCAGCAGGTCGGCCAGCGGCACCAGGAAGAAGATGCCGGCGGCGTAGCCGATCTGCGTCAGCGACACGATCAGGCTGGCGCCGTGGGCCGACAGGCCGATGTCCGGGGCGATCAGCTCGATGATCGGCTGCGCGTAGTAGATGTTGGCGACGATGGCGCCGCAGCAGAAGGCGAACAGCGCCACCATGGCGCGGGTCATCGTGGGGTGCTTCATGTGCACGGGCTCGGTGAGGCTGGTCATGGGGCGGGGCTCGGCGGCGATGTCTGGGGATTAGCGGGGACGCGGCCTTTGGCCGCTGCTACGAAAACCCGTAGCAGCTGCCGAAGGCTGCGTCTGCTGCTGCCAAGGCTAAGCGTTAGCAAAGCCGCAGGCCAGAGCGTTTGCGTTAATAGTCACCATGCGCCAGGGCGATAAACAAAAACGACCCCTCTATAACCATTACACAGACGACGCTGGCCGGGGCCTGGGTTAGCCTGCCTCATCACAAGAATTTCATTTCCAGCGAGCAGAGGTTTGCATGGCGCGCATCATTGGCGGTCTCGCCGTTTCCCACACGCCTACCATCGGTTTTGCCGTAGACAACAACAAGCAGGAAGAAGCGGCGTGGGCGCCGATTTTCAAGGATTTCGAGCCGATCAAGGCCTGGCTCGAAGAGAAACAGCCCGATGTGTTGTTCTACATATTCAACGACCATGTGACCTCGTTCTTCTTCGACCATTACTCGGCCTTCTGCCTGGGCGTGGACGAGCGCTACGAAGTGGCCGACGAAGGCGGTGGCAAGCGCGCCATCCCGGCCATTGGCGGGCATGCCGAGCTGTCGCGGCACATCGGCCGCAGCCTGATGGCCGATGAATTCGACATGTCGTTCTTCCGCGACAAACCCGTGGACCACGGCCTGTTCTCGCCCATGTCGGCGCTGCTGCCGTTCGACACCGAGTGGCCGGTGAAAGTGGTGCCGCTGCACGTAGGCGTGCTGCAGTTCCCCATCCCCAGCGCCAAGCGCTGCTACAAGCTGGGCCAGGCCCTGCGCCGCGCCATCGAAAGCTTCCCCGAGGACATCAAGGTCGCCGTGGTGGCCACCGGCGGCGTGTCGCACCAGGTGCACGGCGAGCGTTGCGGCTTCAATAACCCGGAATGGGATGCGCAATTCCTCGACCTGCTGGTGAACGACCCGCAGCGCCTCACCGACATCACCCTGGCCGAATACGCCGAGCTGGGCGGCATGGAAGGCTCGGAGGTGATCACCTGGCTGATCATGCGCGGCGCGCTGTCGTCCAACGTCATCAAGCGCCACGAGGGCTACTACCTGCCATCGATGACCGGCATCGCCACCCTGGTCCTGGAAAACCAGGCCCGCGAGGTGCCGGTGGACGTGCTGGCGCGCCACCGCGAGCACATCGACCATCAGCTCAAGGGCGTGGAAAACCTGCCTGGCACCTACCCCTTCACCCTGGAGCGCAGCCACAAGGGCTACCGCTTAAACCGCTTCCTGCACGGCTTGATCGTGCCGGCGTTCCGCGAGCGTTTCCTCGCCGACCCCGAGGCGTTGTTCGCAGACGCCCAGTTGAGCGAGGAAGAGCGCGAGCTGGTGCGCCGCCGCGACTGGCTGGGGCTGCTGCAGTACGGCGTGATCTTCTTCCTGCTGGAGAAGCTGGGCGCGGTGGTGGGGGTGTCCAACCTGCACATCTACGCAGCCTTCCGTGGCCTGTCGCTGGAAGACTTCCAGAAGACCCGCAACCAGCAGGTGCTTTACTCGGTGGCCGGCAAGCGCTGAGCCACCTCGGCGCGAATCTGCTCCATCAACGCCTGGGCCGCTGGCGCATGCAGGCCGGCGCTGCGATAGGTGAGGCCGATGGGGCGGGCGGTGAGCGGCAGCGCCAGGTCCAGGGGCTGCAGCTCGCCGCTGTCGATCTCGTGGCCCAACTGGTGGGCTGACACCGCGGCGATCATGTCCGAGCCCAGCAGCAGGCCGCGGATGATCGCCAGGTCAGCGCTTTCCACCACCGGCAATGGCGCGGCAAAGCCCCAGGCGGCGAACTGGTTGTTCAGCAGGCCGCGAGCCGGGCTGCCGGCGCGCGGCAGCACCCAGCGCATGCTCTGCAGGTCGGCCGGGCCGATGGCCTGGCCTTGCAGCGGGTGATCGCGGCGGGCCAGCAGCACCATGGCCTCGGTCAGCAGCGCCTCGCCGTGCAGGTCGCTGGCGAAGTCCGCCGGGCGCAGGGCGCCGAAGACAAAATCCACATCCCCCGCACGCAACTCCGACGCCAGCAGCTCGAACGGGCTTTCATTGGTGGCCACCCGCACGCCCGGGTGCTGGGCGGTCAGCGCGACGATGGCGGCTGGCAGCAGGCGGTTGCGGCCCAAGGGCAGGGCACCGACGTTGACCGTGCCCTGCAGCGAACCGCGCAGGGCGGCCAGGTCGGCGTCGATGTGGCGCAGCTCGTTCAGGGCGCGGCGCAGCGGCGCGAGGATCTCGCTGGCGGCGCGGGTCGGTTGCAGGCCGCGGGACGAGCGTTCGAACAGCAGGCAGCCGCTGCCGCCCTCCAGCACCTTCAACGCCGCGCTCACCGCCGGCTGGGTCAGGCCGTAGAGGCTGGCCACGGTCTGCATGTGGCGGGTCTGGCACAGGGCGATGAACAGTTCCAGGCGCCGCGCGTTGAGCAGGTACAGCGGCTCGGCGGCATGGCCGGCGACGTTGCCCAGCAGCGCCGGCACGCTCTCCAGCTCCGCCAGGGTGCGCCGTGCCCGGGCCAGCACGCGCTTGCCCTGGTCGGTCAGGAGCATGCCGCTGGCGTGGCGCTCGAACAGCGGCACGTCCAGGCGCACTTCCAGGTCGCGAATGGCCCGGGTGACCACCGATTGGGCGCGGAACATCAGGGTCGAGGCGCGGGAGATACTGCCGTGTTCGGCCACGCGCACAAAGGCGCGGACCTGCAGCAGGTTGGGCAGTTCGTCGACCATGGCGCAGGTCCCGATAAATAAAAAGTATACCTAGCGTAACCGAAGGCAATATTCCCCGCCAAGGCCGGGTGACAGGATGAAGCCATTCCCAACACAGGAGCCCACCATGTCTGCCAACACCAACAAGACCGCCCTGGTGGTCAGCGCCCACTCCGCCGACTTCGTCTGGCGCGCCGGCGGTGCCATCGCCCTGCACGCCAAGCAAGGCTACGACGTGCACATCGTCTGCCTGTCGTTCGGCGAGCGTGGCGAGTCGGCGAAAATGTGGCGCAAGGGCCCGGGCATGACCGAGGAAATCGTCAAGGCCGGCCGTCGCCAGGAAGCCGAGGCCGCCGCCGAGGTGCTGGGCGCCACCGTCGAGTTCTTCGACATCGGCGACTACCCGATGCGCGCCGACACCGACACCCTGTTCCGCCTGGCCGACGTGTTCCGCCGCGTGCAGCCGGAGTTTGTGCTCAGCCACTCGCTCAAGGACCCCTACAACTACGACCACCCGCTGGCTACCCACCTGGCCCAGGAAGCGCGCATCATCGCCCAGGCCGAAGGCTACAAACCGGGCGAGAAGATTGTCGGCGCACCGCCGGTATACAGCTTCGAGCCGCACCAGCCCGAGCAGTGCGAGTGGAAGCCCGACGTGCTGCTGGACATCACCGAGGTGTGGGACCAGAAGTACGCCGCCATTCAGTGCATGGCCGGCCAGGAACACCTGTGGGAGTACTACACCCGCGTTGCCCTGCAACGTGGCGTGCAGGCCAAGCGCAACATCGGCATCACCGCGAAGAAAGACATCATCTACGGCGAGGGCTACCAGAGCATCTTCCCTCGCGTGACGGAGAACCTGGGATGAGCCTCGTAGGAAAGACCGGCGTCGTAGTCCGTAATATCCAGCGTGCTGACAGCGCCCTGATCGACGAGCTGCGCCAGTACGGCGTGGCCACCGTGCACGAAGCCCAGGGCCGCAAGGGCCTGCTGGCGCCGTTCATGCGCCCCATCCAGCAAGGCGTGGCCATCAGCGGCTCGGCGGTTACCGTGCTGGTGGCCCCTGGCGACAACTGGATGTTCCACGTCGCCGTGGAGCAGTGCCAGGCCGGTGACATCCTGGTGGTGGCGCCCAGCTCGCCCTGCACCGACGGTTACTTTGGCGACCTGCTGGCCACTTCCTTGCAAGCCCGCGGTGTGCGCGGCCTGATCCTTGAAGCCGGCGTGCGCGACACCCACACCCTACGCGACATGGGCTTCCACGTGTGGTCCAAGGCCGTGCATGCCCAGGGCACCATCAAGGAGACCCTGGGTTCGGTTAACATCCCGGTGATCTGCGCCGGCCAGTTGGTAGAGCCGGGCGACGTGGTGCTGGCCGACGACGACGGCGTGGTGGTGGTGCGTCGCGCCGAGCTGCCGGCCGTGGTCGAGGCCGCCCGCAAGCGCGCCGACCTGGAAGAGGCCAAGCGCCTGCGCCTGGCCAGCGGCGAGCTGGGCCTGGACATCTACAACATGCGCCCACGCCTGGCCGAGAAGGGCCTGCGCTACGTGGACGACGCCAGCGAACTGGAGGACTGACACCGTGGCCCAGCGTCGAATTCCTTGCCTGATGATTCGTGGCGGCACCTCCAAGGGTGCCTACTTCCTGGCCAGCGACCTGCCCGCCGACAGCGCCGCCCGCGACCGCCTGCTGCTGGCGGCCATGGGTTCGCCCGATGCCCGGCAGATCGATGGCATTGGCGGCGGCGACTCGCTGACCAGCAAGGTGGCGATCATCAAGCCTTCGACGCGGCCCGGCGTTGACGTCGACTACCTGTTTGCCCAGGTGGTGGTGGATGAACCGCGGGTGGACTACGGCCAGAACTGCGGCAACATCCTCGCCGGCGTTGGCCCCTTTGCCCTGGAGCGCGGCCTGGTCAAGGCCACCGGCGACGTCACCGCCGTGCGCATCTTCATGGAGAACACCGGCCAGACCGCCACCGCCCAGGTGCAGACTCCGGGCGGCGAAGTGGCCTACGCCGGTGACACCCGTATCGACGGCGTGCCGGGCACCTCGGCGGCCATTGTCATCGACTTCGACGACATTGCCGGCTCCAGCTGTGGCGAGCTGTTTCCCACCGGCAACGTCGTCGATACCTTCGACGGCGTGGCGGTAACCTGCATCGACAACGGCATGCCGGTGGTGCTGATCCGCGCCGCCGACCTGGGCCGCACGGGCTACGAAAGCCGCGCCGAGCTGGACGCCGACACGCAATTGAAGGCGCGCATCGAGGCCATCCGCCTGCAGGCGGGCCCAGCCATGAACCTGGGCGACGTCAGCGCGCGCACCGTGCCGAAAATGTGCCTGGTGGCGGCGCCGCAACAGGGCGGGGCCATCAGCAGCCGCAGCTTCATCCCGCACAAGTGCCATGCGTCCATCGGCGTGTTCGGCGCAGTCAGCGTCGCCACGGCGTGCCTGTACCCCGGCTCAGTGGCCGATGGCCTTGGCGTGGTGCCCGCAGGCGCCCACAAGCGCCTGGCGGTGGAACATCCCACCGGTGAGTTCACCGTGGCGGTGCACACCGATAACGGCCAGGTGATCAGCTGTGGCCTGGTGCGCACGGCGCGGTTGCTGTTCGATGGCAAGGTATGTATCGGCTGACCCCGTAGCCGCTGTCGCCAGGCTGCGCTGGCCCTTGGCCTCGCTGGAAATCTTCAGCGTGCTCCGGGGCCAGCGCAGCCTGACGGTAGCGGCTACGGATTTGCATGGTGAGCCTGCGAACTGGCGCAACCCGTTGCAGTCGGATTTACTGGTACCCTCATAGGGTCAACGTTTTTCCGACTCCAACAGGTGCCAATGGACCGCTACGCCCCCCACCAATGGCTGCCCCACGAAAAGCCGACGCTGCCCGGTTCACCGTCGACGCCGCTGCATTCCACGCCCAAGCGCCTGGCCTTCGGCGCGGTCGGGCTGCTGGTGGCCATCACCGGCGGCCTGGGCAACGCGCTGGTCACCGCCAACCTGCAATTCCTGCAGGGCGCCCTGGGCGCCACCCAGGCGGAAATGGCCTGGCTGCCCGCCGCCTACGTCATGACCAACATCTCCATGAACCTGGTGCTGGTGAAGTTCCGCCAGCAGTTTGGCCTGCGCGCGTTCACCGAAGGCTTCCTGGTGCTGTACGCCCTGGTGACCTTCGCCCACCTGTTCGTCAACGACCTCGACTCGGCCATTGCCGTGCGCGCGGCCCACGGCATGGTGGGGGCGGCGCTCAGCTCCCTGGGCCTGTATTACATGACCCAGGCCTTCCCGGCGAAATGGCGGCTCAAGGCCCTGGTGCTGGGGCTGGGCTCATCGCAGCTGGCCTTGCCCCTGGCCCGGGTGTTCTCCGAAGACCTGCTGCAGATCGCCGAATGGCGCGGGCTCTACCTGTTCGAACTGGGCCTGGCGCTGACCGCCCTGGGCTGCGTGTTCATGCTCAAGCTGCCCCCCGGCGACCGCTTCAAGACCTTCGAGCCGCTGGACTTCCTCACCTTCGGCATCCTCGCCACCGGCTTCGCCCTGCTGTGCGCGGTGCTGTCCCTGGGGCGCATCGACTGGTGGCTGGCCGCGCCATGGATCGGCTGGGCCTCGGCGGCGGCCATCGTGCTGATCTTCACCGGCCTTGCCATCGAGCATAACCGCAGCAACCCCATGCTCATGACCCGCTGGCTGGGCAGCGGCGTGGCCATCCGCCTGGCGCTGGGGGTGATCCTGATCCGCATGGTGGCTTCGGAACAGTCCACCGGCGCGGTGGGCTTCCTGCAGGCGCTGAACATGAGCCAGGAGCAGATGCGCAGCCTGTATTTCGTGATGCTGGTGGGCGCGGTGGCGGGGCTGGCGGTCAGCGCCTGGACCATCCGCCCCGAGCACCTGTTCATGCCGCTGATCGTGTCCCTGGCGCTGATGGCCACCGGGTCGTACATGGATTCGTTCTCCAACAACCTCACGCGGCCTTGGAACATGTACTTCAGCCAGTTCCTGCTGGCCTTCGGCGGCACCTTCTTCGTCGGCCCGACCATGGCCCTGGGCACCCGCAACGTCATCACCAACCCGCGCAACCTGATCAGCTTCTCCGTGCTGTTCGGTATCTGCAATAACCTGGGCAGCCTGATCGGCGCGGCGCTGCTGGGCACCTACCAGATCGTGCGGGAGAAATTCCATTCCAGCGTCATCGTCGAGCAGCTCACCTTGATGGACCCGTTGGTGGTGGCCCGCGTGCAAAGCAGCGCGGCCAGCTATGCTTCCACCGTGGCCGACCCCTCGGCGCGCACCAACCTGGGCTACCGCGCGTTGTCCACCGTGGCCACCCGCGAGGCCAACATCCTCGCCTACAACGACGTGTTCATGTTCATCGCCGGCGTCGCGGTGCTGACCATGCTCTGGATCTTCATCCGCAGCCTGTGGCTGCTGACCACCACCACCCAGGCGGCCCCACCGGCGCCGCCTTCCGTACCTGCCAGCGGCGCGCCCCCTTCATGACCGAACCGACCACCACGACCACCAACGCCATCGCCTCCACCCCCGAGGGCGTGGCCCCGCCGGCCACGGCGCCACGCTCGCTGCGGGTGCGGGTGATTTCCTCGCTGATGTTCGCCAGCGTCGCCATCGTTGGCGTGCTGATCGTGCTGTACGCCTGGGAACTGCCGCCGTTCAGCAGCAAGATCGAGAGCACCGAGGACGCCCTGGTGCGCGGCCAGACCACCATCATCGGCCCGCAGCTGAGCGGCTACGTGTTCGAGGTGCCGGTGCAGGACTTCCAGTTCGTCAAGACCGGCGACCTGCTGGTGCGCCTCGACGACCGCATCTACAAGCAGAAGGTCGACCAGTCCCTGGCGCAGCTGGACCAGGCCAAGGCCTCCCTGGCCAACAACTTGCAACAGCGGCGCAGCGCCGAAGCCACCATCGACCAGCGCCAGGCCGCCATCGGCGACAGCGACGCCCAGGCGCGCAAGAGCGCCGCCGACCTGCGCCGCAACGAAGACCTGATCAGCGATGGCTCGGTGTCCCGCAGCCAGTTGGACGTGACCCGCGCCGCCAACGCCGCGGCCATCGCCTCCCTGGCCCAGGCCAAGGCCGCGCTGGAAATCTCGAAACAGGACCTGCAGACCGTCATCGTCAACCGCGCCTCCCTGGAAGCCGCCGTCAGCAGCGCTGAGGCTGCCGTGGAACTGGCGCGCATCGACTACGCCAACACCCGCATCACCGCGCCGCGCGACGGCCAGCTGGGGCAGATCAGCGTGCGCCTGGGGGCCTACGTCAACTCCGGCGCCCAACTCATGGCCCTGGTGCCGGACAACCTCTGGGTCATCGCCAACATGAAGGAAACCCAGATGGCCAACGTGCGCATCGGCCAGCCCGCCACCTTCACCGTCGACGCCCTCAACCACCTGCGCCTGCGCGGCCACGTGCAGCGCATCTCGCCGGCCACCGGCTCGGAATTCAGCCTGCTGCAGGCCGACAACGCCACCGGCAACTTCGTCAAGATCGCCCAGCGCATCCCGGTGCGCATCACCGTCGACAAGGACCAGCCGGAGGCGCAACGCCTGCGGCCGGGGATGTCGGTGGTGGTGAGTATCGATACCGGGTATGTGGTGGAGGGGGAGCGAGGGGTGCCGGAGCAGGGGGTTGAGGATTGAGGGGGGAACGGACGCGGCCTTGACCTGCGTAGCAGCGGCCAAAGGCCGCGTCCGGAACACCACGCTATCAACGCACCATGCACGGCTTCTTGTTATCGAACTTCCAGCCCGGAATCAGGAACTGCATGGCCACGCTGTCGTCCCGTGCGCCCAGGCCCATGCCTTTGTAGAGTTCGTGGGCCTTGGCCACGGCGTCCATGTCGATGTCCACGCCCAGGCCCGGCTTGGCCGGGACCTTGACGAAGCCGCCTTCGATCTGCAGCGGCGCCTTGGTCAGGCGCTGGCCGTCCTGCCAGATCCAGTGGGTGTCGATGGCGGTGATGTCGCCGGGGGCGGCGGCCGCCACCTGGGTGAACATGGCCAGGGAAATGTCGAAGTGGTTGTTGGAGTGCGAGCCCCAGGTCAGGCCCCATTCGTTGCACATCTGCGCCACGCGCACCGAGCCCTGCATGGTCCAGAAGTGCGGGTCGGCCAGGGGGATGTCCACCGATTGCAGCTGGATGGCGTGGCCCATTTCGCGCCAGTCGGTGGCGATCATGTTGGTGGCGGTGGGCAGGCCGGTGGCGCGGCGGAACTCGGCCATCACTTCGCGGCCCGAGTAGCCGTTTTCGGCGCCGCAGGGGTCTTCGGCGTAGGCCAGCACCTTGTGCTGGTCGCGGCACAGGGCGATGGCTTCCTTCAGCGACCAGGCGCCGTTGGGGTCCAGGGTGATGCGCGCGTCGGGGAAGCGTTCGGCCAGGGCGGTGACGGCTTCGATTTCCTCTTCGCCGCGCAGCACGCCGCCCTTGAGCTTGAAGTCGTTGAAACCGTACTTGGCCTTGGCGGCTTCGGCCAGGCGCACCACGGCTTCGGGGGTCATGGCCTTTTCGTGGCGCAGGCGGCTCCACTCGTCGCTGGCGTCGGGCTCGCTGCGGTAGGCCAGGCTGGTGGCGCTGCGGTCACCGACGTAGAACAGGTAGCCGAGCATTTTCACCGCGTCGCGCTGCTGGCCTTCACCCAGCAGGGCGGCCACCGGCACTTCCAGGAATTGGCCCAGCAGGTCGAGCAGGGCGGCCTCCATGGCGGTGACGGCGTGGATGGTGATGCGCAGGTCGAAGGTCTGCAGGCCACGGCCGGCGGCGTCGCGGGCGGCGAAGGTGGTGCGCATCTGGTTGAGCACGCGCTGGTACTGGCCGATGGGCTGGCCTACTACCAAGCTGCGGGCGTCTTCCAGGGTTTCGCGGATGCGTTCGCCGCCCGGTACTTCGCCCACGCCAACGTTGCCGCTGCTGTCGGTGAGAATCACGATGTTGCGGGTGAAGTACGGGCCGTGGGCGCCGCTGAGGTTCATCAGCATGCTGTCGTGGCCGGCCACGGGGATCACTTGCAGTTGGGTGACGACGGGGGTGCGTTGAGTGCTCATGTCGGGTTCCTGTGTGCTCGGGAAATCAGTGGGCCTTGCCCAGCGCGGTGCCGTGCAGCGGCGCGCTTGGGGTGGCGGTCGGGGCTTTGGGCTGGGTGCGGGCGAAGAACACCAGCACCGCGGCCAGGATCGAGGTGGCGGTCAGGCCGTACAGGCCGCCCTGGATCGAGCCGGTGCTCTGCTCCAGCAGGCCGAAGGTGGCCGGGGCGACAAAACCGCCCAGGTTGCCCAGGGAGTTGATCAGGGCGATGACCGCGGCGGCGATGCGCACGTCCAGGTACGCCTGGGGAATGGGCCAGAACAGCGATGAAGCAGACTTGAAGCCGATGGCCGCGAAGCACACGGCGACGAAGGCAAACACCGGCCCGCCGGTGGTGGACAGGAACATGCCGGCGGCGGCGATCAGCAGCGCGGTGGCCACCCAGGCCTGCTGGAAGCGGAACTTGCCCGACAGCGCGGCGAAGCCGTACATGGCAATGATCGAGATCAGCCAGGGGATGGAGTTGAAGAAGCCCACCTGCAGGTCGCTGAGGTCACCCATTTTCTTGATGATGCTGGGCAGCCAGAAGGTGGCGGCGTAGATGGTCAGCTGGATGCAGAAGTACAGCACGCAGAAGATCAGGATCTGGCCGTCCTTGAGCAGCTTGCCCAGGGTGGGCTTGACCGTTTGCAGCGCCTCGCGGTCCTTCTGTTCCTGGTCGATGGCGGCCACCAGGCTGTCCTGCTCCTCGCGGCTCAGCCACTTGGCGTCATGGGGCTTGGAGTCCAGCCAGAACCACACGAAGAAGCCCAGCAGCACCGAGACCATGCCTTCGATGGCGAACATCCACTGCCAGCCGTGCAGGCCCAGGCCGTCCAGCTGCAGCAGTGCGCCGGACAGCGGGCCGGAGATCAGCGAGGCCGCGGCCGAACCACTGAGGAAAATGGCGATGGCCTTGCCGCGTTCGGCGCCGGGCAGCCAGCGGGTGAAGTAGTACAGCACGCCGGGGAAGAAGCCGGCTTCGGCCACGCCCAGCAACACCCGCAGGATGTAGAACTGGGTTTCGTTCTGCACGAACGCCATCATCGTGGCGACGATGCCCCAGGTGAACATGATGCGCGTCAGCCACACGCGGGCGCCGACTTTCTGCAGCAAAATGTTGGAGGGTACTTCGAACAGCGCGTAGCCGATGAAGAACAACCCGGCGCCCAGGCCATAGGCCGCGGCACCGATGCCCAGGTCGTGCTCCATGTGCGTACGCACGAAGCCAATGTTGACCCGGTCGATGTAGTTGACGATGAACATCAGGACGAAGAGTGGGAGCACATGGCTCTTCACTTTGGCGACGGCGCGCGCCAGGAGCGGATCGCCGTCGACGACGGCAGAGGACTGCGTTGAATTGCTCACAATTCAAAATCTCCCACTGATTATTTTTATGCGGGTAGGTGACAGGGTGGTCCCTGTTGACAGTCATCGTACAAGTGCTGGTGAATTGAAGCAATTGGTTTCGTGGAATGAGTTGATCTAACCAGCGCGGTCGCGGCAACGAAACCGATCTAAAACCCGCTTCGCTTGTAGCCGCTGCCGCCAGGCTGCGCTGGCCCTTCCAACCACTGGAAATCTACAGCGACCAACAGGGCCAGCGCAGCCTGACGGCAGCGGCTACAGCGCGTACTTGTATGATGAGTTGCTGACAAGTGGTGTGGCGCTTTGCCACACAGTGATGGCCATTTGAAATTGATCTGGATCAATTTCGCCAACCAGCCCCGCTACAAGAATGGCGCACCTCCACCGAGTAGCCGCCATGACCGCTCATTTCGCCTTTCTGAACAAGCCGCTGGCCCGGGAAATAACCCTGGTGCTGGTGCTCAAGCTGGTGCTGCTGGTGGGGATCCGCCTGGTGTGGTTTGGCCCGGCGGCTGACGTCAAGGACGACGGCACGAACCTTGGCCGACACCTGTTCGGCACCCCCTCCGCCCCCCTTGAGAAGAGTCCGAAATGATTTCCGAATCAGTCGTCGACCTATCCCGGCTGCAGTTCGCGATGACCGCGCTGTATCACTTCCTGTTCGTGCCCCTGACCATCGGCATGACCTTCCTGCTGGCCATCATGGAGTCCGTCTACGTGATGACGGGCAAGCAGGTGTACAAGGACATGACCCGTTTCTGGGGCAAGCTGTTCGGCATCAACTTCGCCCTGGGCGTCACCACCGGGCTGACCATGGAGTTCCAGTTCGGCACCAACTGGGCCTATTACAGCCACTACGTGGGCGACATCTTCGGCGCGCCGCTGGCCATCGAAGGCATGATGGCGTTCTTCCTGGAGTCGACCTTCATCGGCCTGTTCTTCTTTGGCTGGGACCGCCTGAGCCGGGTGCAGCACCTGGGCGTCACCTGGCTGGTGGCGATTGGCTCGAACCTGTCGGCGCTGTGGATTCTGATCGCCAACGGCTGGATGCAGAACCCGGTGGGTGCCGAGTTCAACTTCGTCACCATGCGCATGGAGCTGGCCAGCTTCAGCCAGCTGTTGCTCAACCCGGTGGCGCAGGTGAAGTTCGTGCACACCGTGGCTTCGGGCTACGTCACCGGCTCGATCTTCGTGCTGGCGATTTCCAGCTGGTACCTGCTCAAGGGCCGCGACATCGGCTTCGCCCGGCGCTCGTTCGCCATTGCCGCAGCGTTCGGCATGGCCTCGATCCTGTCGGTGATCGTGCTGGGCGACGAGTCCGGCTACGAGATCGGCGACGTGCAGAAGACCAAGCTGGCCGCCATCGAGGCCGAGTGGGACACCGAGCCCGCGCCCGCCGCCTTCACCCTGTTCGGCCTGCCCAACCAGGCCGAGCAGCGCACCGACTACGCGGTGAAAATCCCTTACGTGATGGGCATCATCGCCACCCGTTCGGTGGACAAGCAGGTCACCGGCATCAAGGACCTGGTGGCCGAGCACGAAGGCCGCATCCGCAACGGCATGCTTGCCTACGAGGCGCTGGGACGGCTGCGCGGCGGCGACCACAGCGACCAGGCCCTGGCTGCCTTCAACGCGGTGAAAAAAGACCTGGGCTACGGCCTGCTGCTGAAGAAATACACCGACCAGGTGGTGGACGCCAGCGAGGCGCAGATCAAGCAGGCGGCGCTGGATTCCATTCCCGGCGTGGCCTCGATCTTCTGGACCTTCCGGCTGATGGTGCTCAGCGGCTTCCTGATGCTGTTGCTGTTCGTGTGTGCGTTCTGGGCCTCGGCGCGCAAGAACGAAACCCGCAAGCGCTGGCTGCTGCGCTGGGCGCTGCTGAGCCTGCCGCTGCCGTGGGTGGGCACGCAGACCGGTTGGTACGTGGCCGAGCACGGTCGCCAGCCGTGGTCAATCGGCGAGGTGCTGCCGGTGCACCTGTCGGCCTCGAGCCTGTCGGCAAGCGACGTGTGGGGCTCGCTGCTGGCGCTGGTGGCGTTCTACAGCGTGCTGCTGGTGATCGAGATGTACCTGATGATCAAGTTCGCCCGCCTGGGCCCGAGCAGCCTGCACACCGGCCGGTATCACTTTGAAAACGGCGCCGCCGCTGCACCTGCCGCCGCCCATTCGCCCGTGCTGCAAGGAGCCGTGTGATGTTCGACTATGAAAACCTCAAGCTGGTCTGGTGGGTGCTGGTGGGCGTGCTGCTGATCGGCTTCGCCCTGACCGACGGCTTCGACCTGGGCGCCGCGGCGCTGATGCCCTTGGTAGGCCGCAACGACCAGGAACGGCGGGTGGTGATCAACACCATCGCGCCGCACTGGGACGGCAACCAGGTGTGGCTGATCACCGCCGGTGGCGCGCTGTTCGCCGCCTGGCCGCTGGTGTATTCGGCGGCGTTCTCCGGGCTGTACTGGGCGCTGCTGCTGGTGCTGTTCGCGCTGTTCGTGCGGCCGGTGGGCTTCGACTACCGCAGCAAACTTGAAAACACCCGCTGGCGCCGGGGCTGGGACTGGGCGCTGTGCATTGGCGCGCTGGTGCCGTCGCTGGTGTTTGGCGTGGCGTTCGGCAACCTGTTGCTCGGCCTGCCGTTCCAGTTCGATGACAGCCTGCGCAGCAGCTACCACGGTTCGTTCTGGCAACTGCTGAGCCCCTTCGCGCTGCTGGCGGGGGTGGTCAGCCTGAGCATGCTGTGCCTGCACGGCGGCACCTGGCTGATGATGCGCACCGAGGGCGTCATGGCCCAGCGGGCGCGCAAGGTCTCGCAAGGGTTGGCCTTCGTCTACCTGGCAGCGTTCCTGGGCGTCGGCGCCTGGCTTGCGACCGGCGGTATCAATGGCCTGGTGATCAGTTCCAGCTTCGACCCCAACGTGGCGCTGAATCCCTTGGCCAAGACCGTTGCAGCGGGCAACCCCGGCTGGCTGGGCAATTACGTGACCTACCCAATCACGGCCATCGCGCCGCTGCTGGGGGTATTCGGCGGCCTGTTGGCGCTGATCGCGGCGCTGGGCGACCGGCCACGCATCGCCTTCCTGGGCAGCAGCCTGGCCATCGTCGGCACCCTGTGCACGGCCGGTTTCGCCCTGTTCCCGTTCGTGATGCCGTCCAGCCTGGACCCGGCGTCCAGCCTGACCGTGTGGGACGCGGTGTCGAGCCATACCACGCTGGTCATCATGCTGGTGGCGGCGTCGATCTTCGTGCCGCTGATCCTGTGCTACACGCTGTGGTGCTACGCGAAAATGTGGGGCACCGTCACCACCGCGCACATCAACGACAACCCCCACGGCCTTTACTGAGGATTGAACACATGTGGTATTTCGCCTGGATTCTGGGAGTGCTGCTGGCGTGCAGCTTCGGCATCATCAATGCGTTGTGGCTGGAGGCGTCCGGTGCGCTGGACGAGGAGGGCAGCGGTGCACGCTGAAACCCTGGGGCCGCTGCGCCGGCCCGCCAGCCGCTGGCTGTCGTTGGCACTGGTGCTGCCGTTGAGCCTGATCCTGCTGCTGCACCCGGTGCTGCTGCTCGACAGCCGCGGGCAGTACAGCCACGGCGTGCTGATGTTGATGTTGTGGGGCATTGCCGCCGGCTACGTGCACGGGGTGGGCTTCGACCCACAGGCGCGGGCGTGGCGGCTGGTGTTCCACCCGCTGCTGGCCTGGTCACTGATGGCCCTGGCCTACGCGGCGCTACTGAACCCGTAGCAGCGGCCGCAGGCCGCGTCCTGGACGCCATGGCCTATGGCTGATACACCGCGTGGGGCGGACGCAGCCTGCGGCAGCTGCTACGGGGGTTCGGTGGTAAGCTTGGGGCTGACTATTTCGCGGAATGTGTTGGCATGCACGACCCAAGCAACGCCCCCACGCGCAAGCGCGCCACCAGCCTGGCCCACGACCTGGTCGAGGTGCTGCGCCAGCAGATCCTGCTGGGGCAATTCCGCCCTGGCGACAAGCTGCCGTCCGAACCGACCATCGTGCGCGAGCACGGGGTCAGCCGCACGGTGGTCCGCGAGGCTATCTCCAAGCTGCAGGCGTCGGGGCTGGTGGAAACCCGCCACGGCATCGGCACCTTCGTGCTGGAGCGCGAATCGCAACTGGGGCTGCGCCTGAGCCTGGACACCGCCGCCAGCGTGCGCGGCATTCTTGAGCTGCGCATGGGCCTGGAGGTGCAGGCCGTGGCCCTGGCGGCCGTGCGCCGCAGTGATGAACAGCTGCGGCGCATGCGCCAGGCGCTGGACGACTACCAGGCCTCGCTGGCCAACAACGACAGCTGCGTGGAAGAGGACAAGCGCTTCCACCAGCTGATCGCCGAGGCCACCGGCAACACCTATTTCACCGAGATCATGCAGCACCTGGGCGACACCATGATCCCGCGCACACGGGTCAAGGGCGATGAGCGCGGCGACGCCGACTTCGCGCGCCTGGGCTACCTGGCCAACCAGGAGCACGAGGCCATCCTCAACGCCATCCGCAAGCAGGACCCGGACGCCGCGCGGGCGGCGATGGTGCTGCACCTCACCAACAGCCGCGAGCGCTTTTCCGGCAACTGAACTGTAGCCGCTGCCGCAGGCTACATTACTGCCAGCCGAAGCGGCGGATGTAGAACCGCTTCATGGCCTGGGTCAGCGCCACGTACGCCACCAGAATCACCGGCAGGAACGCGAAGTACAGCGGCGGCAGTGCCTGCAGCTTGAAGTAGTGCGCCAGCGGGCCCATGGGCAGGAAGATGCCGATGGCCATGATCACCCCGGTCATCACCATCAACGGCATGGCCGCGCGGCTTTGCAGGAATGGCACTTTCGGCGTGCGGATCATGTGCACTACCAGGGTCTGTGTCAGCAGGCCGACGATGAACCAGCCGGACTGGAACAGGGTCTGGTGTTCAGGGCTGTTGGCGCCGAACACGTACCACATCAGCGCGAAGGTGGTGATGTCGAACACCGAGCTGATCGGCCCGAAGAACAGCATGAAGCGGCCTACCTCGCCCGGCTGCCAGCGCTGCGGCTTCATCAGCATCTCGTCGTCGACGTTGTCGAACGGCACGGCGATCTGCGAAATGTCGTACAGCAGGTTCTGCACCAGCAGGTGCATCGGCAGCATCGGCAGGAAGGGGATGAACGCACTGGCCACCAGCACCGAGAAGACGTTGCCGAAGTTGGAGCTGGCGGTCATCTTGATGTACTTGAGCATGTTGGCGAAGGTGCGACGGCCTTCCAGCACGCCTTCTTCCAGCACCATCAGGCTCTTTTTCAGCAGGATGATGTCGGCCGCTTCCTTGGCGATGTCCACGGCGCTGTCCACCGAAATGCCGATGTCGGCAGTGCGCAGCGCCGGGGCGTCATTGATGCCGTCGCCCATGAAGCCGACCACGTGGCCGTTGGCCTTGAGCAGGCGCACGATGCGTTCCTTGTGCGCAGGCGTCAGCTTGGCGAAGACGTTGGTGGTTTCCACGGCCACCGCCAATTGCGCGTCGCTCATGTCCTCGATGTCGTTGCCCATCAGCAGGCCTTGCTGGGCCAGGCCCACCTCGCGGCAGATCTTGGCGGTGACCAGCTCGTTGTCGCCGGTCAGCACTTTCACCGCCACGCCGTGGGCGGCCAGGGCCTTGAGCGCGGGCGCGGTGCTCTCCTTGGGCGGGTCGAGGAAGGCCACGTAGCCGATCAGGGTCAGCTCGCGTTCGTCATGGATGCCATAGTTTTCCTGGGTAGGCGGGCGCTCGCTGGCGGCCACGGCCACCACGCGCAGGCCTTCGGCGTTGAGCTCGGCGGTGACCTGGCGGATGCGCGCCAGCAGGCTGTCGGACAGCGGCTCGACCTGGTCGCCGTGGCGCACCTGGTGGCACACCGAGAGAATCTCTTCCACCGCGCCCTTGCAGATCAGCACGTGGTGCTGGTCGTGCTCGGCCACCACCACCGACATGCGCCGGCGATTGAAGTCGAACGGAATCTCGTCGACCTTGCGGAAAGCCGTGGCCACCTGCAGGTCGCGCTGCACGTCCACGTGTTCCAGCACGGCCACGTCCAGCAGGTTCTTCAGGCCGGTCTGGTAGTAGCTGTTGAGGTAGGCCATCTCCAGCACCTCATCGGACTCCTGGCCCCACACGTCGACGTGGCGGGCAAGGAAGATCTTGTCCTGGGTCAGGGTGCCGGTCTTGTCGGTGCACAGCACGTCCATGGCGCCGAAGTTCTGGATGGCGTCCAGGCGCTTGACGATGACCTTCTTGCGCGACAGGAACACCGCGCCCTTGGCCAGGGTCGAGGTGACGATCATGGGCAGCATTTCCGGGGTCAGGCCCACGGCGATGGACAGCGCGAACAGCACCGCTTCCATCCAGTCACCCTTGGTGAAGCCGTTGATGAACAGCACCAGCGGCGCCATCACCAGCATGAAGCGGATCAGCAGCCAGCTGATCTTGTTGACGCCGGTCTGGAACGCCGTGGGCGCACGGTCGGTGGCGCCGACCCGTTGCGCCAGGGCGCCGAAGTAGGTGCCGTTGCCGGTGGCGACCACCACCGCGCTGGCGGCGCCGGACACCACGTTGGTGCCCATGAACAGGATGTTGTCCAGTTCCATGGGGTTGCGCGTGGCCGGGTCGCGCAGCTGCACGAACTTCTCCACGGGCATGGATTCGCCGGTCATGGCGGCCTGGCTGACGAACAGGTCCTTGGCGCTGAGCAGGCGGCAGTCGGCGGGGATCATGTCGCCGGCGCTGAAGATCACCACGTCGCCGGGCACCAGTTGCTTGATCGGCAGTTCCACGCGCAGGTGCCCGTCGGCGTTGCGGCGGCGCACGGTGGCGGTGTTGCTGACCATGGCCTTGAGGGCGTCGGCGGCCTTGTTCGAGCGCGCCTCCTGCCAGAACCGCAGCAGGGTCGAGAGCACGACCATGCTGCCGATCACCAGGGTGGCCTTCATGTCTTCGGTGATGAACGAGACGATGGCCAGCAGGGTCAGCAGCAGGTTGAAGGGGTTCTTGTAGCACTGCCACAGGTGCACGTGCCAGGCCAGCGGCTGCTCGTGCTCCACCTCGTTGAGGCCCACGCGGGCGCAGGTGTCCTGGGCCTGGGCTTCGCTGAGGCCATCGGCGTGGCTGCCCAGGCGTTCCAGCAGGGCCTGGCTGTCACCGCCCGCGGCCGCCACCAGGCTGTGGGCCAGGGTGGGGGGTATCTCGCGGCTGACGTTGGCGTCATTCAGGCTTTCGAACAGCGCCAGGCGGCGGAAATGCCGGGCGATGTGGCGAGTCCGCAGGAAGCCTGCGAAAAATTCTTTGAGCAGGGTGAAATTCATGGCGCTGCTTTCCCCAGTTGGCAGTGGGGAGACCATCGCGCAGGCACGTGCGCTGTCCTGGCTGCAACGTTGCAGGCCGGGGCAGGGGAGTCTGTGGAGAAGGGAAGGCTGCGGCGCCCCGCATGGGGGGCGCCGGCAGGATTGCCGTCTCTCGCGTCAAGGCGAGACACGGCAGGGAAGCTGCGCGTTATCTCGCCGAGAAAATGCCGGTATCGATGACCGGCCGACTACTGTCGCTCGAACAAGTGCCCACGTGGGGTCTCCGCGGTGATTGAAAACGCGCGCAGCATACGCTTGGGGTTTGCTCCCGACAATAGTGGGTGGCGATCATGAGGGAAGTTTCATGAAACCCCCGTAGCAGCTGCCGAAGGCTGCGTCACGCGGCGTACCAGCTGAATCGCGGGGCCTGGGACGCGGCCTGTGGCCGCTGCTACGGGTCAGGCGCCAAGCTCTAGGGCGAAGAGCTCTTGTAGCGTCTGGCGGCGGCGAATCAGCTGTACCTGGTCACCGTCCAGCAGCACCTCGGGAATCAGCGGGCGGCTGTTGTAGTTCGACGACATCGACGCGCCGTAGGCGCCAGTGGTGTGGATCACCAGCAGGTCGCCCACCTCGGCGCGCGGCAGCGGGCGCGGGGCTACCAGGCCGCCTTCGTGCTGGGTGAAGACGTCGCCGGACTCGCACAGCGGGCCGGCCACCACGGTGGGGCGCAGCTCGCCGGTGCGTGGCTGGCCGTCACGGTCCAGCAGGGTGAAACCGTGGTAGCTGCCGTACATGGACGGGCGCATCAGGTCATTGAAGCCGGCGTCCACGAGCACGAAATGCTGGCTGCCCATGTCCTTGATGGCGCGTACTTCGGTCACCAGGGTGCCGGACTCGGCCACCAGGAAACGCCCCGGCTCGATTTCCAGGCGCACCGGGTGGCCAAGGTGGGCGGCCACGCGCTGGCGGGCGGCGTCCCAGATGGCGGCGTAGCGCTCGGTGTCCACCGGCTGCTGGTCATCCTTGTAGGGCACCGACAGGCCGCCGCCGGCCGAGATGGCCTCCAGGTCGTGGCCCATGCCGATCACCGCGTCGGCCATGGCCGTGCACACTTCTTCCAGGTGCGCGTAGTCCACGCCCGAGCCGATGTGCATGTGCAGGCCCACCAGTTGCAGGTCGTACTGGCGCACCACGGCCAGGGCTTCGCCCAGCTGGCTGTGCCACACGCCGTGCTTGCTGTTCTCGCCGCCGGTGTTGGTCTTCTGGCTGTGGCCGTGGCCGAAGCCGGGGTTCAGGCGAATCCATACGCGGTGGCCGGGGTGCTGCTGGCCCAGTTGGCGCAGCATGTCGATGGAGCCGCAGTTGACCTCCACGTCCAGCTCGATGATGCGCGCCAGGGTGGCGCGGTCCAGCAGGTCGCAGGTGAACACCACGCCCGCCGGCTCGCCCTGGGGGCTGTAGCCGGCCAGCAGCGCACGCTCGATCTCGCCCAGCGACACCGCGTCCACCTGCACGCCCTGTTCGCGCATCAGCTTGAGGATGTGCACGTTGGAGCAGGCCTTCTGGGCGAAGCGGATTACGTCGAAGCCCTGCAGCTGGCTGATGCGCTGGCGGATGATGGCGGCGTCGTAGGTCCAGAAAGGCGTGGCGTGTTGCTGAACGAGGGGCAGGATGCGATCGAACATGGTGGTGTGGCCGTGAAGGGGAAAGGTGGCCATCATGCGCAATTATCTCTATTCAATAAAATATCTGTTTTTTCTCTGTCCATTCAGTTTTGATATGGCTTAGGTTTGATTTCGAGTCTTTGCGATGGACATATCCCTGCGTCATATCGAAGTGTTCCGCGCGGTGATGAACGCCGGCAGCGTCACCGGCGCCGCGCAGTTGCTGCTCAGCTCCCAGCCCACGGTCAGCCGCGAGCTGGCGCGGCTGGAAAGCCTGCTGGGCATGCCGTTGTTCGTGCGCGAGCGCGGCCGGCTGACGCCCACGGCCCAGGGCCTGATGCTGTTCGAGGAGGTGCAGCGCGCCTACGTCGGGCTGGAGCAGATCGCCAGCGTTGCCGAGTCGATCCGCCGTTTCGACCAGGGCCAGTTGAACATCACCTGCCTGCCGATGTTCGCCCAGGTGCTGCTGCCGGCGGCGTGCCTGGCGTTCAGCCGCCAGTACCCCGCCGTGGCGGTGAGCATCACCGCCCAGGAGTCACCGGCGCTGGAAGAGTCGCTCAGCGGCCAGCGCTACGACCTGGGCCTGATCGAAAGCCGCCACCCGCCGCGCGGCACCCGGGGTTTCGAACTGTTTTGCGCCGAGATGGTGGCAGTGCTGCCGGCCGGCCATGGGCTGGCGGCGAAGGCGCGCCTGGAACTGAGCGATTTCGACGGCCAGGCGTTCATCAACCTGTCCGGGCTGGACCTGTACCGCAAGATGCTCGACGAACAGTTCCGCCGCGCCAACGTGCAGCGGCACGGGGTGATCGAGACCAGCACCGCCGCCTCGGTGTGCGCCATGGTGCGCCAGGGGCTGGGGGTGGCCATCGTCAACCCGCTGACCGCGCTGGACGAGGCGGCCCGCGGCCTGGTGCTGCGGCCGCTGGCGGTGGCGGCGCCGTTCAGCGTCAGCCTGATCCAGCCCCAGTACCGCCCGGCGTCGGTGCTGGTGGAGGCGTTTACCGCGTGCCTGCAGACCGAGGCGGCGCGCCTGGCGGATGGGCGCCCGGCGGATGCTATGGGTACTTGATCAAGGGTGATGGGCCGACAGTTTCAGCCCCAAGGCGTTGATAACCTTCAGCACGGTGTCGTAGCGTGGTTTCGCCCCGGGGGCGAGCGCTTTGTAAAGGCTTTCACGGTTAAGCCCGGCATCCGCAGCCAGTTGGCTCGTGCCTCGTGCCTTGGCAACTTCCTGGAGCGCCCTGAGAAAAACATCAGGGTTCTCATCCTCCAGCGCAGCGCTGAGAAATTCGGCCATGGTGTGTTCATCAGTAAGGTAACGAGATGCTTCGAAGGGAATTAGCTCAATCATGTTCAGTGCCCCGGTCAATTTGGTTCAGCAATATCTCAGCATGGCGTATATCGTGTTTTTGGGTGGACTTATCGCCGGCGCACAGCAGGACAAATCAGGGCGAGCCGTTTCGTCGTCCGGCGTCAGGAGCTTCCCTGCTCAACCGGACTGCGATGCCAAGGGTTGCAAAAATCCTCGATCGTGATTGGATTTTTGTCTTTCAGCGTATGTAGAGCAGGGCCTCTTCTACAAGTCGGCCAGTGCTTCACGTAGGTTCACATCCGGCGCGCTCTGTTCATCCAGGTCCAGTTGGCCTTCCAGGTCGACCAGGTGGTCCAGCGTGGCGCGGATGGCGTTGTCGCTGTTGCCCGACTGCAGGGCATCGAGGATGGCCTGGTGGTCGTCGCAGCGGCAGGAGGAGGTTTCCAGGCGCTGGTACAGCGAGACGATCAGCGAGCTGCGCACGATCAGGTTGCCGAGCATTTCACGCAGCAAACGATTGCCGCACAGGTCGGCCAGCATCAGGTGGAATTCGCTGCGCACACGCACGGTCTCGCGGCGGTCGCCGCTGGCCGAGGCCTGGTGTTCGGCTTGCATTTGCGCGGCGATGGTGTCGGCGTTGGCGGCCAGGGCGTCGGGGGTGATGGCCTCGACGATGGCGCGCTCGATGGCTCGACGGGCGGCGAACACTTCCCGTGCTTCCTGGGCCGAAGGCTGCGAGACGATGGCGCCGCGGTTGGTCTCGATGGTGACGATGTGCTGCATGGCCAGGCGCTGCAAGGCCACCTGCACGTGGTTGCGGTTGGCCTGCAGGGTCTCGACGATCTGCGCCTCTACCAGCCGCGTGCCGGGGCGCAGGCGTTGCTGGGCGATGGCGCGCGACAGCACGTCGACGATGCGGGTGACTTCCAGCTGTTTGGCGGTGACGGTGACAGAAACCATATTTCCTCGAACGGTGAGCCCATGCAGAGCCTGCGACTGGGTGCAATGGGGGCGCATTATCCGCCAGCGGGCCGGCCTTTGAAAAGCGCGCTGGCCGACCGCCAGCAGGGAAATTTCGCCGTCAAACCATTGCAAGATGCTGCTTGCGCTTGGGGGGTGGGCAGGCCAGATCCAGCTGTTTGAGGTCTTCATCATCCAGTTGGATAGCGGTTGCCGCTGCATTCTGCCGCACATGGTCGGGGTGCACGGCCTTGGGAATGGCAAGCACCCCGTCCTCGCGCAGCACCCACGCCAGGCAGGCCTGGGCGGCGGTGATGCCATGTTTGTCGGCGATGGCCTGCAACGCCGCATGGCGCAGCAGCTTGCCGCCCTGGGCGATGGGGCAGTAGGCCATGGTCGGCAGGCTGCGGGCCTGGCTCCAGGGCAGCAGGTCGAATTCGATGCCGCGGGCCTCGGGGTTGTACAGCACCTGGTTGGTGGCGCAGCGCTCGTCGTCCAGCTCTTCCAGGTCGTCGACGTCGAAATTGGACACGCCCCAGCGGCCGATCTTGCCCTGTTCGCGCAGGCGTTCGAAGGCTTCCACGGTTTCCGCCAGCGGGTACTGGCCGCGCCAGTGCAGCAGGTACAGGTCGATGTGCTCGGTGCCCAGGCGCTTGAGGCTGCGCTCGCAGGCAGCCGCCACGCCGCTGCGGCTGGCGTTGTGCGGGTATACCTTGCTGACCAGGAACACTTGCTCGCGGCGCCCGGCGATGGCTTGGCCCACGACCTGTTCGGCGCCGCCTTCGCCGTACATTTCAGCCGTGTCGATCAGGCTCATGCCCAGGTCGATGCCCAGTTGCAGGGCGGCGACCTCCTGGCGCCTGGCGCCGGGGTCTTCGCCCATGCGCCAGGTGCCCTGGCCGATGAGGGAAACGGAGGTGTCTGCGAGTCGATGATGGCGCATGGCTACTCCCTGAAACATGGATGGCTTATAGTCTGACGACGCTAGGGAAATAACATTCAACACAAGGAAACGGCATGGGTCGACAGCTCGTGGTCTGCCTGGACGGCACCAACAACCGCTTCAGCCTGCAACCTACCAATATACTGCGGATGATCCGCTGCCTGCCCGATGATCCCGCCCGGGTCATGTCCTATTACGACCAGGGCGTGGGCACTTTCGGCCTGCGCGAGACGCTGTTCGAGTGGCAGAAACTGCCCTCGCGGCTGTGCGGCCTGGCGTTCGGCTGGGGTTTGAAGGAGACCGTGGGCGGCGCCTATCGCTTTCTCGCCCGGCATTATCGCGAGGGCGACCAGCTCTACCTGTTCGGCTTTTCCCGGGGCGCCTACGCCGTGCGCGCGCTGGCGGCGCTGATCGACGCCGTGGGCCTGGTGCGCGGCCACGAGGCGCATCTGTTCGACTATGCCTGGGCCATGTTGCAGGCGCGCAACAGCGACAAGCAGCCGGACTTCAAGCTGCAGGACGCGTTCAAGGCCACCTTTGGCCGGCCGGTGAAGGTGCACCTGCTGGGGCTGTTCGACACGGTCAAGTCCGAGGGCTGGATCTACGACCCGCTGGTGCTGCCGTACACCGCCAGCAACGCCATGGTGGAGAACGTCCGTCATGCGCTGTCCATCGACGAGCGTCGTTGTTTCTTCCGCCCCAACCTGTGGCAGAAGCGCCCGGGGCAGGGCACCGACGTGCGCCAGGTGTGGTTCGCCGGGGTACACAGCGACGTGGGCGGTGGCTACGCGGTGGACGAATCGGGCCCGGCGTTGCTGGCCTTGCGCTGGATGCTGGGCGAGGCGCGGGCCCTGGGCCTGGCGCTGGACCCCGACGGCTGCGCCCGCGAACTGCAACTGCTGGACGCCGGCGGCCCCGGGCAGTTGCACGACTCCATGACCTGGCCATGGCCGCTGGCCGAATGGCTGCCACGCCGGGCCTGGAGCTACACGCTGCACAAGCACGTGTTCACCATCGGCAGCATGCCGCCGTTCGGCCAGCCACGGCCGCGCTACATCGCCGAGGGCGCGGTGCTGCACCGCTCAGTCCTGCAGCGCCTGGAAAGCGGCGACTACCACCCCGTCAACCTGCCCCGCCAATACAACGTCGCAGAAGACCTGCCGCTGATCCCCCAAACCACCCCCACCCCGTAGCAGCTGCCGCAGGCGGCGTCCTTACGCGGTATGCCTGTCGATGCACGGTACTCCCTGACGCGGCCTGGCGGCCGCTGCTACGGAGGATTCGCGTAGCAGCTGCCGAAGGCTGCGTCCGGGAGCACCGCGGTATCCGTGTGGAAGCCGTCATGGCGTGGGTTGCTGTTGGGCGGACGTTTCAATCAGCACTTCCTGCAACGCCTGCGCCGCCGCCGACAGCTTGTGATCAGCCAGGCGCATCAGGCCGATGCGCCGCTCGATGCGCGGCTCATCCAGGGCCACGCAACGCGCGCCCAGTTCCTCCATCTGTTCGATGCACAGCGACGGCACCGCGCTCACGCCCAGGCCGCTGGCGACCATGCGGCCGACGGTGCTCAGTTGGTGGCTTTCGAAGGCCACAGACAGCTTGCCGTGGGTATCGGCCAGGTCCTGCTCCAGCATCAGGCGTACCGCCGAAGGACGTTGCAGGGTGACGAAGTCCTCCTGCAACAGCTCGCTCCAGCTGAGCTTGTCACGCTGGGCCAGGGGCGAATCGGCCGCCACCACTGCCACGAAGCGGTCCAGGTAGAACGGCGTGAATACCAGCGAACGGGTGGATTCGGGCTCGAAACCGATGCCCAACTCCACGCGGCGGTGGCGCACCATTTCCAGCACCTGCTCGTTGATCACGTCGTGCACGGCCACGTTCACCCTTGGGTGGCGGTCGCGGAAGGTCTTCAGCGCAGCAGGCAGGCGGTTGCCGGCGAAGGAGGGCATGGCCGCGATCGAGACCTTGCCGGTCTGCAGGGTGAAGTGCTGGCGCAGCAGTTCCTCGGCGTTGTCCCAGTCGGCCAGCAGCTGCCGCGCCAGGGGCAGCAGGGTCTCGCCCTCGGGGGTCAGGGCCACGCTGCGGGTGGTGCGGATCAACAGCGCACCGCCCAGGTCTTCCTCCAGGCCCTTGATGGTCAGGCTCAGGGCTGGCTGCGACAGGTGCAGGCGCTCGCCGGCCTGGGCGAAGCTCAAGGCCTGGGCCACGGCCAGGAACGCGCGAAGCTGCTTGATGTTCATTGTTTTGCAAACTCAATCAATCCATCAGAAAAACAAAATTAACAAATAACTCCGTTGGCGAGAAGATGGGCCAAACACGCTCCTGGGCTAAGCTGGCGTTAGTCCAATAATTAAAACAAGGCGGATCGATATGGCTGGGCTCGACAAGCGAGTAGCAACCTGGGAAGAGGCCCTCGCCGGCCTCACCGACAACATGACGGTACTGTCCGGCGGCTTCGGCCTGTGCGGCATTCCCGAAAACCTGATTGCGCAGATCAAGCGCATGGGCGTGCGCGGGCTGACCGTGGTGTCCAACAACTGCGGCGTCGATGGCTTTGGCCTGGGCGTGCTGCTGGAAGACCGGCAGATCCGCAAGATGATCGCCTCGTACGTGGGCGAGAACGCCCTGTTCGAACGCCAGCTGCTGGACGGCGAGCTGGAAGTGGAACTCACCCCCCAAGGCACCCTGGCGGAAAAAATGCGCGCTGGCGGTGCTGGCATCCCGGCGTTCTACACCGCCACCGGCTACGGCACCCCGGTGGCCGACGGCAAGGAAGTGCGCGAGTTCAACGGCCGCAAGTACATTCTTGAAGAGGCCATCACCGGCGACTTCGCCATCGTCAAGGGCTGGAAGGCCGACCACTTCGGCAACGTCATCTACCGCCACACCGCGCAGAACTTCAACCCGCTGGCCGCTGCCGCCGGCAAGATCACCGTGGTCGAGGTCGAGGAAATCGTCGCCCCTGGCGAGCTGCCGCCCAGCCAGATTCACACCCCCGGCATCTACGTCGACCGGGTGATTCTCGGCACCTTCGAAAAACGCATCGAAAAGCGCACCGTCAAGGCCTGAGGCCCGGCCCAGAACAACAAGAGGTTTTGCACATGGCACTGACCCGCGAACAAATGGCCCAGCGTGTGGCCCGCGAACTCAAGGATGGCTACTACGTGAACCTGGGTATCGGCATTCCGACCCTGGTGGCCAACTACGTCCCCGACGACATCGACGTGATGCTGCAATCGGAAAACGGCCTGCTGGGCATGGGCGAGTTTCCTACCGAGCAAACCATAGACGCCGACATGATCAACGCCGGCAAGCAGACCGTCACCGCCCGGGCGGGCGCGTCCATTTTCAACTCGGCCGAATCCTTCGCCATGATTCGTGGCGGCCACGTCGACCTTACCGTGCTGGGTGCCTTCGAGGTGGACGTGCAGGGCAACATCGCCTCGTGGATGATCCCCGGCAAGCTGGTGAAAGGCATGGGCGGCGCCATGGACCTGGTGGCCGGCGCCGACAACATCATCGTCACCATGACCCACGCCTCCAAGGACGGCGAGTCCAAGCTGCTGCCCCAGTGCAGCCTGCCGCTGACCGGCGCGGGCTGCATTCGCAAGGTGCTGACCGACCTTGCGTACCTGGAGATCGAGAACGGCGCGTTCATCCTGCGCGAGCGCGCGCCGGGCATCAGCGTCGAGGAAATTATCGCCAAGACCGCCGGCAAGCTGATTGTGCCGGATGATGTGATCGAGATGACCTTCTAAGCCACACCGCGCTCCCGTAGCCGCTGCCGCAGGCTGCGCTGGCCCCTGAGTTCACTGAAGACATTCAGCGAACTCAGGG
>NZ_JBWGIG010000034.1:0-70544 GCF_056312595.1 Pseudomonas sp. GYB4201 | reverse complement strand
GACGATGCCCAGCAGCACGATCACCGCGAGCATTTCCAGCAAGGTGAAACCGCCCTGGCGGCGGCCCGTGTTCATGGTTTTCATGGGGTGTGGTCCTTTAAATGTTACTGGTGAGGCTCATCAGCGGCAGCATGATGGCGAGCATGATCACGGCGACCATCACCGCCATGACCACCGTGAGCGTGGGCACGAGCGCTGCGAGCAGGCGGTCGATGCCGCGCTTGGCTTCGACGTCGAACACCTCGGCGACTTTCAGCAGCATGCCGTCGAGCTCGCCGGCCTGTTCGCCGACATCGATCATCTGGACGGCCAGTTCCGGCAGCAGCGGCTGCTGGCCGAAGGCGCTGGCCAGCGTGCCGCCGCCCTTGACCCAGTCGGTGGCCTGTTCCACCTGGGCGACTATGGCGCGGTTGCTGCACACCTGGCGCACGATCAGCAGCGCCTGCAGCAGGGCCACGCCGTTGCTGAGCAAGGTGCCCAAGGTGCGCGCCAGGCGCGCGGCCTCGATGCGTTGCAGCAGCGGGCCGATGACGTTGATTTTCAGCAGACGCAGGTCGTTGCGCTGGCGCCGGGCCGGGTCGCGCAGGGCGATGGCGCTGCCCCAGATCAGCACGATGATCGCGGCCAGCACCACCAGGCCCCAGGCACTCAAGAACTCGCCCATGGCCAGGATCACCTGGGTAATCAGCGGAATCGGCACCCCCAGGTCGCGGAAAATCGGCACGAACTGCGGCACCACGTAGGCCAGCAGCAAGGCCAGCGAACCGAGCACACCCACCACCAGAAACGCCGGGTAGATCAGCGCGTTGATCACCTCGCCACGCAGGGTCTGGCTGCGTTCCAGGTAGTCGCTGAGCTGCCGTAAAGTATTTTCGAGGGCACCACCGGCCTCGCCAGCGCGGACCATGCTGATGTACAGCGTGGAGAACTGCCCGCCCTCTTCTTCCAGGGCCTGGGACAACGGCTTGCCGGCCTTGACCTGTTCGCGGATGCGTTCGATGAGCGCGCGGGCCTTGGCTTCCTGGGTCTGCTTGAGCAGGATGCCCAGCGAACGCTCCAGCGGCTGGCCGGCGCCCAGCAGGGTCGCCAGTTGCTGGGTGAAGCTGACCAGGGCCGCGCCGTTCATGGCCTGGCTGGCACGGGCGCTGCGCGCGCTGCCGGCTTCCAGGCTCAGCACCAGCCAGCCGCGGCCTTGCAACTGGGCCACGGCTGCCTGTTCGCTGGCGGCGTCGAGGCTGCCCTTGTGGGCCGTGCCATCGGCGGCCAGGGCGCGGTAACGGAAGGTCTGCATGTCAGTCGCCCCGTGCCACGCGCAGCACTTCTTCCAGCGAGGTGATGCCAGCCAGCGCCTGGCGCAGGCCGTCCTCGTACAGGGTCACCAGGCCCTGGCGGCGCGCGGCCTGTTCAAGGGTGGCGGCGTCAGCCTGGCGCATCAGCAGGCTGCGCAGTTCGTCGTTCATCACCAGCAGTTCGGTGATGGCGCTGCGGCCGTGGTAACCGCCGCCAGGGCTGTCGGTGGCCGGGCGGTACAGCACAATGGGCCGCTGCGCGGTGTACTGGTCCAGCCGGTGGCGCGCGACCAGCTCCGGCGGCGCCTCGAAGGCCACCCGGGTGGCCGGGTCCAGGCGCCGTACCAGGCGCTGGGCGAGGATGCCCTGCAGGGTCGAGGCAATCAGGTAATGCTCCACGCCCATGTCCAGCAGCCGGGTGATACTCGCCGCGGCGCTGTTGGTGTGCAGGGTCGACAGCACCAGGTGGCCGGTGAGCGACGACTGGATGGCGATGCGGCAGGTTTCCAGGTCGCGCATCTCGCCGATCATGATCACGTCCGGGTCCTGGCGCACGATGGAGCGCAGCGCCCCCGGGAAATCCAGGCCGATGGCCGGTTTCACCTGGATCTGGTTGATGCCCGCCAGCTGGTATTCCACCGGGTCTTCGACGGTGATGATCTTGCGCTCGGCGGTGTTGAGCCGCGACAGCGCGGTGTACAGCGTGGTGGTCTTGCCCGAGCCGGTGGGGCCGGTGACCAGGAAGATGCCGTGGGGGCGCTCGAGCAGCTCCAGCAGGCTGTGCAGGCGCGGGCCGTCGATGCCCAGGGTGGGGAAATCGAAGCTCACGGTCTGCCGGTCGAGCAGGCGCATCACCACCGACTCGCCGAAGCTGGTGGGCACCGTCGACACCCGCAGGTCCAGCTCCTTGCCCTGGATGCGCAGCATGATGCGGCCATCTTGCGGCAGGCGGCGCTCGGCGATGTCCAGCCGGGCCATGATTTTCAAGCGCGAGATCACCGCCGCCGCCAGGCTGGGCGGTGGCGCCTCGCCCTGCACCAGCAGGCCGTCGACGCGGTAGCGCACCTGCAACTGGTCCTCGAAAGGCTCCACGTGCACGTCAGAGGCGCGGTCCTGCACGGCCTTCTGCAGGATCAGGTTGACCAGGCGAATCACCGGCGCCTCGGAGGCCAGGTCCTTGAGGTGCTCGATGTCTTCCTGGGCGTCCGGCTCGCCGTCCAGGGACTCGATCAGCGCGTCCATGGCGCTGCGGCCCTGGCCGTGGAAGCGTTCGATCAGGGTGTTGACCTCGGCGGCGGTGGCGATCACCAGCGTCAGCGGGCGCTGGGCGCAGTAACGCAGGGCATCCAGGGCGTACGCCGACAGCGGCGCGCTGGCGGCCACCTCGATGTGCGCCGGCTGGGCGTCGAGCACCACCAGGCCATGATGGCGCAGGAAGCGTTCGCTGCCCAGCAGCGGCGGCGCGGCGTCATCGGGCAGCTGCGCCAGGTCCAGGCGCGGCACGCCCAGCAGGGCTGCGCAGGCCTGGGCCACCTCCTCGTCACGCACGGCGCCCAGGCGCACCAGGGTGCGCAGGATGTCGTCGTCGCTGCCACTTTCGGCCAGGCACAGCTTGCGCGCCCGGTTAATGTCCGAGACTTTGACTTCAGTATGTTCGGCCAACCACTGGCACAGTTCGAGTTGCGTGGGAAGTTGCACGCACCCGGCGGACGTTATGACTGACGACACAGTATCGCTCGATGGCCAGGCCACGAAGTATTTAATAATAAACGCACACTTGCGCCTTCGTACTTGGCGCACGAAACAGCCCAGGCGAGCAACTAACAGGAAAGTATCAATAGAATGAGCGAGCGTATTTTTCAACGCTGACACAGCTTACCAGAACCTAAAACCTAACTGCAATTAGGTTTACTAGATTGACTATTTATTGCTCAAAACAATCATTAGACATCAATAATAACCCAAATAAAGCCAATTTTACGCAACTGAACATAACGTTTTTCCATTATTCATGAAGAATTCAGCCAGTATCGCCCCCTCACCCGTATGCCCCTTCATCGCTTTTCCGGCGCTTTTTATCCGTTCGGAAAAATATCTTTGCGAACATTGAACTTTTAAAGGCATCATCGGGACTTACACTTCGGCGCAACTTCGCAATAACATCGAAGTGCCATCATTTAACCTTCACTCGAGAATCAATCGATGAACCGACTCATGTTGCCCGTCATGGGCACTGTGCTCTTGTGCGCCCAGAGTTTCTGCGCGCTGGCGGCGGATACAACTTCCACGACCAACACGCACGAGCAACTTCGCGAACAATTGGAAGCCAAGCGCGACCAACTGTCCGGCGCCGCCAGCGTGAGCAAGGCCGCCCAGGCCACCGCCGCCACCGTGCAAGACGACCCGGTGGTCACCGACGACGCCCCCAGCCAGGAGCAGCAACAATGAGCAGGGTATTCAAGCAGGCGCTAAGCCTCAGCGTGCTGGCCTTCAGCGTGGCCCAGGCCAACCTGGCGCTGGCCGAAGTCACCCCGGCCACCGGCGATGCGGTGGAAGCGCGGGTCAGCTCGATCCTCGACAACATGAGCACCTCGGAGAAGATCAACTTCACCCGCGTCGACGACGGCCACATGATCCCCAAGCTGACCAAGTGGGGCATCCAGGGCACCGTGGCCTATGACTCGTCCATGGGCGTGCACGTCAACAACGCCACCTTCGGCGCGCAGTACCCGTCGCAGTCAGCCATTGCCGCCACCTGGAGCATCAACCGCGCCAAGGAATTCGGTCTGGCCATCGCCTACGAGACGCGTATCTCCGGCGGCCAGCAGATGCTCTCCCCGGGCGTCAACCTGTACCGCACCCCCTACGGCGGCCGCGCGGCCGAGTACCTGAGCGGTGAAGATCCGTTCCTGGGCGCCGTGCTGGCCCCGGCCGTGGTCAACGCCATCCAGGCCCAGGGCATCCAGGCCAGCGGCAAGCACTACCTGGCCAACGAGCAGGAAGCCAACCGCCAGGCGGTGAACGTGGTGGTGGACGAGCGCACCTTGCGCGAGATGTACCTGCCGGGCTTCGAGTCGATGGTCAAGAACGCCAACGTGGCGTCGATCATGTGCGGCTTCAACAAGATCAACGGCGACTACGCCTGCGAGAACCATCACCTGATCACCGACGTGCTCAAGGGCGAATGGGGCTACCAGGGCATGGTGATCAGCGACTTCAACGCCATCCACGATGCCTTCAAGGGCGCCTGGGCCGGCACCGACATCGACATGCCGTCGGGCCTGCAATTTACCGAGGCCAACCTGCTGCCACTGCTGTACAGCGGCCAGCTGACCCAGAACGTCATCGACGACAAGGTCAAGCGCAACCTGCGCGGCATTGTCAGCTATGACCTGCAGGAACACCTGAACACCGCGCAGACCCTGACCCACACCGAGTACGGCGCCAAGGCCGCGCTGGACACCGCGCGCGAGTCCACCATCCTGCTGCGCAACGAAAACACCAGCGCCGGCGCCCCGCTGCTGCCCCTGGCGCGCAGCGCCAAGATCGCCGTGATCGGTGACTGGGCGTACCAGGCCCCGGGCTCGCCGTTCGGCACCGCCAACTCGCCACCCAACAGCTACGTGACCGAACTCAGCGGCCTGCAGCAGCTGGCGTCCGACAGCAGCAATGTCACCTACCTGCCAGCCCTGAGCCTGAACCCGCAGGCGTCGGTGTGGTACCAGCCGTCCAGCGGCAGCAGCGACGTCAGCAACTCCGGCATCAAGGCCGAGTACTACGCCAACACCAGCTTCTCCGGCGACCCGGCGCTGACCCGCGTGGAGCCCGGCGTGAACCTGAACTGGACCACCAGCACCAACGTCACCAACGCCGGCACCACCACCGTGTCAGGCTTCACCCCCACCGCCGGCGCGTTCTCGGCCCGCTTCACCGGCGTGATCAAGCCGACCGTGACCGGCCCGCAGGTGTTCAAGGTGCGCGCCGACGGCCCGTACAAGCTGTGGGTGAACGACGTGCTGGTGCTGCAGAGCGACGGCGTGCCGTACTCCTCGGACGTGGTCAACGCCCTGGTCACCTCGGGCAAGACCGCTTCGCTGACCGCCGGCAAGGCCTACACCGTCAAGCTGGAATACGAGCGCGTGCAGGGCAACTTCACCCCGGCCCTGGGCGGCCTGGCGGGCGTGCAGATGAGCTGGGCGGCGCTGGCTGCGCCTAAGGACTTGTCCAAGTACGACGCGGTGGTGGTGTCTGCCGGCACCAACTACGAGAACGAAGGCGAAGGTTCGGACCACGGTTTCGACCTGCCCGACCAACAGGCTGACCTGATCAGCGCGGTAGCCAAGGCCAACCCCAACACCATCGTGGTGATGCACGGCGGCGGCATCGCCAACATGCAGCCATGGGCGAAGAAAGTCGGCGCTACCCTGGAAGCCTGGCTGCCAGGCCAACAAGGCGGCCAGGCGTTGGCGGAGATCATCTTCGGCAAGGTCAACCCGTCGGGCAAGCTGCCGGTGACCATCGACAAGCAGATCGAGGACAATGCCAGCTACGCCTCCTACCCGGACCCGGCGCAGTACCGTGGCGACAACGCCCTCACCCAGCTGACCTACAGCGAAGGCCTGTACCTGGGCTACCGCGCGTATGACAAGCGCAACACCAAGCCGCTGTACCCGTTCGGCTTTGGTCTGTCGTACACCACGTTCAGCTACAGCGACCTGAAACTGTCGACCAACGTGCTGACCCCGGGCGCCACCGTCAACGCCAAGTTCACCATCACCAATACCGGCGCCAAGGCCGGCTATGAAGTGGCGCAGCTGTACGTGCAGCCGGTGAACCCCAGCGTCGACCGTCCCGAGAAAGAGCTGAAGGGCTTCACCAAGGTGTACCTCAAGCCGGGCGAGAGCAAGACCGTGAGCATCCCGCTGGACTCGCGTTCGCTGGCCTATTACGTGGACAACACCGACAGCTGGAACGTCGATGCCGGCAAGTTCAAGATCCGTGTCGGCACCAGCTCCGCCGACCTGTCGCTGAGCCAGACGCTGACCACGCTGTACGCCGAGCAACTGACCACCAGCGACAGCAACCCGCTGCCCAAGCCACTGCGCAAGGCCGTGCAGGTGTCCACCTCGCAGACCTATTAAGCGGCTGACGCAGCCTCAGGGATGAGGCTGCAGATCCTTGGCCAGGCGGCCCAGGTAGGCGTCGAACACCTGCATCACATCGACGCTGTCCCGCCCCCTGAGCCACTGGATCTGCAGGCCATCCATCACCGAGAACAGCTCCAGGGCCAGGGTCCTGGGTTGCACGTCCGCGCGGATCGCGCCGCTGGCCACCAGTGACGCCAGGTGCGCTTGGGCGTGGCCATGCACCACCTCGAATTTCTCCTGGTACCAGGGAAACGCCGGATGCTTGTCCGACAGGCTCTCGACGTTGATCATCAGTGCCGCCTGGCACTCCGCCGCATCCTCCACGCTGAACCCCATGCTCATGCGCAGAAAGCGCAGGAAGCCATCGAGGGTGGGCGCCGTTTCCAGCTCGCTGAAACGCTCGGTCACGCGCTGGTCGCGACGGTCAAGCAAGGCCCGCAGCAGCGCCACCTTGTTGGGAAAATGGTGCAGCAGGCCCACGGTGGTGATGCCGGCGATGTCGGCCACGTCACGCATCGACGCGCCCTGGTAACCGTCCCTGGCGAACACTTGCGTGGCCGCGTCCAGCAACGCCATGCGGCGCATCTCGCCCTTGGGCGCACGCCGGCGCTTGGGGGCTGGCAGCTGCGCCGCGTCGTGCTGGTTATCCGTATCTGACATAAAAACCCGTTGCACTTGAATTCATTGATTGGCCCGGCGCAGCAGGCGCCAGGCGGTGATGATCGCCAGCAGCGCCACCACCGCGTTGCCCAGCCACATGCCCAGCACCGCGCCGCTGGCGCCATGGCCGTGGGCACCGGCGTACACCCATGGCAGGGTGCCCAGGGTGCCGCGCAGCCAGCCGAAGGTGGGCACCCACCAGGCGCGGCCCAGGGTGAGGAACAGCGACTGGGCGACGAAGTCCAGGCCGAACAGCACCCACAGGCCCATGCCCAGGCGCGTCACGGTGAGGAAAATGTCGCGGCCATTGCCCTGCAGGTGGAAATAGTCGGCCACCAGCGGGCCCGTTACCAGCACCAGCAGCCAGAACGCCACACCATAGAGGACCACGCCGCGGCCTGTAAAGGCGATGGCCTGGCGCACCCGGTCATGGCGGCCGGCGCCCAGGTTCTGCGCCAGCACCGGCACCAGCGCCGTGGGCAGGGCAAAATAGACGCAGTAGCCCAGTTGCAGTACGCGGTCCACCACCGCCATGCCGGCCAGCGCCGAGGCGCCCAGCCCGGCCAGGGTGATCATCAGGTAGCTGATGCCCACGGGCATGGCCAGGTTGCCCAACATAGCCGGCACCGCCAGCCGCGCTGTGCGGCCGATGTGCAGGCACAGCAGGCGTGGATTCAGGCGCAGCGCCAGGCCCAGGTGGCGCTTGAGCCAGCAAAGCCCCACCAGCATCGACACCAGCGCCGCCAGCGCACACGACCAGCCTGCGCCCTGCAGGCCCATGCCCAGGCCGAGGATCAGCAGCGGGTCGGCCACCGCCAGGGTCAGCGCGCCACTGAGCAGCACCCACAGCGCCAGGCGCACGTGGCCCTGGGCCTTGAGCAGCTGCGCGCTCATCTGCGCCAGCGCCACCGGCACGCTGGCGGCCAGGGTCATGCACACGAACCCACGGGCCGAGGCATACGCGCCGGGGTCGGCACCCAGCCAGCGGGCCAGCGGCGCCATGGCCAGCCATTCCAGCGCCGCCACACCTGCCGCCACTGCCAGCACCATCAGCAGCAAGTGCGTCACCAGCCGTGCCAGGCGCTGGCCGCCATGCTTGCCGATGCGCTCCGACAGCAGCGCGCCGCCGGCAATCACCACCCCGGCGGAGAACGCGCCGTTGAGGAACATCAACGTCTTGGCCAGCCCCACCGCCGCCAGCAGGCGCTGGTCGCCCAGCCGCGAGACGTAGACCAGGGTCAGGATATCCACCATGAACACCGCCAGCAGGCTCAACGCGCTGGTGCTGGCCATGGCCAGCACATGGCGCGCGATAGAGCCTTCGGTGAACCGGGCGGTGGGGGTGGGCATGGATGGGGTACTCGGGGATGGACGCCAATGTTAGCGCGCCACGGTACCACGCACCAAATCTCGGGACGCTGCCAGGACGCGGCCTGCGGCCGCTGCTACAGGCGTCCTGCCCCCCCAATCCAGTACCTGTTCCAAGCTCACATCGACCAGTGCCTCCTCGGTCAGGTCTCTGCGTGCCTGCTCAACTTCCTGGCTTGGAGATTCAGGGATCCAAGTCCGGCTTTCAGTTTCAACTGGCATATGAAGCGTCCAAAGATCGGAGAAATGGGATGGATGAGTTTCAAGGGGCCGCAATTACAAATCAGCGTCCTAACGCAAGGCAATCGCTTCGATCGGCCAAATATTTGACTGGATATTCCGACGGAACCGTCCCGCCCCGCGACTATCTACACTCGATACCGCCCCCCCGCCACAAGGAGTGCCCCGTGCCCATTCGCCCCAGCGCCCTGCTATGCGGTTTCTCGCTGCTCTGCGCCGCCACCTGCGTCAGCGCTGGCGGCGAGCCGCCGCTGGCGCCCTCGCCCGAACAGCTAGCCGCCAGTGACATCCACCACGCCCCGCGCACAGACGGCCATTTCGAAAACAACGACGGCCCCCTGGCGCGCGGCAGTGTCTGGAAGTGGCGCTGGAACGCCTTCGTCAACCGCCTGCCGCCACCACCGGCCAATAACTACCAGTTCCCCATCGACCACCCGGACGTGGCCGCGCTCAAGGCCAACCACACCCGCAACACCCTGACCTGGATCGGCCACGCCAGCGCCCTGCTGCAGATCAACGGCGTCAACATCCTCACCGACCCGGTGTTCTCCGAGCGCGCCTCGCCGTTCTCCTTCATCGGGCCCAAGCGCAAGGTTGCGCCTGGCCTCGCCCTGGACCAACTGCCGCACATCGACGTGGTGCTGATCTCCCACAGCCATTACGACCACCTCGACACCGCCAGCGTCCAGGCGCTGAACCAGCAGGTCGGCGGCCCGCCGCGCTTCCTGGTGCCGCTGGGTATCAAGCAATGGATGGCCGACAAGGGCATCGACAATGTCGAGGAGCTGGACTGGAGCGACCACACCCGGGTGTCCGGCCTGGACTTCTGGTTCGTGCCGGCCACCCACTGGTCCGCGCGCAGCCTGGGCGACCGCAACGACACCCTGTGGGGCGGCTGGGCGGTGAAGACGCCACCGGCGGCTGCGCAGCCGTTCTCGCTGTACTTCGCCGGCGACACCGGTTATTCCAATGACAGCAAGCGCATCGGCAAGGCCTTCGGTGGCTTCGACCTGGCGCTGATTCCCATCGGCGCCTACGCGCCGCGCTGGTTCATGGGGCCGCAGCACGTGGACCCGGGCGAGGCCGTGAAGATCTTCCAGGACATCGGTGCGAAGAAGGCCATCGGCATTCACTGGGGCACCTTCGAACTGACCGACGAACCCCTGGACGAGCCGCCGAAAAAGCTGCTTGAGGCGACCAGGGCCGCGGGTATGGCAGATGACGCTTTCACGGTGTTGCACCACGGCCAGACGATTCCCTTGGATAGCAACGCCAGTGGCCATTGAGGCACCGCGCCGCTATCTGCCCACCGCGCCAAGCGGCATTCATGCAATGTGCACGGCGGGCAAGCACTGGACCATCACCCAAGCCCTTGGCAAATAACGGATTGTACCGGTGGTCGAAAGTGGCATAGCCGATGCACCACTCTTCCAGCTTCTCCCAGGATCGGCAGTCAGATCGGTCCGTCAACCGTGATAGGGGTACTGGAAAATGAATGCAATCGAACTGCTGGTGGCCGACCACAAACGCGTGAAAGCCATTCTTGAGCAACTGAGCGACTCCACGGAGCGCGGCGTGAAAAAGCGCACCGACCTGTTGGCCAAGCTGGAGATGGAAATTACCCTCCACACCCAGCTGGAGGAAGAGATTTTGTACCCCGCCTTCAAGGCGGCGGGTAGCAAAGAGCAGGACGTGATGTACTACGAGGCCAAGGAAGAACACCGCACGGTGGACTCACTGGTATTGCCCGACCTGCAGGCAACCGACCCAGGCACAGTGGAGTTTTCCGGCCGGGTGAAGGTGGTCAGGGAACTGCTCGAGCACCATATCGAGGAAGAAGAAAGCGAGATGTTTCCCCAGGCGCAGGAACTTCTGGGCGACGCGAAGCTGGAAGAACTGGGTGCACAAATGGAAGCCATGAAGAAGGCGGCCCACCAGAAAGCCGCTTGAGTGGCAGCTCTGGCTTGCCAGCAAGTCACGGCACGCCTCGCGCAACTCTTGGCAGCAACTGCCTTGAAATGGCGTCGTCTGCATCGCGACTAAAGTCGGCTCCTACGCCGTTCGTGGTAGGAGCCGGCCTTGGCCGCGATGCAGGCGACGCGATCTAAGCGGTATACGCATCCGCGTAGCAGCCGCCGCAGGCTGCGTCCTGCCACTCAAGCTCCACGTATCACCGCCGATACCATCAGTACCAATCACGATACATGGACTGATGAAATGGATCTTTCTGTCAGCACCACCTCGACGGCCACCCTCACGGTTTCCGAGCAGAAAATCGCCCTGCAGCCCGTCACCGGGGCGGCCGCGCAAACGCTGCAAGCCGCTGCGGCCGGCCCGGCCGCGGTGTATTACCCCAGCGAGGCCGCGCAGCAGCTGGGCCTGACCATGGAAGCGGTGAATACCTGGATTGGCCGTGAGCAGTCGGCGGACTTCCCGCAGAAGGCCGCCGCCCATCAGGTAGCGCACGCGACGCTGAAATCAGCCTTCGACGACTTCAAGACCAGCCTGGCCGCGACCTTCCCGGCCATCGCCGACAAGAAATTCGGTTTCACCGTGCAGGCCGACGGCAGCCTGAAGGCGCTGAACAGTGGCGGCCAGCTGAGCAGCGCCGACCTGGCCAAGCTGAACACCCTGCTCAACGGCTCTGCGCACTTGAAAGACGCGGCGGTGGGCTACCGCGACGCCGCCATCGACGTGGTCAACGCCGACTCGCCCTGGAGCGGCAGCTACCTGGGCGGCTACAGCCTGACCCAGGCCAACTTCGCCAAGACCATCGACCTGGGCGCCCTGTTCGTGCCCAAGGGCCCTACCCCGACGAAGGAGTCGATCCAGGGGCTGTTCTTCAACCAGCTCTACACCAAGGGCGAAAAAATGACCCAGCAAATAGAAACCGTCATGTTAGTCGGGCGTACCTGACCCGTAGCAGCTGCCGCAGGCGGCGTCCGGATTCACTGCGGTGTGCGGGGAATAGCACGGCACCTTGGACGCGGCCTTCGGCCGCTGCTACAGAAAACGCGTTGCATGCATCGCAATCGGCGGTGCGCGCATCCCTGTAGCAGCTGCCGCAGGCAGCGTCCGGATTCGCTGCGGTGTACCGGAAATAGCGCGGCACCTTGGACGCGGCCTTCGGCCGCTGCTGCAGAAAACGCGTTGCATGCATCGCAATCGGCGGTGCGCGCATCCCTGTAGCAGCTGCCGCAGGCGGCGTCCGGATTCGCTGCGGTGTGCAGGAAATAGCGCGGCACCTTGGACGCGGCCGTCGGCCGCTGCTACAGAAAACGCGTTGCATGCATCGCAATCGGCGGTGCGCGCATCCCTGTAGCAGCTGCCGCAGGCGGCGTCCGGATTCGCTGCGGTGTGCCGGAAATAACGCGGCACCTTGGACGCGGCCTTCGGCCGCTGCTACAGAAAACGCGTTGCATGCATCGCAATCGGCGTCCGGATTCGCTGCGGTGTGCCAGGTATAGGACGCGGCCGTCGGCCGCTGCTACGTACCTATTGATAAAAACCTGTACAAAAAAAGCACCTTTTCCAAACACCCCGGTCATACCTAGATTACCCCCGCCCAATCCCTCTGCCGCCTGTCGCGCAATCGCTGCTAGCGCCCAAGCTAGCCGACGCTTTCGTATCCATTTGCTATACATGAAGGATCCAATTCGTACAGGATTTTTCGGCGTTGCCGTGCCCGGCGAGCCGTAGCGATCACCACGCCATTTGCTGTGTGGTGACGGAAGAAGCGAAAGGAAGAGCCGATAATGGACAATATCGTCGTCGCTGACAAAGCCACTGCCCAAGTCACTGCCCAAGCGTTTGGCAACGTTTCCCTGCAAGACCCCGCCGTCGTACAGATCCCCGTGCCCCCCCAGCAGGTAGCGTCCGTTGGCCGCAGCGGCGATGCCGCGGTGCTGCACCTGAAGAACGGCGAACAGGTGCGGGTGGACAACTTCTTCAAAGCCAACCCCCAGGGCGTGCACAGCGACATGGTGTTCCAGGGTGACAACGGCACCCTGTGGCAGGCGCAGTACAGCGCTGAAAGCTTCAATGGCTTCACCTTTGCCGAAGTCTCTTCCATCGACGACCTGCTGGCTGGCGTTGCCGTGGTCGGCAGTGCCACGCCCGAATGGGCCATCGCCGGGCTCGGCCTGCTGGGGGCGGGCGGCGCCACGGCAGCCGCGGTAGGCACCGGCGGCGGCAGCGGAAGCGGCGGCGGTGGTGGCAGCGCTGTCGACACCACCGCACCCGACGCTCCCACGGGCCTGGCGCTGTCCGCCAACGGCCTGCTGTTGAGCGGGCTGGGCGAACCCGGCAGCACCGTGACCGTGCGCGACAGCGCCGGCAACGTGCTGGGCACCGGCACCGTGGGCAGCGACGGCAGCTTCCAGGTGCCGCTGGGCAGCGCCCAGAACAACGGCCAGACCCTCGACGTGACCCTCACCGACGGCGCCGGCAACACCTCGGCGCCCGGCATCATCGTGGCGCCGGACACCACCGCGCCCGCCGCCCCCGCCGACCTGGCCCTGAGCGGCGACGGCCTGACCCTGAGCGGCAACGGCGAACCCGGCAGCAGCGTGACCGTGCGCGACAGCGCCGGCAACGTACTGGGCACCGGCACCGTGGGCAGCGACGGGCACTTCCAGATAACCCTGAACCAGGCCGAGACCAACGGCGAGACACTCAACGTCACCCTCACCGACGCCGCCGGCAACAGCTCGGCGCCCGGCACCCTGGTCGCGGCCGACACCACCCCGCCGGCCGTGCCCGGCAACCTGGCGGTGAACGCCGACGGCACCACCCTCACTGGCACCGGTGAAGCCGGCTCGACCATCACCGTGAAAGGCGCCGACGGCACCGTGCTGGGCACCGCCCTGGTGGCCAGCGACGGCAGCTTCAGCGTCACCCTCGCCCCGGCGCAAACCGCCGGCCAGGCCTTGACGGTGATCGACACCGACACCGCCGGCAACAGCTCGCCCGCCGCCACCGCGCAAGCGCCCGACCTCAGCGTGCCGGACACCACCGCGCCCGCACCTGCCACTGACGTGGCCATCAGCGGCAGCGGCAGCCTGGTCAGCGGCCACGGCGAAGCCGGCGCCACCGCCACCGTGATCGACGCCAACGGCACCGTGCTGGGCACCGCCGTGGTCGGCAGCGACGGCCTGTTCAGCATCAGCATCAGCCCGGCGCAAAACGACGGCCAAACCCTGCAGGTAACCCTCACCGACCCTGCCGGCAACGTCTCGCCCAACGTCGCGCTCACCGCCCCCGACCTCACCGCCCCGGCGCAGCCCGGCAACCTGGTGCTGAGCGCCGACGGCCTGACCCTGAGCGGCACCGCCGAAGGCGGCTCGCGGGTGCTGGTGCATGACAACCAGGGCCAGGTAATCGGCCTCACCCGTGCCAACGCCGACGGGACCTTCAGCCTGACCCTGAGCAGCGCCCAGACCAACGGCGAGCACCTGGACGTCACCGCCACCGACGCCTCCGGCAACACCAGCACGCCCACGCAGCTGGTGGCCGCCGACACTACCCGCCCCGACGCGGTCACCGACGTGGTGATCAGCGCCGATGGCCAGGCGCTGTCGGGCACAGGCGAGCCCGGCGCCACCGTCACCGTGCGCGACAGCAACAACGTGGTCATCGCCAGCGGCGTGGTCAACGTCAATGGCACCTTCGAAGTCACCCTGCAACCGCCCGTTACCGAGGGCGACATCGTGCGCATCACCCAGGCCGACCCCGCCGGCAACGCCTCGCCCGCGGTTGTCGTGGTCGCCCCGGACGCCGACGGTCCCGGCACGCCGGCCAACCTGCAGGTCAACGACAATGGTTCGCAACTGAGCGGCACCGGCACCGCCGGCAATGCGATCCAGGTGCTCGACAAAAACGGCACCGTGGTCGGCGTCGGCGTGGTGGCTTCAGACGGTACCTTCATCGTGAACCTGCTCCCCAACCAGGCCAACGGCGAAGTGCTCAACGTGCAGGCCACCGACAGCAACAGCGAAGTCTCGGTCAGCGTCCCTGTCACCGCCCCCGACATTACCGGCCCCGCCCCGGCCACCGACCTGGCCGTGAGCAATAACGGCCTGCTGCTGACCGGGCGCGGCGAAGTCGGCGCCACCGTCACCGTCAAGGACGCCGCCGGCAACGTGCTGGGCAGCGCCGTGGTCTCGGCCACCGGCAGCTTCAGCGTGACCCTGGCCAGCGCCCAGGTCGATGGCCAGGCCCTGCACGTGACCCTGGCCGATGCCGCCGGCAACCCCTCGGCCGCCGCCGACATCAACGCACCGGACCTGGACGGCCCGCTGCAACCGGGCAACCTGGCCGTCAACAGCGCCGGCACCGTGCTCAGCGGCGTCGGCGAGGCCGGCGCGCACATCACCGTCACCAGCACCACCGGCACCGTGCTCGGCACCGCCGTGGTGGCCGCCGATGGCACCTTCAGCGTCACCTTGAGCAGCCCGCAACACAACGGCCAGACCCTGCTGGTGAGCGCCACCGACAGCACCGGCAACGGCGCCGGCCCGGTAAGCTACGTCACCCCCGACACCCAGGCGCCCGCCCCGGTCACCGACCTGGCGGTCAACGCCAGCGGCACGCAGCTGACCGGCAATGGCGAAGCCAACGCCAGCATCACCGTGCGCGACCCGTCCGGCACCGTGATCGGCACCGCCACGGTGGGTACCGACGGCCACTTCAGCGTCCTGCTGACCACCCCGCAAACCAACGCCCAGGCGCTGCTGGTGGTGCAGGCCGACGCCGCCGGCAACCCGTCGACGCCCGCCAGCGTCACCGCCCCCGACCTGACGCCACCGGCGCAGATCACCGACGCGAGCATTTCCGCCAACGGTGCCGTCGTCAGCGGCCACGGCGAAGTGGGCGCCACCGTCACCATCAAGGACGCCAACGGCGCCTCCCTGGGCAGCGCCGTGGTGGGCAGCAACGGCCTGTTCCAGATCACCCTGGGCACCGCGCAAATCAACGGCCAGACCCTGACCGTGGCGCAGGCCGACGCGGCCGGCAACCCGTCGCCCAGCAGCTCCCTGACCGCCCCGGACACCCAAGCCCCCGACGCGCCCACGCAGCTCACCCTGAGCAGCGATGGCAACACCCTCAGCGGCGTCGGCGAGGCCGGCGCCACCGTGCGCGTCTACGCCCAGGACGGCACCCTGCTGGGTTTCGCCACGGTGAACGACAACGGCACCTTCAGCGTGACCCTGAGCGGCACCCAGGCCGACGGCCAGGTGCTGCACGTCAACCAGACCGACCTGCACAACAACGTTTCCGCCGATGCCGGCTTCACCGCGCCGGACACCACGCCGCCCGGTAGCCTCGACAACCTGGCCATCAGCCCCAACGGCGCCACCGTCACCGGCACCGGCGTGGCCGGCGACACCGTGTACGTGCGCGACGCCAGCGGCACGCTGCTGGGCAGCGCCGTGGTGGCCGGCAACGGCAGCTTCAGCGTCACCCTGAGCCCCGCGCAGCTGGACGGCCAGACCCTGAGCGTGCACCAGGAAGACGCCGCCACCAACGCCTCGGCCACCCAGACCCTGACCGCGCCGGACCTCACCGCGCCACCCGCGCCCAGCGAACTGCTGGTGGACGCAAGCGGCACCACGCTCACCGGCCTCGCCCAGGCCAACAGCACCGTGCGCGTGATGGACGCCGACGGCAACCTGCTGGTGACCGTCACTGCCGGCAGCGACGGCCACTTCACCGCCACCCTGCCCTCTGCGCAGCTCAACGCCGAAGTCCTCCAGGTCACGGCCTCCGACAGCAACTACACCTCATTGCCGGCCACCGTCACCGCCCCGGACACCACCAACCCGGCACAGCCGGGCAACCTCGCCGTGACCCCGGACGGCAGCCAGGTCTCCGGCACCGCCGAGGCCGGCAGCACCGTCACCGTGCGCGACGGCAGCGGTGCCCTGCTGGGCAGCGGCACCGCAGGCAGTGATGGCGTGTTCGTGGTGACCCTGACCACCCCGGCCGCCAACGGCAGCACCTTGAGCGTGACCAGCACCGACGCGGCCAACAACACGTCCGAGCCCGGGACCGTGGCCGGCCCCGACGGCACCCAGGTCGCCAGCCCCGGCGACCTGGCCCTGGCCAGCGACGGCAGCACCCTCACCGGCAGCGGCACCGCCGGCACCACCATCAACGTGCTGGACAGCAGCGGCGCCAGCCTGGGCACCGCGGTGGTCAACAGCAGCGGGCGCTTCAGCGTGCTGCTGCGCATTGCCCAGGTCAACGCGCAGACCCTGCACGTGACCGCCAGCGACGGCACCCACACCTCGGTGCCGGCCACCGTGGTGGCCAGCGACAGCACCGCCCCCGACGCCCCCACCGACGTCGCCGTGGCAGCCAACGGCAGCACCCTCACCGGCAAGGGCGAGGCCGGCGCCAGCGTGGCGGTGACCGACGCCAGCGGCACCGTGGTCGGCACCGCGCTGGTGGCCAGCAACGGCAGTTTCGTCGTCACCTTCACTACTCCGCAGCTCAACGCCCAGGCGCTGACCGTGACCCAGAGCGATGCCGCCGGCAACGTCTCGCAGCCGGCCAGCACCCAGGCCCCCGACCTCACCGCGCCGAACCCGGCCGCCAACCTGTCGATCAATAACGTTGGCACCGTGGTCAGCGGCACCGGCGAGGTCGGCGCCACGGTCACCGTGCGCGACGCCAACGGCGCCCTGCTGGGCACCGGCACGGTGGACCAGAGCGGCAACTTCCAGGTCAGCCTGGCCAGCGCCCAGACCAATGGCGCCGCCCTGCACGTCAGCCTCACTGACGCCGCCGGCAACGTCTCCGCCGACGCAACCCTGGCCACCGTCGACACCACCCCGCCGGCGGTGGTCAGCGGCCTGACCATCAGCAACGACGGCACCACCCTCAACGGCAGCGGCGAACCCGGCGCCACCGTGCACGTCACCGACAGCAACGGCAACCCACTGGGCAGCGCCGTGGTGGCCAGCAACGGCAGCTTCTCGGTGACCCTCACCACCGCGCAAACCAACGGCCAGGTCCTCGACGTCAGCCAGACCGACCCCAGCGGCAACACCTCCGCCTCGGTCACCCAGGTGGCCCCCGACACCACGCCACCCGCCGCCCTCACCCAGGTGGCGATCAACGCCGACGGCGTCACCGTCACCGGCCACGGCGAGCCCGGCGCCACCGTGCATGTCTACAGCGCCGACAACACCCTGCTGGGCACTGGCCTGGTGGCCGCCAACGGCGCGTTCACCTTGACCCTCAACACCGCGCAGCTCAACGCGCAGGTGCTCACCGTGACCCAGGAAGACCCGCCCGGCAACGTCTCCACCGCCGTGGACATCACCGCCGTGGACCTGACGCCACCGGCCAGCCCCAGCGACCTGGCACTCAACGGCGCCGGCCTGCAGCTGACCGGCCACGCCGAGGCCGGCAGCACCGTCACCGTCACCAACGCCCAGGGCACCGTGCTGGGCACCATCACCAGCGGCAGCGACGGCGTGTTCCACGTCACCCTCAACAGCGCGCAAACCAACGGCCAGGCCCTGACCGTGACCGCCACCGACGCGGCCGGCAACGTCTCCAGCCCGGCCAGCCTCACCGCCGCCGACACTACTGCACCGCTGGCCGTGACCAACCTGGCCGTGGCCAGCGACGGCGCCACCCTGGCCGGCAGCGGCGAAGCCGGCGCCACCGTCACCGTGCGTGACGCCAGCGGCACCCTGCTGGGCACCGTAGTGGTGGGCAGCAACGGCAGTTTCAGCGTCGGCCTGAGCCCCAGCGCCAGCGCCGGCAGCAACCTCAGCGTGGTGCAGACCGACGCCGCCGGCAACGCTTCGCCCAGCGCCTCGGTGACCGCGCCGGGCACCCTGGCCGAACCTGCGCCCGCCAACCTGGTGCTCAGCGCCGACGGCCTGACCCTGAGCGGCACCGCCACCGCCGGCAGCACCGTCAGCGTGCACAACGCCGCCGGCACCTTGCTGGGCAGCGCCCTGGTGCTCAACGACGGCACCTTCAGCGTCACCCTGGCCAGCGCCCAGCTCAACGGCCAGGTGCTGGCGGCCAACGCCACCTCCAGCGACGGCATCAACTCGCTGCCGGCCAGCCTCACCGCGGCCGACGTCACCGCCCCGGCGCCGCTGAGCAACCTGCACCTGGCGGCCGATGGCGCCGCGCTGACCGGCCGCGGCGAAGCCGGCGCCACCGTCACCGTGCTGGGCCAGGGCGGCATTGTCCTGGGCAGCGTCGTGGTCGGCGCCAATGGCACCTTCAGCCTGACCCTGACCACCCCGCAAACCAACGCCCAGGTGCTCAGCCTCAGCCAGACCGACGCCGCCGGCAACGAATCCAACAGCGTCAACCTCACCGCGCCTGACCTGATTGCGCCGAACGCCCCTACCGTCACCAGCGTCAGCAGCGACGGCCTGGTGCTGTCGGGCAGCGGCGAGGCCGGCGCCACGGTCAAGGTGATGGGCACCGATGGCACCCTGCTGGGCACCGGCACCGTGCGCCTGGACGGCACCTTCCAGGTCACCCTGAACACCCCGCAGGCCAACGGCCAGACCCTGGCGGTGACCCTGACCGACGCCGCCGGCAACACCTCGGCGGCCACCAACCACGTGTCGGTGGACACCACCGCGCCAGCCGCGCTCACGCAACTGGCGATCGGCAGCGACGGCGCCAGCATCACCGGCCACGGCGAAGCCGGGGCCACCGTCACCGTCACTGACGCCAACGGCAACCCATTGGGCCAGGCCGTGGTCGGCAGCACCGGCACCTTTACCCTGACCCTGAGCCCGGCGCTGACCAACGCCGAAGTGCTGACCCTGGTGCAGGCCGACGCCGCCGGCAATGTCTCGCCGGCCACCAGCCTGACCACCCCGGACTTCACCCCGCCGGCAGACCTGGCCAACGTCGCCATCAACGCCGCCGGCGCCCTGGTGACCGGCACCGGCGAAGCGGGCGCCACCGTCACCGTCAAGGACGCGGCCGGCACCGTGCTGGGCAGCACCGTGGTGCTGGCGGACGGCTCGTTCGCTGTCAGCCTGAGCACCCCGCAGGTCAACCATCAGCAACTGAGCGTGCAGCAGGCCGACCCACCCGGCAACGTCAGCAGCCCGACCCTGATTATCGCGCCGGACCTGACGCCGCCCAACGTGCCCGCCCAGCTGCAATTCAACGCCACCGGCACGGTAGTGACCGGCACGGGTGAAGTCGGCAGCACGGTGAAAATCACCCTGGCCGACGGCACCGTGATCAACGGCGGCGCGGTGGACAACACCGGGCACTTCCTCGTCACCCTGAGCGCCGGGCAAGCGCAGACCAACGGCCAGACCGTGTGGGTAACCCTGACCGACGACGCCGGCAACGTCTCGGCCACCGCCACGTTGCTCGCGCCGGACACCACCGCGCCCAACCCGGTGCAGAACCTGGCCCTGGACGCCGCCGGGCTGGTCCTCAGCGGCACCGGCGAGGTCGGCGCCAGCGTCATCGTGACCTCCAGCACCGGCACCGTGCTGGGCAACGGCACCGTGGCCGCCGACGGCACCTTCACCCTGACCCTGACCAGCGCCCAGCTCAACGGCCAGGTGCTGTCGGTGGTGCAACAGGACGGGGCCGGCAACAACGCCACCGCCACCGCCTTCACCGCCCTGGACGTGACGGCCCCGGCCGCGCCGGTGGTCACCAGCCTGAGCGCCGACGGCCTGACCCTGACCGGCACCGGCGAGGCCGGCGCCACCCTGGTTGTCACCTCGGCCACCGGCACCACCCTGGGCACCACCACGGTGAACGCCGACGGCAGCTACAGCGTCGGCCTCAACGCCGCACAGCTCAACGGCCAGGTGCTGACCCTGGTGCAGACCGATGGCGCCAGCAACCACGGCGCAGCCCTGCTCTACACCGCGGCCGATGTCACCCCGCCGGCCCAGGTCGACAACCTGGCGCTGAGCAACAGCGGCCTGGTGCTGACCGGTACCGGCGAGGCCAATGCCATCGTCACCGTCACCTCCGGCGGCCTGCCCATCGGCACCGCCACCGTGGCCGCTGATGGCACCTTCAGCGTCCTGCTCACCAGCGCCCAGCTCAATGGCCAGCAGCTGTCGGTGATCCAGACCGACGCCGCGCTCAACCCCTCGACGGCGCAGACCCTCGACGCCCGGGACATCACCGCGCCGACGGCGCCGCTGGTGACCTCGCTGACCAATAACGGCGGCACCCTCAACGGCACCGCCGAAATCGGCAGCGTCATCAGCGTCACCAACGCCGCCGGCACCCTGCTGGGCACCGTCACCACCGGCGCTGATGGCCAGTATCACGTCACCCTGACCCCGGCCCAGGCCAATGGCCAGGTGCTGTCGGTGGTGGCCACCGATGCCGCCGGCAACCATTCCCTGCCCCTGACCTACGCCACTGCCGACATCACGGCGCCGGACGCAGCCACCAACCTGAGCATCAGCGCCGACCACAGCCAGCTGGCCGGCCGCGGCGAAGTGGGGGCCAGCGTGGCCGTCACCAACGCCGGCGGCACCAGCGTGGGCACTGGCACCGTGGGCGCCAACGGCAGCTTCGTCATCAACCTGAACCCCGGCATCAACGCCAACGACGTGTTGAACGTGGTGCTGACCGACGCGGCGGGCAACCACTCCCTCGACGCCGTGCTGACGGTGCCGGTGAACCCGGCGCCGGACGCGCCCAGCGACCTGGTGCTGGCCGCCAACGGCCTGACCCTGACGGGCGTGGCCGAGGCCTCCAGCACCATCACCGTGTACAACGCCAGCGGCACGGTGATCGGCACCGGCACGACCACGGTCGGCGGGTTGTTCACCCTGACCCTGGACGCCGCGCAGACCAACGGCCAGACCCTGTCGGTCACCGCCACCACCAGCACCGGCGGCGCTTCGCTGCCCGCCACCGTGGTAGCCGCGGACACCACCGCGCCGGACCCGATCAGCGACCTGGCGCTCAACGTCACCGGCTTGATCGTCACCGGCCGGGGCGAAGCCGGGGCCACGGTCACGGTCAGCAACGGCAGCACTGTGCTGGGCACTGGCACGGTGGGGGCCACCGGCACGTTCAGCGTGACCCTGAGCAGCGCCCAAACCAACGGCCAGCTGCTCAGTGCGGTGCAGGCCGACGCAGCCCACAACAGCTCGACCGCGGTCACCCTCACCGCCCCTGACACCACCGCGCCCGCCGCCCCCAGCGTGCTCGGCCTCAACGGCGCCGGGCTGGTGCTGTCGGGCGTGGGTGAAACCGGCGCCACCGTCACCGTGCGCAGCAGCGCCGGCGATGTGCTGGGCACTGCCACCGTGGTCGGCGGCGTCTTCGCCGTCACCCTCAACGCGGCGCAGCTCAACGGCCAGACCCTCAACGTCAGCCAGGCCGACGCCGCCGGCAACGTCTCGGCCACCGCCACCCTGGTGGCCACCGACGTCACTGCCCCCGCCACCCTCACCGACCTGGCGCTGAGCAGCAGCGGCCTGCAGGTGACCGGCAAGGGCGAAGCCGGCGCCACGGTCACCGTGGTCAGCGGCACCACCACCCTGGGCACCGCGGTGGTCAACGCCGCGGGCACCTTCACCGTGACCCTGAGCAGCGCCCAGCTCAACGGCCAGGTGCTGAGCCTGACCCAGGCCGACGCGGCGCATAACGTGTCGCCCACCTCGACCCTGATCGCCGCCGACGTGCAGGCTCCGGCGGCGCCCACCGGCGTCAGTCTGGCAGCGAACGGCCTGACCCTGACCGGTAGCGGCGAAATCGGCGCCACGGTGACCGTCACCAACGCCGCGGGCACCGCCCTGGGCACCGGCACCGTCGGCGCTGGCGGCACCTTCACCCTCACGTTGAACAGCGCGCAACTGGACGGCCAGGTGCTGACCGTGCGCCTCACCGACGCCGCCAGCAACGTCTCGGCCGCCGCCAGCCTGACCGCGCCGGACATCACCGCCCCGGCCGCGCCCACTGGCGTGGTGGTCAACGCCAGCGGCACCCTGGTCACCGGCACCGGCGTGGCCGGTTCCACCGTCAAGGTGCTTTCGGGCACCACCGTGCTGGGCACCGGCACGGTGGCAGCCAACGGCAGCTTCTCGGTGGCGATCGCCGCGCAAATCAACAGCCAGGTGCTCACCGTCACCCAGGCAGACCCCAGCGGCAACGTCTCGGTGGCGGCTACCGCCACCGCGCCCGACCTCACCCCGCCGGCAGCAGCCACGGGCCTTGTGGTCAGCGCCGACGGCCTGACCCTGACCGGCAGCGGCGAGGCCGGCAGCACGGTCACGGTGAAATCCGCCAGCGGCCTGGTGCTGGGCACCGCCACCGTGCTCAGCGGCGGGCTGTTCAGCGTCACCCTGGGCAGCGCCCAGAACCATGGCGAGACCCTCACCGTCAGCCTCACCGACGGCAGCGGCAACGTCTCCACCGGCGCCACCGTGGTGGCCACCAACATCGACGCCAACATCCCGCTGGTGGCCAGCAACGACCTGGCCACCGCCACGGTGAACCTGGTGCCGGTGAGCAGCACCGCCCATTACTCGGACTCGTTCAGCACCCTGCTGTCGGGCTTCTCCAAGACCTACTCGTTCAGCATCAGCGCCGGCACCACCGGCACCCCGACCCTGACCCTGACGGCCGGCAGCCTGGTGTCGCTGCTCAACGGCGTGGTCTACACCCTGCAGGTCAAGGACGCCAGCGGCGCCTGGGTGACCCTGGACATCAACGGCAACGGCGGCCTGCTGGACCTGCTGACCCTGGGTTCGCAACAGGTGCAGGCGAAGATCGGCACGCTGCTGGCCGGCGATTATAGACTGGTCGTCTCCAGCACCGGCATCGGCCTGCTGACCACCGTCACCAGCGACCTGGCGCTGCAGACCACCAGCCTCACCCAGTTCACCGGCACCGCCGGTGCCGCCACCACCGGCAACGTCCTCACCGACCTGGGCACCAGCGGCGTCGCCGACCAGTTGGGGCCCAACAACCTCGCGGTGCTCAAGGTGCTGGTGAACGGCAGCTACGTCACCGTCGCCAGCGGCGCCGGCACCACGGTGCAGGGCCTGTACGGCACCCTGGTGATCCATGCCGACGGCAGCTACACCTACACCGCCAACGGCAGCACCAGCAGCGTGGGCAAGGTCGACACCTTCAGCTACGAGCTGGTGCACCCCACCGCGGGCACCGCCACCGCCACCCTCTACGTGCGCATCGACAGCCCCCAGGCCACGGAAACCTGGAGCAGCACCAACCTGGCCAGCCCGGCCGTGGTGGTGGACGCCACCAACGACATCGCCAGCACCAGCATCACCCTGGCCGCCAAGGAGGTCACCAGCACCTCCACCCTGGGCACCCTCAACGTGCCGCTGCTGGGCGGCAGCGCCACCTACACCACCAGCGTCGCCAGCAACACGGTCAGTGACCTGACCGTGACCCTCAACGCCAGCAACCTGCTGAGCGTGGCCGGTGGCCTGACGGTGACGCTGTACAAGATGAACAGCTCGGGCGTCTACGTGGTGGTGAAAACCGTCAGTGGCAGCTCGCTGCTGAGCCTGGGCAGCAACAACTACGGGGTGACCTTCGACGACCAGACCGCCGGCACCTACCAGGTGAAAGTGGCGGTGACCGGGCTGGGCATTCTCAGCACCATCACCACCAGCATCACCAACGCCGCCACCTACACCAACCAGAACGTGGTCAGCAGCTACACCCCGGTCACCGGCAACCTGCTCACCGACACCGCCGGCGGTGGCGCCGACGTGCTGGGCTCGGCCTACACCGTGCTCAGCGTGCTGCTGGCCGGCACCTACGTGACGCCGGGCTACAACGGCACCACGCTGACCGGCACCTACGGGTCGTTGCTGGTGCACGCCGACGGCAGCTACGTGTACACCCTCAATGCCGGCCTGACCGACGCGGTGATCGGCCACACCGACGTGTTCACCTACGAGCTCACCCACCCCAACGGCACCACCGACGTCGCCACCCTGACCATCGACCTCAACCAGGCCGGCGCCGTGGCCACCTTCTCGGCCCTGGCGCTGGTCAGCGACGACAGCAGCGCCGCCACCACGGCGGCGGTGGCCACCACCACCGAGGTCATCCAGGGCACCAGCGGCAACGACACCCTGGACGCCGGCCACGGCGGCGCGGTGACCCTCAACGGTGGCGCCGGCAACGACACCCTGATCGTCCACGACCAGAACTTCACCTCGGTGGACGGCGGCACCGGCACCGACACCCTGCAGTGGGCCGGTGGCGACGCCACCATCGACCTGGGCAACCTGGCCAGCCGCATCCACAACATCGAGATCATCGACCTCACCAACACCGGCACCGTGAGCCTGACGCTGAACCTGGCGGACATCATCGCGGTCACCGAAACCGGCGCCGACAAACTGATCATCAAGGGGGGCAGCAACGACAGCGTGCACATGACCGGCAGCACCTGGGTGGCCGACGCCAGCGAACAATCGGGCGGCGTCGACTATACCCAATACACCCCCCAGGAGGACCCAAGTCACCACCTGTGGGTACAAAGCGGGGTGCATGTGCTGAAACCCGTAGCAGCGGCCGCCGGCCGCGTCCCAGCCAACGCGGTCCGTCAGCCATGGCGCCGGACGCGGCCTGCGGCCGCTGCTACAGGGTGGTGTTTAAGGAAGAACCTAATAACAGTAAGGGAACCCAGTGAAGCCAGTTCGCCTTTTGAAGTTGTCGGCGGTCGTGCTGTCCGTCGGCCTGCAGCCTTGCATCACGGTGTCGGCCCTTGCCGACGATCATCTGGACCCCGGGCTCAGCGTCATCAGCCCGACCAAACTGCAACCCAACCCAGGCAACGCCGCCCGGGTACCCGCGGCGCCGCGCACGGTCAGCGCCAGCGAGCAGCGCCTGGGCCTGGAACAGGCCATTCGCGTGGCCGTGGACTGGCACCCCAGCATCGCCGAAGCCGTGGGCACCCTGCTGCAACAGGGCGAGAACATCAACGTCGCCAAGGCCGGCTACTACCCCCAGGTCACCGGCGGCATCAAGGGCGGCTATGACAGCGGCTATGACGGCAACCGCAACACCCAGGCCGTGAGCATTTCCCTCAAGCAGATGCTCTACGACTTCGGCAAGGTCGACAGCTCGGTCGACGCCGCCCGCGCCAAGGCCGCGCAGAGCCAGGCGAACATCCTGCTGGCCATCGACCAGGTGGCCCGCGACACCGCCTACGCCTACATCGAGGTGCAACGCTACCAGCACTTGCTGGCCACCGCCCGCGACCAGATCAAGGGCATCGGCGACATCGTCGAGCTGGCCCAGCAGCGCAGCGACATGGGCGCCAGCACCCGCTCCGACGTGGTCCAGGCGCAGTCCCGCGCCGACGGCGGCATGGCCACCCTGCAGGACTACAAGGCCCAGTACGCGCGCTGGCAGTCGACCCTGGCCAACCTGCTGGGGCGGCGCAGCGTGCCCCAGGTCACCGACGCCTTCGCCACGGCCCTGGAGCAGTCCTGCCAGGCCCCCGACAACGGCGACGCCCTGCCCGCGGTGCTGGCCGCCGTGGCCCAGCGCACCCAGGCCCAGGCCGAACTGGCCAACGCCAAGGCCCAGGCCTACCCCACCCTGTCCCTGGAACCGTCGCTGAACCAGTACCTGGACAACGACTACAACAAGGACAACCCCGACATCAACCGCACCCAGGTGGGTATCTTCCTCAACCTGGAAGTGCCGATCTACCAGGGCGGCGCCACCAGCGCCCGCACCCGCGCCGCCGGCCACGCCCTGAGCGCCGCCGACTCGGCCGAGGACGCCGCGCGCCTGCAGGCGCGCCAGGGCCTCACCGAAGCCCAGGCGCAGACCGCCAGCCTCAACCGCCGCCTGGGCGCCCTGCAGACCCGCGAAGCCAGCATCCGCCAGGCCCGCGAGCTGTATGGCAAGCAGTACCTGGAGCTGGGCACCCGGCCACTGCTGGACCTGCTCAACGCCGAGCAGGAGATCTACCAGTCGCGCTTCGACCTGGAAAACACCGTGGCCGACTCGCGCCGCCTGCAAATCGATTGCCTGTACAACAGCGGCGGCCTGCGCCGCGCCTTCGGCATCGACCACAGCACCATCCAGCACGTGGAGATCCTGCCATGACCGACGCCATCGTCATCAACCACGAACCTGCCGCGCCACCGCCGCGTGCCGACTACGCGCCCTGGCTGGAAGCGGTGCTGACCATCGCCCGCCACTACCGCCTGGACGTGTCGCCGGAGAGCATTCGCATCGCCTCGCAGCAGCCCGACGCGCGCCTGGAGGACGTGGTGCGGCACATGGCGCGCCAGGCCGGCCTGAGCGTCAAGTTCGCCGGCTTCGACCGCCGCAGCCTCAGCCGCTGGCGCGCGCCGCTGGTGGTGCAGTTGCGCGACGGCCAGGTGGGTGTGGTGGAAAGCGTGGGCGAGGACGGCGAGCTGGGCATCGTCTTCAGCGGCGACCAGGGCCTGCAGAGCCGCATCGACCCGGCCACCCTCGCCGGCCAGGCCATTCGCACGGTGGTGCTGCGGCCCACCCAGGTGCTCAGCGACGTGCGCACCGACGACTACGTAAAACCCTTCGACGAACACTGGTTCCGGCGCATCGTGCTGCGCGACCTGCGGCCCTACACCCAGGTGATGATCGCCTCGCTGGTGGCCAACCTGCTGGGCATGGCCGGCGTGCTGTTTTCCATGCAGGTGTACGACCGGGTGATTCCCGCCGAGTCGCTGCCCACCCTCTACGTGCTGTTCGGCGGCGTGCTGCTGGCGGTGGTGTTCGACTTCGTGATGCGCATCATGCGCCTGCGCATCACCGACCTGCTGGGCAAGCGCGCCGACCTGCGGGTCTCCGACCTGGTGTTCGGCCACGCCCTGCGCCTGCGCAATTCGGCGCGGCCGCGCTCCACCGGTTCGTTCATCTCGCAGCTGCGCGAGCTGGAGCAGATCCGCGACCTGATCACCTCCAGCACCGCCACGGCGCTGGCCGACCTGCCGTTCTTCCTGATGTTTTTGCTGGTGCTCTACCTGATCGGCGGCGCCCTGGTGGCCATACCCGTGGTCGCCCTGGTGCTGATGGTGCTGCCCGGGATGCTGGCCCAGCGCAAGCTGGCGCGGCTGGCCAACGAGTCCATGCGCGAGGCGGCCCTGCGCAACGCCATGCTGGTGGAGGCCATCCAGGGCCTGGACGACATCAAGGCGCTGCAGGCCGAGCAGCGCTTCCAGCAGCAGTGGAACCACTACAACGCCGCTTCGGCGGAAAGCAGCCTGCGCCTGCGCAACCTCACCAACAGCCTGGTGGCCTGGACCCAGAACGTGCAGAGCGCGGTGTTCGCCGTGGTCATCGTGTTCGGCGCGCCCATGGTCATCGCCGGCGACCTGACCACCGGCAGCCTGGTGGCTGCGTCCATCCTGTCATCGCGGATGATGGCACCCATGGCCCAGCTCACCCACGTGCTCACCCGCTGGCAGCAGGCCAAGGTAGCGCTGCAGGGCCTGAACCGCATCATGCAGCTGCCGGTGGACCACCCCCAGGGCAGCCAACGCGTGCACCTGCCGGCCATTCGCGGCGAGTACCAGTTCCGCCAGGCCAGCTTCCGCTACAGCGAGGAAGCGGCGCCGGCCCTGAGCAACATCAACCTGACCATCCGCCCCGGCGAGCACATCGCCATTCTGGGCCGCAACGGCGCCGGCAAGTCGACGCTGCTGCAGGCGCTGGCCGGCGGCATGGACCTGAGCACCGGCGAGACCACCCTGGACGGCATCGCCCTGGCCCACCTGGACCCCGCCGACCTGCGCCGCGACGTCGGCCTGCTGGCCCAGCACGCGCGGCTGTTCCACGGCACTTTGCGCGACAACATCACCCTGGGCGCCGGCCAGGCCAGCGACCAGGAGATCCTTGCCGCGCTGTCGCAGACCGGGGCCCTGGACTTCGTGCGGATGCTGCCCAAAGGCATGGACCACGTGATCCTCGAAGGCGGCCAGGGCCTGTCGGGCGGGCAACGGCAAAGCCTGCTGCTGTCGCGCCTGCTGCTGCGCCAGCCCCAAGTGCTGCTGCTGGACGAGCCCACCGCCAGCCTCGACGACATCACCGAGCGGCGGCTGCTGGAACAGCTGGCACAGTTCACCCAGGGCCGCACCCTGGTGGTGGCCACCCACCGCGTCAGCCTGCTGCAACTGGTGGAGCGCATCATCGTGGTGGACGGCGGGCACATCGTCATCGACGACCACCGCGACGCCGCCCTCGCCCGTCTCAAGCAACCGCAAGGAGCGCAGGCATGAGCACTTACGAACACGCGTCGTACCTGGACGGCGACGACGACCGCGGCCTGGTGCGCGGCGCCCGGGTGATCTGGGGCTGCGCGCTCATGCTCGGCTGTTTCTTCGTGTGGGCCTACTGGTTCCAGGTGGTGGAAGTGTCCACCGGCACCGGCAAGGTCATCCCCAGCTCCCACGAGCAGGTGATCCAGTCCATGGAGGGCGGCATCGTCAAGCAGCTGAACGTCACCGAGGGCGCGCTGGTGGAGCGCGGCGAGGTGCTGGCGCAGCTGGACCCGGTGAAAAACGAGTCCAACGTCGGCGAAAGCGAGGCCAAGTACCGCGCCGCCCTGGCCAGCGTCAACCGCCTGCAGGCCGAGGTCAACGACACGCCGCTGAAGTTTGCGCCCTCGCTGCAGGCCTACCCCGAGCTGATCAGCGCCGAGACCGCGCTGTACACCACCCGTCGGCGCGGCCTGGAGGCCACCCTGGCGGGCATCCAGGAATCGCTGAAGCTGGTGCGCAGCGAGCTGGACATCACCCAGAACCTGGCCAAGATCGGCGCCTCCAGCCGCGTCGAAGTGCTGCGCCTGAACCGCCAGCGCTCGGAGCTGGAGCTCAAGGCCACCGAGGCCCGTTCAGACTACATGGTGCGTGCCCGCGAAGACCTGGCCAAGGCCAACGCCGAGGCGGACATGCTGGTGGCGGTGATTCGTGGCCGCAACGACTCGCTGGAACGCATGACCCTGCGCTCGCCGGTGCGCGGCGTGGTCAAGGACATCGAGGTGACCACCGTGGGCGGGGTAATTCCGCCCAACGGCAAGCTGATGGAGATCGTGCCGCTGGACGAGCAGTTGCTGATCGAGACGCGCATCGCCCCCCGCGACATCGCCTTCATCCACCCCGACCAGGACGCCAAGGTGAAGATCACCGCCTATGACTATTCGATCTACGGCAGCCTCGACGGCAAGGTGGTGACCATCTCCCCCGACACCATCCAGGACCAGGCCAAGCCGGAGATCTTCTACTACCGGGTGTTCATCCGCACCAACGCCGACGTGCTGCGCAACAAGGCCGGCAAGACCTTCGCCATCGTCCCGGGGATGATCGCCACGGTGGACATCCGCACCGGCGAGAAGACCGTGCTCGACTACCTGATCAAACCCCTGAACCGCGCGCGCGAAGCGCTGCGCGAACGATAAGGAATTGCATCAGCGGCTGGCGAGGTTGGTGGGGGCCTTCACCGGCTGCGACTGCGCCAGGTAACGGTTCCACTCCCGGCTGATCTCGGCATAGGGCAGGAACACGCTGACCCGCGGTTGGTTGGCCAGGTCCGCGCGCTTGAGGCCCGCCAGGTCGCCGTGGGTCAGGTACGCCACGTTGATCCCCACCACCTTGCCGTCGGCGGCAAACACCGGCCCGCCGGACATACCCTTGGCCGTGGGCGCATCGTTGGTGGCGTACATCACGTTGCCTTCCTTCGCGTCCAGCCGCACCATGGCCGGCAGCGCGCGGCCCTGGCCTTTCACCGGCACGTAGAGGGAATTGAAGCCCACCGCCGTCAGCGTCTCGCCCGGCACATAGGCGCGCCACTGCGGCGCACCCTCGGCCTTGTGGCGGAAGAACTGCACATCCGCCTGGCCCTGATAGACGGCGCCGGGCAGGTATGGAATGTGTTTCACCGTGACCGCATAATCGGCGTTCCACTGCACCGCCGTGCCCATCAGCATAAAGGGCAAAGGCCCCCCTGAGTGAACGACGAAGGCTTGGTCATAGACAGGGTCCGTGGTGTAAGCGGTCGGCATTCCATTGCACCCGCTGAGCAGCACACAGGCTGCCAGGAGCGACTTGAGGGGGTTCATTTCTTCACGCTGGGGTGGGTGAGTGATGGCGCAAATATATCAGTGTGCCATCATGCGGTCGATAGGGTGAGCCTACCGTTCGGCTGGATCCAATTTGTTTTGAATATCGTCTGACTCATTGAATTTTTTCCGCCCGTGCTACCCAAACAAGGGAGATCAACCCACCCGGAGATCCCCATGCCCGCCACGAAACGATCCTTCCCCGTCGCCAACGTCCGCCACTTCCTGGAACCCGGCCCCATCGTGCTGCTGTCGTCGCGCTGGCAAGACCAGACCAACATCATGACGCTGGGCTGGCACATGGTGATGGAGTTCACGCCCTCGCTGATCGGCTGCGTGATATCCAGCGCCAACCATTCGTTCGAGCTGGTGCGCAACAGTGGCGAATGCGTGATCAACCTGCCGGAGGCAAGGTGGGTGGACACGGTGGTGGGGATTGGCAACTGCTCGGGCACCGCGCTGGACAAGTTTGAGCACTTCGGCCTGACACCGGGCAAGGCCAGCAAGGTCAAGGCGCCGCTGATCGAGGAGTGCCACGCCAATTTCGAGTGCCGGTTGCACGATGACGCCATGGTGGATGGCTACAACCTGTTTATCTTCGAAGTGGTGAAGGCCCATGTGGCCCCCTCGCCCGCCCAGCCCGAAACCCTGCATTACCAGGGCATGGGCCAGTTCATGCTGTCGGGCAAGACCATCGACCGCAAGCGCTTGTTCAAGGCGTCGATGCTGACGTGACGCAACACTGCGTAGCCGCTGCCGTCAGGCTGCGCTGGCCGGTGTGAACCCGGAGAATCTTCTGGGAGACGCGGGGCCAGCGCAGCCTGCGGCAGCGGCTACGCGGGCGGGCGGGCGGGCGGGCGGGATCAATCCGGGATCACGGCAATCACATCAATCTCCATCAACCACTGCGGCTGCCCCAGCGCCGACACCACCAGCCCGGTGGAAATCGGGAACACGCCCTTCAGCCATTTCCCCACTTCCTGGTACACCGGCTCGCGGTAACGCGGGTCGATCAGGTAGGTGGTGGTCTTGACGATGTGCGACAGGTCCGAGCCTGCCTCTTCCAGCAATTGCTTGACGTTTTTCATCGCCTGTTCGGCCTGGGCCCGGGGGTCGCCGAGGCCCACCAGGTTGCCTTCGAAATCAGTGCCCACCTGGCCCCGCACGTACACGGTGTTGCCGGCGCGCACGGCCTGGCACAGGTCGTTGTCCAGGGCCTGGTTGGGGTAGGTTTCCTTGGTGTTGAACATGCGGATACGGGTATGGGTTGGCATCGCTGGTTCCTCAATAATTGGCACGAAATCAGGCACTGACGGTGGTTTTTTCGACGGCCCGGGCCTGACGCTGGCTGGCATCACGGTGGTAGGCGGCGTACTGGCGCTGGATGGCGATCTGGTCGGCGATGTACTTGGCGTCGTGCCACACGCCCCAGATGAACGACGAGCCGCGCCGCGACTGCCACGGCAGGCCGAGGAAGTACACGCCCGGCTCGGTGGAGACGCCGCGCTGGTGGGTCGGCTTGCCCTTGGCGTCGAAGGCGTCCACGGCCAGCCAGGAGTAATCGGTGGCAAAGCCGGTGGCCCAGATGATGGTGCTGACCCCGGCTGCCAGCAGGTCCAGCTGCTGCAGCGGCTGGCTGATGCACGGCGCGTCGGCGAACACCCGGCGCGCGTCGGGCTCGGGCGCAAGGTCCAGGCCGTTGCGCTCGATGTAGGCGTCGGCGGCGTCCAGCAGGGCCAGGTAGTTGTCGTCGCCGCGCTTGAGGTTGTCGACCAGGTCGGGCTGGAAGCGCGCCACCGCGCCGTCGAAGGCCTGGGTCAGGCCCACCAGGGTCATGCCCTGCTGCGCCAGCTCGCGGAAGTCCACGGTGCGCCCGCCATGGGCGCCGCTGACGGCGATGGTGACGTGCTCGCGGCCCGGCTTCATGGCCGCCGCGTCCCACTCGCCCAGCACCCCCAGCCACCAGCAGAAATCCCGCCCGCGGTAGGCCCGCGGCGGCCGGTCGTGCTGGCCCACCGACAGGTACACGTCGCGGCCGGCGCGGCGCAGTTCATCGGCGATCTGCACGCCGGAGGAGCCGGCGCCCACCACCAGCACGCCACCGGCCGGCAGTTGCTGCGGGTTGCGGTAGTCCGCGGAGTGGATCTGTGTCAACGCCACGTTCCTGGGGGCGATGGCCGGAATCACCGGCACCTGGAACGGGCCGGTGGCGACGACCACGCGGTTGGCCTCGATGACACCTTCGCTGGTGTCCACGGTGAAGCCGGGACGGCCGACGTTGCGCTGCACCTTCTTCACCTCCACGCCGGTGCGGATCGGCGCGTTGAACTTGCGCGCATAGGCTTCGAAATAGTCGGCCACGCGTTCCTTGGGGGCGAAACCGTCGGGGCTCAGGTCATCGAATTCCATGCCGGGGAAGCGGTCGTGCCAGGCCGGGCCGTTGGCCACCAGCGAATCCCAGCGGCCGGTGCGCCACCGCTCGGCGATGCGGTTGCGCTCCAGCACCAGGTGCGGCACACCCAGCTTGCTCAGGTGCTCACTCATGGCCACGCCGGCCTGGCCGGCGCCGACGATAAGCGTATCGATTTCCACGGTTGCCACTGTCATGTCTGTGTCCTTCTCAAAAGCGTGCCGAAGTGGTTCGGTCAGGTGGGTGCTCTTGAGCGCATTCTGTGCAAGGACGGTGGCGGGCGAAATGAGGTTTTTTGTGGTCGCAGGGCAGGAAAAAGCTAGGCGGCCGAAGAACCGCGTCGCTAGTGACGCAGCCTCCGGCAGCTGCTACAGCGCGTTACCTGTAGCAGCGGCCGTCAGGCCGCGTCACTAGCACTGCGCAGCCAGCAGGCCATGGCACAGCAGCCCGAGCATGGCGCGCATGTGCGCGGCATGGGCGGCGCGATCGGGAGCAGGCTCGGTGGCCAGGCGGATGAACGCAAGGTTCGCGTACTGGTTGAACACCGTCGCCGCCACCTCGATGTCCACCTCGGCGCGCACCTTGCCCAGGCGCTGGAAGTGCGCCAGCAGCGCGCGGGTCTCGGCCACCACCGCATCGTTCCAGGGCTGCAGCACCGCGGCGAATTCGCCGGTGAACAGGAACGGCGCCAGCTCGCGCCACAAGGTCGCCGGCATGGCCTGCAGCTGGTAGCGGGTCATCAGCCCTTCCAGTTCGCACAGGGCGTCCAGCGGGTCGGAGTCGTCGTCCAGGTGCGCCCGCGCTTCCTGCATCGCCAACTGGTCCGGCCCCTTGAGCAGCGTCAGCAGAATTTCCTGCTTGCCACCAAAATAATTGACCACCGTGGGCGCCGACACACCCGCACGGTTGGCGATCTGCTCAAGGGTAGTGGCGCCAAAGCCCTGGCTGATGAACAGCGCCAAGGCCGCCTCGGCGATGACCTGGCGGCGCTGTTCTTTCTGTCTTTCGCGTAGACCGGTCATGGAGGCTCTGGGCGGCGGCATGGAAGCCCCTAGGGTAAGGGTTTGTCTTTTCTCTGCAAAATATTTTGTTTACAAAAATATTTTTGGCTGCAAATAATTAATCCACACTTCGCCGCCACAGGAGCCAGGCAATGTCCGACCAGACCCGCCCTACCCGCAGCACCCGTGATTACCAGGCCGCCGACGCCGCCCACCACATCCACGCCTTCGTCGACCAGAAAGCCCTGAACGCCGAAGGCCCGCGGGTGATGGTGCGCGGCGAGCGCCTGGCCCTGTGGGACAACGAAGGCAAGCGCTACCTGGACGGCATGTCCGGCCTGTGGTGCACCAACCTGGGCTACGGCCGCAAGGACCTGGCCGCTGCCGCCAGCCAGCAGCTGGAGCAACTGCCGTACTACAACATGTTCTTCCACACCACCCACCCGGCGGTCATCGAACTGTCCGAGCTGCTGTTCAGCCTGCTACCGGGCCACTACAGCCACGCCATCTACACCAACTCCGGCTCCGAGGCCAACGAGGTGCTGATCCGCACCGTGCGCAAGTTCTGGCAGGTGCAGGGCAAGCCCGAGAAGAAGATCATGATCGGCCGCTGGAACGGCTACCACGGCTCCACCCTGGCGGCCACGGCGCTGGGCGGCATGAAGTTCATGCACGACATGGGCGGAACCGTGCCCGACGTGGCGCACATCGACGAGCCCTACTGGTACGCCCACGAAGGCAACCTCACGCCGGAAGAGTTCGGCCTGCGCGCGGCACGGCAGTTGGAAGACAAAATCCTCGAACTGGGCGCCGACAAGGTCGCCGCCTTCGTCGCCGAACCCTTCCAGGGCGCCGGCGGCATGATCATCCCGCCGGCCACCTACTGGCCGGAAATCCAGCGCATCTGCCGCAAACATGACGTGCTGCTGTGCGCCGACGAAGTCATCGGCGGCTTTGGCCGCACCGGCGAGTGGTTCGCCCACCAGGCCCTGGGCTTCGAGCCCGACACCCTGTCCATCGCCAAGGGCCTGACCTCGGGCTACATCCCCATGGGCGGGTTGATCTTGTCCAAACGCATGGCCGAGGCGCTGGTGGAGCGCGGCGGCGTGTTCGCCCACGGCCTGACCTACTCCGGCCACCCGGTGGCGGCGGCGGTGGCGATTGCCAACCTCAAGGCCCTGCGTGACGAAGGCGTGGTGGCCCAGGTGAAAAGCGACACCGGCCCCTACCTGCAGAACACCCTGCGCGAGGTGTTCGGCAACCACCCCTTGGTAGGCGAGGTGCAAGGCATCGGCCTGGTGGCGGCGCTGCAATTCACCCAGGACAAGGCCACGCGCCAGCGCTTCGCCAACGAGAACGACATCGCCTGGCGCTGCCGCACCATCGGCTTCGAGGAAGGCCTGATCATCCGCAGCACCCTGGGGCGCATGATCATGGCCCCGGCGCTGGTGGCCACGCGCCTGGAGCTGGACGAGTTGGTGGACAAGACCCGCATCGCCGTGGACCGCACCGCCCGCGAGATCGGCGTGCTTTAACCCGTACGCGGTGCCCGGCCGTCAGGGCCAGCGCAGCCTACGGCAGCGGCTACGGGGTGCAGCCGCTGCCGTAGGCTGCGCTGGCCTTTTTGGGCACAGGCGATTATTCAGTTACAGAGCTTTTTACGAACCTGCGACGATAAAAATCCTCGTTTCGCCCGCCCGGGGCCATGGCCATGATGGTCTTGAGCACTCAACAGGACGAACCCTCATGACCTTCTCCATCGTCGGCCGCTGCGCCGAAACCGGCCAGCTGGGCATTGCCATCAGCTCTTCCAGCATCGCCGTGGGCGCGCGCTGCCCGTGGCTGCGCCCCGGCGTGGGCGCGGTGTCCACCCAGAACATCACCCTGCCGGCCCTGGGCCCGCAGGTGCTCGACCAGCTGGAACAGGGCCTCACCCCCGCCCAGGCGCTGGACAAGGCGCTGACCAGCAACGGCTACAGCCAGTACCGCCAGGTCACCGCCCTGGACCACCTGGGCAACGCCGCGCATTTCAGCGGCAGCGAGACCCTGGGCACCCACAACGCCGTGGCAGGCGAGCAATGCGTGGGCGCCGGCAACATGCTCGCCGACCGCGCCGTGATCGACATCCTGGTGCGCACCTTCGAAGCCAGCGAAGGGCAACTGGCCGACCGCCTGCTGGCCGCCATGCAGGCCGCCGTGGCCGCCGGTGGCGAAGCCGGGCCGGTGCATTCGGCAGCCCTGGTGGTGGTGGGCGAACTGACATGGCCCATCGTCGACCTGCGCGTGGACTGGGCCGACGAAGCGCCCATCGACGCCCTGGCAACGCTCTGGCACGCCTACCGCCCACAGCTGCAGGACTACCTGACCCGCGCCCTGGACCCGACCAAGGCCCCCAGCTACGGCGTGCCCGGGGATGAATAGCCGCGCCCTGCTGGCCGACCTGATCGGCTTCGACACCACCAGCCGCGAGTCCAACCTGCGGCTGATCGAATACGTGCGCGACTACCTGGCCCGCTTCGACGTGCCCTGCCAGCTGATCTTCAACGAGCAGCGCAGCAAGGCCAACCTGTTCGCCACCCTGGGCCCGGACGACCGCCCCGGCATCGTGCTGTCGGGCCACACCGACGTGGTGCCCGCCGACGGCCAGGCCTGGAGCGTGCCGCCGTTCAGCCTCACCGAGCAGGACGGCAAGCTGTACGGCCGTGGCGCCGCCGACATGAAGGGCTATATCGCCTGCGTGCTGGCGGCGGTGCCGACGTTGCTGGCCGCGCCGCTGCGCCTACCGGTGCATATCGCCCTGAGCTACGACGAGGAAGTCGGCTGCCTGGGCGTGCGCTCGCTGCTCGCCGAACTGGCCCGGCGGCCGCACCGGCCGCTGCTGTGCATCATCGGCGAGCCCACCGAACTCAAGCCGGTGCTGGGCCACAAGGGCAAGCTGGCCATGCGTTGCGACGTGCACGGCGCGGCCTGCCATTCGGCCTACGCGCCTCAAGGGGTGAACGCCATCGAGTACGCCGCCGAACTGATCGGCGAGCTGGGCCGCATCGGCGCCGGGCTGCGCGCGCCGGAGCTGCATGACCCGCGCTTCGAGCCACCGTTCAGCACCGTGCAGACCGGCGTGATCGGCGGCGGCAAGGCCCTGAATATCGTACCCGAGGACTGCCGTTTCGACTTCGAGGTGCGCGCCCTGCCCGCCCACGACCCACGCCAGGTGGCCGAGCAGCTGCAGCGCTACGCACGCACTGAAGTGTTGCCGCGCATGCAGGCGGTGCACGCCGACAGCGCCATTCGCTTCACCGAGCTGTCGGCCTACCCGGGCCTGGCCACCGACCGCCACAGCAAGGCGGCGCAGTTGATTGCGCAGTTTTGTGGCAGCGACGCTTTCAGCACCGTGGCGTTTGGCACCGAGGGCGGGCTGTTCGACGCCCTGGGCATCGCCACGGTGGTGTGCGGGCCGGGCAGCATGAACCAGGGGCACAAGCCCGACGAGTTCGTCAGCGTGGCGCAGTTGGAGGCCTGCGATGTGATGCTGGGGCGTATTGCGCACTACCTGCATACGCCATAGCCCCGTAGCCGCTGCCGCAGGCTGCGCTGGCCCTTGACCCCAGCGCAGATTTTCAGGGTTCAAACCGGCGAGCGCAGCCTGGCGGCAGCGGCTACAGGTAAGGTTTTTTATCGAGGCGGAGCACATTTTTACTAATTTCCTGCCCGCCACGCATCGCCCAGTATCACCCCCATCAACCGTGGACATGGATTCTGGAGACCACCGTGACCGACCTCAGCACCTGGCAACGCCTGGCCCTCGAACAACGCTTCATCACCACCGCCCACATCGACGGCCGCGCCCATGCGGCGCTGTCGGGCGAGACCTTCGCGGTCATCAACCCCGCCACCAACGCCCTGCTCGCCCACGTCGCCGCCTGTGGCGACGCCGACGTCGACCTGGCCGTGCAGGTGGCGCGCCACAGCTTCGCCAACGGCCCGTGGGCGCGCATGGCCCCGCGCGAGCGCAAGGCGGTGCTGCTGCGCCTGGCCGAGCTGATCCTGGCGCACCGCGAAGAGCTGGCGCTGCTCGACTCGCTGAGCATGGGCAAACCGGTGATGGACGCCTGGAACATCGACGTGCCCGGCGCCGCCCAGGTGTTCGCCTGGTACGCCGAAAGCCTCGACAAGCTCTACGACCAGGTGGCGCCCACCGGCCCCGGCACCCTGGCCACCATCACCCGCGAGCCACTGGGGGTGATCGCCGCCGTGGTGCCGTGGAACTTCCCCCTGGACATGGCCGCCTGGAAGCTGGCCCCGGCCCTGGCCGCCGGCAACAGCGTGATCCTCAAGCCCGCCGAGCAGTCGCCGTTCTCGGCCCTGCGCCTGGTGGAACTGGCGCTGCAGGCCGGTGTGCCCGAGGGCGTGTTCAGCGTGGTCACCGGCCTTGGCGAGCAGGCCGGCCGCGCCCTGGGCCTGCACCCGGACGTCGACGCCCTGGCGTTCACCGGCTCTACCCAGGTGGGCAAATACTTCATGCAGTACGCCGCGCAGTCCAACCTCAAGCAGGTGTGGCTGGAGTGCGGCGGCAAGAGCCCGAACCTGGTGTTCGCCGACTGCCAGGACCTGGACCTGGCCGCCGAGAAAGCCGCCTTCGGCATTTTCTTCAACCAGGGCGAGGTGTGCTCGGCCAATTCGCGGCTGCTGGTGGAGCGCAGCATCCACGACGCGTTCGTCGAACGCCTGGTGGCCAAGGCCCGCGACTGGCAGCCCGGCGACCCGCTGGACCCGGCCAGCAAGATGGGCGCCATCGTCGACGCCAGCCAGGCGGCGCGCATCATGGAACATATCGCCGACGCCGACGCCAGCGGCGCCCGCCGCGTGGCCGGTGGCGAACGCCTGACCTTCAATGGCTCGAACAACTTCATCCAGCCGACGCTGTTCACCGACGTGCGCGCCGACATGCGCCTGGCCCGCGAGGAAGTGTTCGGCCCGGTGCTGGCCATCAGTGCCTTCGACCACGAGGACGAAGCGGTGCAGCTGGCCAACGACCACATCTACGGCCTGGCCGCCTCGTTGTGGACCGACGACCTCAACCGCGCCCACCGCGTGGCACGGCGCTTGAATGCCGGCACCGTGTCGGTGAACACCGTCGACGCCCTGGATGTGTGCGTGCCCTTCGGCGGCGGCAAGCAGTCGGGCTTTGGCCGCGACCTGTCGCTGCACTCGTTCGACAAGTACACCCAGCTGAAAACCACCTGGTTCCAGCTGCGCTGAACCTCCCCTTTTCCGTAGGAGCCGACCTTGGTCGCGATGGCGACACCGCCAAACCGTGTCGCCTGCATCGCGACCAAGGTCGGCTCCTACCGGATTGAGGCGAGAGAAGAATAAAAACCATGCAGCACTTCCTTGATTTATCTGCCCGCCACCCATAGAGCGAACGCATGCCATGAATCACCCCACTCCCAAGCCCGCCACCCTGGAGTTGAGCACCATCCAGCCCATTGCCGCCGACCAGCGCCACGGTCGCGCCCGCGACCTGTTCACCATCTGGTTCGGCTCCAACATCATGCTGCTGACCGTGGTCACTGGCGCCCTGGCGGTGACGGTGTTCAAGCTGCCCTTCATCACCGCCCTGCTGGCGCTGGTGGCCGGCAACCTCATCGGCGGCGTGTTCATGGCCTTGCACTCGGCGCAGGGCCCGCAGCTGGGCGTGCCGCAGATGGTGCAGACCCGCGGCCAGTTCGGCTCCTACGGCTCGTTGCTGGTGGTGGCCCTGGTGGTGATCATGTACCTGGGCTTCTTCGCCTCCAACCTGGTGCTGGGCGGGCAGTCGCTGCACAGCCAATACGCCCTGGTCAGCACCAACCAGGGCATCGTCCTGGTGGGGCTGATCAGCGTGGTGGCGACGGTGTTCGGCTACCGCCTGATCCACGCCTACACGCGGCTGATGTCCTACCTGTCGGGGGCCATCCTGCTGCTGTGCTTCATCTGGATCGTCGCCGTGCACGGCCTGCCCGCCGACTTCCTGCAGCGCAACGCCTTCAACCTCCCCGGCTTCCTCGGCACCCTGTCAGTGGCGGCGCTGTGGCAGCTGGCGTACGCACCCTACGTGTCGGACTACTCGCGCTACATGCCCGCCGACACCGGCGGCCGCGCGGCCTTCTGGTCCAGCTACTGGGGCTGCTGCCTGGGCTCCATCCTGCCCATGGCCCTGGGGGTAATCGTCGGTCTCAGCGTTAACGGCGACATCATCGCCGGCCTGATCGAGCTGACCGGCCCCATCGCCACCCTGGTGGTGGCGGTGTTCTCGGTGGGCATCGCCGCCACCAATGCCATGAACCTGTACTGCGGCACCCTGTCGGCCATCACCGTGGGCCAGACGCTGGTGCCGAAATGGTCGGCCGGCGCCCTGTCGCGCACCGTTACCGCGCTGGTGCTGTTCGGTATTTCCCTGGCCCTGGCGCTGCTGGGCCAGGATGACTTCATGGCCAACTACACCAACTTCATCCTGCTGCTGTTGTACGTGCTGGTGCCCTGGACCGCCATCAACCTGGTGGACTACTACCTGGTGGCCCACGGCAGCTACGACGTGGCGTCGTTCTTCCGCCGCGACGGCGGCATTTACGGCACCTTCAACTGGACCGCGGTGGGCTGCTACGTGCTGGGCGTGCTGGTGCAGGTGCCGTTCATGGCCACCGAGCTGTACACCGGCGTGGTGGCCAAGGCCATGGGCGGCGCCGACATTTCCTGGATCGTCGGGCTGCTGGTGATCTCGCCGGTCTATTACCTGCTCAGCCGCCGGCGCCGCGCCCCCGCGCTGCTGGCCGGGAGAAACGCATGAACACTGACTACGACTACATCATCGTTGGCGCAGGCTCTTCGGGCTGCGTGCTGGCCAACCGGCTCAGCGCCGATCCGCAGGTCAAGGTGTGCCTGATCGAGGCCGGCAGCCATGACAACAGCCCGCGCATCCAGACGCCGGCCGGCACCATCACGCTGTACAAGAGCAAGAAGTACAGCTGGAACTTCTTGTCCGCGCCGCAGAAGCACCTCGCCAACCGCTCGCTGCACACCCCGCGCGGCAAGGCCCTGGGCGGTTCCAGTTCGATGAACAGCATGATCTACATCCGTGGCCACGCCAGCGACTACGACCGCTGGGCGCAGCCGGGCTGGGACTGGGCCAGCGTGCTGCCCTACTTCAAGCAGTCGGAAAACAACCGCCTGGGCCAGGACCCGGCCCTGCACGGCACCGGCGGCGAACTGAACGTGGGAGCGGCGCGTGATCCCAATCCGCTGTCGGCGCTGTTCGTCAAAGCGGCCGAAGCCATCGGCATCCGGCGCAATGACGACTTCAACGGCGCGCGGCTGGAAGGCTGCGGCATCTACAACCTGACCCAGAAAGACGCCAGGCGCCTGTCCAGCTACCGCGCCTTCGTGGCGCCGGTGCTGACGCGGGAAAACCTCACCGTGGTCACCGACTGCACCGTCAAGAACGTGGTGCTGGAGCAAAAGGTCGCCAAGGGCGTGGTAGTGGACAGCGACGGCGTGCAGACCTTCCTCAAGGCCCGCCGCGAGGTGATCCTCAGCGCCGGCGCCCTGGGCAGCCCGCAGCTGCTGCTGGCCTCGGGCATCGGCCCGGCCGCCGAGCTGGCCGAGGCCGGCATCGAGGTGCGCCACGACCTGCCCGGCGTGGGCAAGAACCTTCAGGACCACCTGGACGGCCTGGTCACCGTGCGCTCGAAAAGCCCGCTCACCCTGGGCTTTTCCGCCGGCGCCCTGCCGGCCATCCTCGCCGCGCCCCTGCGCTATGTGTTGAGCAAGACGGGCTGGCTGACCACCAACTACGTGGAAGCCGGCGGCTTCGCCCGCACGCCCCTGGCCGACGGGCTGCCGGACGTGCAATTCCACTTCGTGCCGGGCTACCGCAGCCACCGGGGGCGGCTGTTCGAATGGGGCCACGGCTACGCGGTGCACACCTGCGTGCTGCGCCCCGGCAGCATCGGCGAACTGCGCCTGGGCCGCGACGGCAAGCTGGTGATCGACTTCAACTTCCTCAGCGACCCCCACGACGCCAAGGTGCTGGTCGAAGGTATCAAGCTGGCGCGGCAAATTCTCGCCGACTCGGCCTTCGACGCCCTGCGCGGCAAGGAAATGCTGCCCGGCGCCCAGGTGCAGAGCGACGCGCAACTGCTGGACTATGTGCGCGACCATGCCGCCACCGTGTTCCACCCCGTAGGCACCTGCAAGATGGGCAGCGACCCGCTGGCCGTGGTCGACCCGCAGCTGCGCGTGCACGGCGTGCGCGGGCTGCGGGTGGTGGATGCGTCGATCATGCCGACGCTGATCAGCGGCAACACCAACGCGCCTTGCATCATGATTGGCGAGAAGGCGGCGGCGATGATGCTGGCCAAGGCCACGGCCACCTCGGTCGCCGCCTGCCCACCCCAAAACCCCTTTCCCGGGGCCGCGTGGCTGCGCGGGCCCTTACGTGCGCTGGAGATCTCCAGGGTTGACGCGGGCCAGCGCAGCCTGGCGGCAGCGGCTACAGTGGTTCGCCCCCCGCCACCGAACAACCTTTTTCCTCGTTAGCGACCACATATTTCATCGTTTTCCTGCCCCGCCACATGGGCCAACATCGACCCTGCCGCACAGAGGCAAAAGGTCCGTCAGAGACCCCACGTACAACGTTTTTGGCGTTACGCCCACTGCCCCGAGAAACCCATCAGAAAACCAAGATTCCGGGAGTGTCACATGATCAAGTCGTTCGTTTCACGCTGCGTGCGCCCACTGGCCCTCACCGCCCTCGCCGCCGGCATCGCCAGCGGCGCCCAGGCCGGCACCCTGTCCATCGGCCACACCACCTGGGTCGGCTACGGCACCCTGTACCTGGCCCAGGACCTGGGCTACTTCAAGGAAAAAGGCCTGACCGTCGAGCTGCCGACCATCGAGGAAGCCTCCATGTACATGGCGGCCCAGGCCTCGGGCAAGCTGTCCGGCTCGGCCTCCACCCTGGATGAAATCCTCAAGTACCGCCCGCAGTTCTGCTTCAAGGCCGTGGCCGCGCTGGATGAAAGCCACGGTGGCGACGGCGTGCTGGTGGGCAAGGATGTCAGCAGCCTGCAAGACCTCAAGGGCAAGGCCGTGGCCGTCAACGAGGGCTCGGTGTCGCAGTTCTGGCTGGCCTACCTGCTGAAGAACGTCGGCATGAAGATGAGCGACCTGACCATCCAGAACATGACCGCCGACGACGCCGCCACCGCCTTCATCGCCGGCCGCGTGCCCGCCGCCGTCACCTGGGAGCCGCACCTGACCAGCGTGCGCGACAAGAACGTGGGCAAGGTGCTGGTGGACAGCAGCACCACCCCAGGCGTGATCGTCGACGTGGTGGCGCTCAACTGCGACGTGGTGGAAAAGCAGCCAGAAGACATCAAGGCCCTGGTGGCCGGGCTGTACAAGGCCGTGCAGTACACCCAGGAACACCCCAAGGAGGCCTACGCGATCATGGCCAAGGGCGTCGGCGGCTACCTGGCCGACCCGGCCGAGCTGGCGGCCGCAGCCAAGGGCGTGCGCTTCTATGACCAGGCCATGAGCGAAAAACTGCTGGGCACCGCCGGCACCAGCGGCGACGCCGCCACCGTGATCAAATTGGCCAACCAGACCGCCAGCGACCTGCAGGGCAAACCGTTCAACGTCAGCTACAGCGACCTGATCGACAACCGCTTCGTCACCCCACGATAGGAGCCTGGCATGTCCAAGCGCAACTCATGGCTCAACCGCTGCCTCACGCCCAAGACCAGCCTGCCGGTGCAGGTGGTGTGGAGCGCCAGCGGCCTGGCCTGGATCCTGCTGATCGGCCTGTGGGCCTTCCTCTCCTACGGCGGCGTGGTGCCGGCGATGTTCCTTCCCAGCCCCGGCGCGGTGTGGGACGCCGCCGTGCGCCTGGCGCGCGACGGCACCCTGGGCACCCACGTGTGGGCCAGCGTCGAGGTGGTGATGGTCGGTTTCGTGGTCTCCTCGATCGTCGCCGTGCCGGTGGGGCTGCTGATGGGCAGCTTCCGCGTGGTGCAGGCGTTCCTGGAGCCGCTGGTGAACTTCATCCGCTACCTGCCGGTGACCTCGTTCGTGCCGTTGTTCATCCTGTGGATCGGCATCGGCCTGGAACAGCGGGTGTCGATCATCATCTTCGGGGTGTTCTTCCAGCAACTGGTGATGATCGCCGACGTCTCCAAGGGCATCTCCAAGGACCTGATCAATGCCTCGTACACCCTGGGTTCCAGCCGCGTCGACGCGGTGGTGCACGTGATCGCCCCGGCCTCGGTGCCGGGCATCCTCGACACCCTGCGGGTGACCATGGGCTGGGCCTGGACCTACCTGGTGGTGGCTGAGCTGGTGGCCGCCTCCAGTGGCCTGGGCTACCTGAGCCTGAAGGCCATGCGTGGCTTCCAGGTGGACGTGATTTTCCTGGCGATCGCGGTCATCGGCCTGTTGGGCCTGATCACCGATCAACTGTTCCGTTTCCTGCGCATAAAGGTGGCCGCATGGGCTCAGTAACCGCAACCTCACCCCGGCTGGTCACGCCCGTGGCCCCGGCCGCCAGCGCCGCGCCGCGGCTGCAGGTGGACAAGGTCTGCCTGCAGTACAAGACGCCCTCGGGCGATACCTTCACCGCGCTGGAACAGGTGTCGTTCCAGGTGCCCGACCAGCAGTTCGCGGTGCTGGTGGGGCCATCGGGCTGCGGCAAGTCGAGCCTGCTGTACCTCACGGCCGGCCTCGCCGAGCCTACCAGCGGCGCCATCTACGTCGGTGGCCAGCAGGTGGACGGCCCCGGCGCCGACCGCGGCATGGTGTTCCAGAGCTACACCCTGTTCCCTTGGCTGACGGTGCGGCAGAACATCGAGTTCGGCCTGAAACGCCGGGGCATGCCGGCGGCCGAGCGCAAGGACATCGTCGAGTTCTACCTCAATGAAGTTGGCCTGCATCGCTTCGCCGACAACTACGCCAAGCAGCTGTCAGGCGGCATGATGCAGCGCGTGGCCATCGCCCGCGCCCTGGCCAACGACCCGCAGATTCTGTTGATGGACGAACCCTTCGGCGCACTGGACAGCCAGACCCGGCTGCAGATGCAGCAGCTGTTGCTGAAGGTGTGGGAACACAGCAAGAAGACCGTGCTGTTCGTGACCCACGACATTGACGAGGCGATTTTGCTGGGCGACCGCATCTTCGTCATGGGCGCACGGCCCGGGCGCATCAAGCAGGTGCTGGACGTGCCGATCGAGCGGCCGCGCAACCTGGACATGGTGATGGACGCGGACTTCATCCGCATGAAGCGCGAGATCTTCCACCTGCTGCACGACGACGCTCACTGAAACACCCCGGCGGTACGGTTACGGCAACACGTGCGTCAACGGCTTGCCCAGCTCGGTGATGTAGGTGCTGACGATCTCCGTCTCCTGCGGCCCGTTCTTGACGATGTGCGGCGCGTTCGCCGGGGTCTCGAAGGTGTCACCGGCGTGCAGCACATGCTCGGGCTGGCCATCGATGGCGATGGTCACCGAGCCACGGGCCACGTAGCCCGACTCCAGGCCCGGGTGGGTGTGGTGCGGGGAGTTGGTGTTGGCCGGCAGCACGATGCGAATCACGTTCACCTCGTAGCCTGCCGGGTACACCACGTGCTGCAACACCGTACGCGAACCGGCGGCGGGCTTGGCCGCAGGGGCCATCGAGGCGCAGCCGCCGATTGCCAGGGAGGCGGCCAATACAGCACAAGTCTTGCCATTGAAACCGAACATCGTGGGGGTTCCCTTTCCAATACGAAAAACAAAGACGACAGGATACCTGAGAAAAAATGAATTACCGCGTCAAGCGGCCGGTCAAGACCTATGTACAGGTAATCTGACGAGGCAATTCCCATGACGCTCGAAGCAGACACACTGGCAGAACTTACCGTGGCCTTGCAGCAACGCGGGCTCATTCTGGTGCGCGACGTGAAGTTCACGCGCGCGCCTTACCGGCATGACCATCACTGGATTTGCAGTGTGGCCTGACGCGGCCTGCGGCCGCTGCTACACGCACCTGTAGCAACGACATCGCGACTAAAGTCGGCTCCTACGCCGTACGTGGTAGGAGCCGGCCTTGGCCGCGATGCAGGCGACGCGATAGACGAGGTACAAAGGGCCCTGTAGCAGCGGCCGCAGGCCGCGTCCGGGCTTAAGGCAACGGCTCGAACTTCAGCTGCGCCAGGCTCTGCACCTTGTCTTCGCGGACCATTTTGTAAGGCGTTTCAGGGCCGATCCAGCGGTTCCAGATGCTGTCGATCTCGCCCGCCTGGTCCATGGCGCGCAGGGCTTCGTTGACCTTGGCCAGGAACGCCGGTTCGCCCTGGCGCATGCCGGCGCCGATGGGTTCCAGGGCCATCGGGTCTTTGGCGATGGCCAGGTTCACCCCGCCCTCCTTCGCCTGGCCCACCAGCTTGATGGCGGTCATGGTGTTGGTCACCAGGCCCACCACCTTGTTCTGCTGCAGGGCCATGTAGGCCGAGCCGGTGTCCTGGAAGGTCACCGGGGTGGCGTTGGCCATGCGAATCGACTGCTCGGAGGTGGAGCCCTTGGTGGAGCTGATTTTCTTGCCGGCGAAGAACTCGCGCGGCTGGTCGGCGTTGGGCGCGCGCACCACCAGGGTTTCCTTGGCGATGTAGTACGGGTCGCTGAACTGGATCTGTTCGGCGCGGCTTTTGGTGTAGGCCAGGTTGGCGAAGATCAGGTCGACGCGGCCCATCTTCACCTCCGGAATGCGCGCCTCCACCGACATCGGCTTGAGCTCCAGGGCCACGCCCAGGCGCTTGGCCAGCGCGGTGCAGAGGTCGACGTCCATGCCCACCAGCTCGCGGGTCTGCGGGTCGGGCGCGGAGAACGGCGGTACGTCGGCGTAGACGCCGCAGCTCAGGCTCTTCTTCGCCATCACGTCGGCCAGCTGGTCGGCCTGGGCCACCGAGATTGCCAAGGGGGCCAACGCCAGTGCCGCCATCAGTTTGTTCATAGCCATGGGCTTACTCCAGTTCAATCAAGGTGAATTCAGTGGGCACGCAAGTCAGCGATGAAACGCTGCGCACGCGGGTGGGACGGCTGGCTGAAGAACTGCTCGGGCGTGCCTTTTTCCAGGATCTGCCCGGCGTCCATGAACCAGATGGTGTCGGCCACCTCGCGGGCGAAGTTCATTTCGTGGGTCACGCACATCATGGTCATGCCCTCCTTGGCCAGGCCCTTCATCACGCTCAGCACCTCGCCAACCATTTCCGGGTCGAGGGCGCTGGTGGGCTCGTCGAACAGCATCACCGGCGGCTCCATGGCCAGCGCGCGAGCAATGGCCACCCTCTGCTGCTGGCCGCCCGACAATTGCGCTGGGTAGGCCTGGGCCTTGTGCGCCAGGCCCACGCGGTCCAGCAACTGCATGGCGTGGGCGCGGGCCTCGCTGGCCTTGAGGCCGCGCACCTTGGTGGGCGTGAGAATGATGTTGTCCAGCACCGACAAGTGCGGGAACAGGTTGAAGCTCTGGAACACGAAGCCGACGCGGCTGCGCAGGCGGTTGAGGTTGGCGTCGGTGCCGTTGACGTCCTGGCCGTCGAACAGAATCTGGCCCTTCTGGATGTCTTCCAGGCGGTTGACGGTGCGGATCAGCGTCGACTTGCCCGAGCCCGAGGGCCCGCACAGCACCACCACTTCACCGCGCTTGACCTCGGCGGTGACGTCGGTGAGCGCCTGGTACTCGCCGTACCATTTGTTGATGCTGGAAAACATGATCATCGGATGCATGAAGGCAACCCTCTTCAGTTATCGGTGGTCAGCAGGGAAGCCTGCGGGGCGGCCGGCGTGGCCTGGCCCAGGCGCTTGCGGGCAATGCGCCCTTCAAGCACGCCGGCCAGGCGGGTCAGGCCGTAACACAGTACGTAATACGTAATGGCAAGAATAAAGAACACCTGGAACGGCTTGGTCAGCAGCTGGTTGTTGACCTGGTTGGCGGCGAACGTCACCTCCTGCACGTTGATCACATAGCCCAGGGAGGTCTCCTTGATGATCGAAACGAACTGGCTGATCAGGCTGGGCAGCGCGTTGTACAGCGCCTGCGGCAGGATCACCCACAGCGTGGTGCGCACATAGCCCAGGCCCAGGGCCCGCGCGCCTTCGTACTGGCCACCGGGCAACGCCTGGATGCCGCCACGAATGATCTCGCACAGGTAGGCGCTCTGGTACACCACCAGGGTGCAGAGCATGGTGGTGAAGCCGGTGATGTTGTGGCCGATCAGCAGCGGCACCAGGAAGTAGGTCCAGAAGATCACCATCAACAGCGGGATGCCGCGCAGCACGTACACCCACACCGTGGCCGGGTAACGCAGCCAGCGCCATGGCGACACCCGCGCCAGCGCCAGCAGCAGGCCCAGGGGGAACGCCAGCACCAGGGCCGCGGCCGCCAGAATCAGCGTGCTGGCCAGGCCGCCCAGGGGGCCGTGGGGGTATTGGCCGATGAGGAACAGCGGCCAGTTGTCGTGGACAATCTTGAACAAATCGAACATGGCCGCCTACCTCGCCAGGGCTTTGCTGAAGTGCCGCGCCACCAGGGCGCCAGCGCCCATCAGCAACAGCGAGAACACCAGGTACACCACCGTGGCCACCAGGTACGACTCGAACGTGCGGAAGGTGTAGTTCTCCACCTCGCGCGTGGCGTACGTCAGCTCCACCACGCCGATGGCCATGGCCAGGCTGGTGTTCTTGAACAGCAGCACGCTGTGGTTGATCAACGACGGCAGGCAGTTGCGCACGCCCTGGGGCAGGATCACGTAGCGCAGCGAGCGCACGTAGCCCAGGCCCAGCGCACGGGCGGCCTCGGTCTGGCCGTTGGGAATGGCGCGCAGGCCACTGCGAATGTCCTCGCTGAAATACGCCGCCTGGCACAGGCCCAGGGCGATGATGGAAAACAGGTATTCGCTGCTGTAGTTGGCCAGCCACACCTGAGTGTTGTCGCTGAGCAGCGTGGGGATGCCGAAGTACCACAGCATCAGTTGCACCAGGGTGGGTACGTTGCGGTGGTAGGAGACGTAGGCCGCCACCAGGCGCTCGGCGTACTGGTTGCCGGTCAGGCGGATGGACACCAGCAGCAGGGCCAGGACCATGGCCAGGCACCAGGCGAACAGCGCCAACTGCAGGGTCATGCCAATGCCCTTGAGGATCAGCTCGGCGTATTCGCCGTGCAGAATCGCGGCAAGATTGAAGGCGTGCGTCATGGTCAATTCCCATCGACTGGCGTGGGGCAGAAGCAAGGCGCCGGGGCGAACCCGACGCGGGCGCAGCAATGACGGCTAGGGCCGTTCTTCTTCGCAGGCCGGCGCTTCAGCCCTGCCACTCCTGGGGCCGCGCGGTGGACAGGCCGCCGGGCACCTGCAGGGTCGGGGTGATTTCCATGTGGCCGACGTTCATCGACACCGGGGCGGCGATGGCAAAGGCAATCGCGTTGGCGATGTCCTTGGCTTCCGGCAGCTCGAAGCCCTCGATGAAGCGCTTGCGCACCTCCTCGGAATCACCGTGCACGTGGGCGAAGATGTCGGTGGCGACACGCCCCGGGCAAATCTCGGTGACCCGCACGCGCTTGCCGAAGGCGTCCACCCGCAGTTGCTTGGAAAGCATGCTCACCGCCGCCTTGGTGGCGTGGTAGGTGGCGTTGCCGCCGAAGTTGTAGGCGGCGGCAATGGAGCTGATGTTGATGATGTGGCCGCAGTCGCGCTCCACCATGCCCGGCAGCGCCAGGCGCGCCAGGTGCAGCACCGCGCGCAGGTTGACGTCCACCAGCAGGTCGATGCCTTCGGCGTCGGCCTTGAGCAGCGAGCCCGGGCGGTCGACGCCGGCGTTGTTGACCAGGATGTCGAAGCGCTGGCGCTGGAACAGCGCGGTCAGCCCGGCCAGGTCAGTGACGTCGATGGGGTGGGCGATGCAGCCGGTGCGCTCGGCCAGTTCCGCCAACTTGTCGGCGCTGCGGGCCAGGGCGTGCACTTCGATGCCCTCGGCGCACAGGCGCTCGACCACGGCGGCGCCGATGCCGGACGAGGCGCCGGTGACCAGCGCGGTTTTGTAATCGGAAAATGGCATGGGGAAACTCCTTGAATCCTGCGTCTGCCTTGGACTGTACCGAGCACCGCTCGCACCGGCCAAGACGCATTGGTTGTGTGGCAATAAGGTGCGCTTATGACCGCACCAGTTGGCTGATCGGGGTGATGACGGCGCCCTGCCCTTCGATGAACGCGCGCAGGTCGCGGGCCAGGTCCACCGCGCCCGGCGTGTCGCCGTGCAGCAGGATGGAGCTGGCGTTGACCTTGACCCGCTGGCCGTCGAGGGTGGTGACGGTGCCGTCCTGCAACAGCTGGGCGACGCGCTCGCGCACCTGGGCCGGGTCCTTGATCACCGCGCCGGGCGTGCCGCGCGGCACCAGCAGGCACTGGGCGTCGTAGGCGCGGTCGGCGAGGAAGGTGGTGGCCACCGGCAGGCCGTGCCGGTCGGCGGCGGCCTCGATGGCCTGGCTGCTGGACGAGCTGATGATCAGGCTGCGGTCGAACTGCGCCACCGCACCCACCAGCACGTCGGCCATGGCGGCGTCGGCGGCCACGCGGTTGCCCAGCGCGCCGTGGAAGCTCATGTGGCTCATGCGGTAGCCCGCTACGGCGGCCATGCCCGCCAGGGCGCCCAGCTGGTAGACCACGTAGGTGGCCAGCTCCGCCACGTCGATGTTCATGGCGCGGCGGCCGAAGCCCTGCAGGTCGGGGTAGCCGACATGGGCGCCGAGGTCGATGCCCAGGGCCTTGGCGCGGCGCACCGTGGTGTCCATGATCAGCGGGTCGCCGGCGTGGAAACCGCAGGCCACGTTGGCCGAGGAGATGATTTCCATCAGCGCCTGGTCTTCGCCCATGGTCCACGGGCCAAAGCCCTCGCCCAGGTCGGCGTTCAAGTCGATACGCATAAGGGCCTCCTCAGCCGGCCAGGTCGAAAAGCGGCTGGCCGTAGCCCACCTGTTCACCTTCGGCGGCGCGCACGGCGCTCACCTGGCCGTCCTGCTGGCTGCGCACCGGCAGCAGCAAATGGCCGATCTGCAGCACGCCCACCAATTGCCCGTTGCGCACGCTGTCGCCGGGCTTGACCCAGGGCGCGCGCTCGTCGGGGTGGTGGCTGAAGAACAGCCCCGGGCCGCTGGCCTTGATCGACGCCACGGGCACTTCGACGCGGGCTGGCGGCTCAACGTGCAACACGGGAGCAGCCGCCGCCCCGCGGCGCAGCAGCAGGTCGAAGCCGGGGCGCTGGATGTGCAGCACGCTGAGGTTGGCGGCGCCGAGCCAGCCGGCCAACTGGCGGATTTCCTTGATGTTCATGGCAGGTTCCTCAAAGGCTGTGCAAGGTCAGCAGGCGGCGGGTGGCGTCGAGGAAGGCGCGGTTGGCCTCCAGCGCGTCCAGGGCCTGCTCGTAGCTGCAATGGATAAAGCGCACGCGGCTGCCAATGGGCGCCTGGCCCAGGCGCCAGAGGTCGGCCTCGATCACCGTGCCAAACTTGGGGTAGCCGCCGCTGGGTTGGGCGTCGCGCATCTGGATGATCGGCTGGCCGCCGTGGGGCACCTGGATCACGCCCGGGACGATGCCGTGGGAGCGCACCTCCAGGGGCTTTTCCGGCAGCAGCGGCTGGCCCTCCAGGCGGTAGCCGTAGCGGTTGCTCTGGGTGGTGACCTTCCACTCCCCGGCCCAGAACGCCGCTTGCGCCTCGGCGCTGAAGCAGTCGTATTCGGCGGCGGGCAGCACGCGCATGGCCGGCACGCCGTCCACTTCCAGGGGCAAGGCGCGGGTCGCCAGGCTGACGCCGAAGTCGCTGTTGCCGGCGTCGCCGCGGCGGCCTGCAGGCAGGCGGTCGCCCTGCTGCAACATGCGCCCGTTCAGGCCACCGAATTCGCCGCGCAACTGGGTGCTGCGCGAACCCAGCACCTCAGGGACGTCGACACCACCGGCCAGGCACAGGTAGGCGCGGCTGCCGGCGGAGGGGTAATTGAGCTTCAGCACCTGGCCGGCGCTGGCCTGGGCCACCCAGTTGGGCGGCAGCGCCTGGCCGTCGAGGGTGGCGCCACAGGCGGCACCGGTCACGGCAAACGCGCAGGCTTCAATAAAACGTGCCTCGAACGGGAACAGCGGAATCTCGATGGCGGCCGCGCCCTCCTCGTTGCCCAGCAGCAGGTTGCCGAGGATCAGCGACAGGCTGTCCATGGCCCCGGAGGTGCCCACGCCGTAGCCCAGGCTGCCGTGGCGCCCCAGGTCTTGGACGGTGGCCAGGGCGGTGGCACTGATGATCTCGATCATCGAATGATCCTCTCGATACGGAAGCGGATGTGGTCGCCGGGTTGCAGCAGCGCCGGGGGCGATTGTTCGGCGTCGAAGAACACCATGTCGGTGTGGCCAATGGTGTTCCAGCCGCTGGGGCCGGCCGAGGCCGACACGCCGGTCTGCACGCCACCGATCGACACCGCACCAGCGCCGATGCTGAGCACCGGCACCTGGCGCCGCGGCGTGGCCAGGCGCGGGTCCATGCCGCCGAGGTAGCAGTAGCCGGGGTGGCTGCCCAGGGCGTACACCGGGTACAGCGGCTCGGCGTGCAGGTTGGCGATGGTCTCGATGTCCAGGCCGGTGTGGGCGACCACGTCGGCCATGTGCGGGCCATGCTCGCCACCGTAGATCACCGGCAGTTCGATGATGCGGCCTTCCAGCGGCAGCGGCTGGCACTGCTCCCAGGCCTCCAGCAACCGGCTTTGCAGGCCCTGCAGGTCGCGCGGCGGGGTGGCGAAGGTCAGCATCAGGTTGTTCATGCCCGGCACGGCCTCGGCCACGCCGCCCCAGTCCTGGGCCAGGCGGGCCAGGGCCCAGATGCGTTGCTGCGGCGGCAGGTCGAGGCTGCCCGGTGCTTCGAGCAGCAGCGCGGTGGTGCCCAGCAGGCTGATGCGCGGGGTGGCGTCCATGTGCATGGCACTCATGATGCGGTCCTCTGTTGCAGCCAGCGTTCAAGGTGGTGAATGTCGACGCCGCCCTCGCAGAAGCCGGGGTCCTGGAGAATGTCGCGGTGCAGCGCGATGTTGGTGCTGATGCCTTCCACGCGCATCTCGCTCAACGCCAGGCGCATGCGCGCCAGGGCCTCGTCGCGGGTGGCGCCGTGGGTGATGACCTTGGCCACCATCGAGTCGTAGTACGGCGGCACGCGGTAGCCGTGGCTGACGTGGCTGTCGACGCGCACGCCGTAGCCACCGGGGATTTCCCAGCGGCCCACCTGGCCCGGGGTGGGCATGAAGGTGTCGGGGTCCTCGGCATTGATGCGGCATTCCAGGGCGTGGCCATGCACGCCGATGTCGGCCTGGGTCAGCATCAGGCGCTCGCCCTGGGCCATGCGGATCTGCTGCTGGACGATGTCGATGCCGGTGGTCATCTCGGTCACCGGGTGCTCCACTTGCAGGCGCGTGTTCATTTCAATGAAGTAGAACTCGCCGTGCTCGTAGAGGAACTCGAAGGTGCCGACGCCCACGTAGCCGATCTGCCGGCAGGCGGCGGCGCAGCGCTCGCCGACCTTGGCCACCAACGCGGGGTCGATGCCAGGCGCCGGCGCTTCTTCCAGCACTTTCTGGTGGCGGCGCTGCAGGGAGCAGTCCCGCGCGCCCAGCCACAAGGCATTGCCGTAGGCGTCGCAGAGCACCTGGATTTCCACGTGGCGCGGCTGGCCGAGGAATTTCTCGATGTACAGCTCCGGGTTGCCGAAGGCGCGCCGGGCTTCTTCGCGGGTCAGGTTGATGGCGTCGAGCAGCGCGGCCTCCTGCTCCACCACGCGCATGCCACGCCCGCCACCGCCGCCGGCGGCCTTGACGATCACCGGGTAGCCGATGTCGTGGGCGATGGCCAGGATGCTCTCGGCGTCGTCCGGCATGCTGGTGTCGGGGCCCGGCACGCAGGGCACGCCGGCTTCGCGCATGGCGCGCTTGGCCGAGACCTTGTCGCCCATGGTGCGGATGCACGCGGCGCTGGGGCCGATGAAGGTCAGGCCGGCCTGCTCGACGCGCTCGGCGAAGGCGGCGTTCTCGGACAGGAAGCCGTAGCCGGGGTGAATGGCCTGGGCGCCGCTGAGTTCGGCGGCGAACAGCACGGCGGCGTGGTCCAGGTAGCTTTGGCCGGGGGCCGCGGGGCCGATGCAGATGGCCTGGTCGGCCAGCTGCACGTAGCGGGCGTCGCGGTCGGCTTCCGAATACACGGCCACGGTCTTCAGGCCCAGGCCCTGGCAGGCACGCAGGATGCGCAGGGCAATCTCGCCGCGGTTGGCGATCAGCACGGTATCGAACATCACACGGCCTCCAGGCGGAACAGCGGCTTGCCGGCGGCGACTTCCTCACCGCTGGCGGCGAGGATGGCGCGCACGACGCCGGCGCGTTCGGCCTTCAGCGGGTGGAACATCTTCATGGCTTCCACCACGGCCAGGGTCTGGCCGGCCTCTACCGCGTCACCCACCTGCACGAACGCGGGCTGGTCGGGCGCGGGGGTCAGGTGCAGCACGCCGTAGAGGGCGGCGCTGGCTTCAAAGGTGTCGCTGCTGGGTGCCGGGGTGGCGGCGGCAACTGTCGCCGTCAGCGGGCGAGCGACGGCCGCCACGGGCTGGCCGTCGCGCAGCAGGCGCAGCTGGGTGTCGCCTTCGTTGAGGCTCAGCTCGCTGAGGTCGGATTCGGCCATCAGGTCGATCAGCGCTTTAATGCGTTCCGGGTTCATGCAATGGCCCCTGCCGTGAATAGTAAAAGTGGCTGGATGAACTCTATCGAGCGCACAAAAACACGGCCAAGACGGTTTGGCTGTGGAGAGATAAGGGTCGCTTATGACCATCGCGTAGCCGCTGCCGCCAGGCTGCGCTGGCCCTGTACCTCGCTGAAGGTCTTCAGGGTTCAGACTGGCCAGCGCAGCCTGACGGCAGCGGCTACGGCGGCGTTACCCACGCATCTCGGCAATCAACTCCAGCAAGATCGCCTTCACCGCTTGGGCCGGCACCGACAGCGGCAAATGCCCCGACAGGCACAGCGCCAGCGGCGCCTCGATGTCCGGCGCGGTGATGCGCACCAGGTGCGCCTCGTGCACGGCCACCAGGGCGCGGGCGGCGGACTCGGGGAGGATGGTGGAACCAAAATGCTCGCTGACGGCGGTGGCCAGGGTGGTGGAAGACTCCACCTCGGCGATCACCCGGGCGCTGAGGCCAATCTTCAGGAAGGCTTCGTCCACCAGGCGGCGCATGGTGTTGTAGGTGCGCGGCAGCAACAGCTCCAGCTCGGCCACTTCGGCCAGGCCGATCTCGTCGCGGCGTTGCAGCTCGGGGTCGGCGCTCACCAGGTACAGCTGCTCGCGCAACAGCGGCACGAAGGTCAGGCCGTGCACTTCGCGGCCGCCGTAGAGCACGGCCATGTCCATGCGGCCGTTCATGATCAGCTCACTGAGGGTGGTGCCAAAGTTTTCATTGAGGTACAGCAGGATGCCGGGGTGGCGCTCACGCACCCGGCGCAACAGCGGCAGCGACAGCGCCGAGGCCGCAGTGCCCGGGGCCAGGCCCACCGACACCTGGCCGGACAAGGCGAAACCGGTGGCGTTGACGTCGCTCTGAGCCTGCTCGCACTGGCGCAGGATTAGCTGCGCGTGGCCATACAGCACCTTGCCGGCCTCGGTGGGCGTGACGCCGCGCTTGGTGCGGATGATCAACTGCTGCTGCAGCTCGGCCTCCAGGGTGACCAGCTGCTGGCTCAGGGCTGGCTGGGCGATGTGCAGCACGTCGGCGGCCTGGGTCAGGCTGCCGACATCGACGATCTTCACGAAGTACTTCAAACGGCGCAGGTTCACGTGGGTGGCACACTCTGGCAGGTGGATAACACCTGATAGAGCAAGAGGCGGGCCATGTTTTGACTGGGTGGTCATGTGTCGCACTTCAGGGCCTCATCGCGAGCAAGCTCGGCTCCTACCGGTAGGAGCCGAGCTTGCTCGCGATGGCCCCACCATAAGTCTTTGATATGGCATCAGGACAAGAGGCTCCACTAAACCCGCCCATCCCCCGCAAATACGCCATAGCACCATCTTGGTGCACCCCATGCACCAAGCGGTCATAAGCTGTGCCTATCAAACCAGAACAAACTTGTCTTATCAGCCCCGCCGCCTCGCCTCGTAACGTAGCCGTCATCAGGCCACCACCGAGGACTCCCCCGTGACCGCTTCCCGCATCGCCGCCCGAGTGCACCGCATCAAACCCTCGCCCAGCAGCGCCGCTGCCGACCGCGCCAACGAACTGCGCCGCGCCGGCAAGTCGATCATCAACCTGGTGGTGGGCGAGCCCGACTTCGACACCCCGGCGCACATCCGCCAGGCCGCCTGCGCCGCCATCGACAACGGCGACACCCGCTACACCCAGAACGCCGGCACCCCGGAACTGCGCCAGGCCATCGTTGCCAAGCTGCAGCGTGAAAACGGCCTGGCCTACACGCCGTCTCAGGTAGTAGTCACCAACGGCGCCAAGAGCGCCATCTACAACGCTTTCTCCGCCACCCTGGGCCCGGGCGACGAGGTGCTGATTCCCGCGCCCTACTGGGTGTCGTACCCGGACATGGTGCTGGCCTGCGAAGGCGAGCCGGTGACCCTGGCCTGCACCGAGGAACACCACTTCAAGCTCACCGCCGAGCAGCTGCGTGCCGCGATTACCCCGCGCACCCGCTGGCTGCTGCTGAACTCGCCGAGCAACCCCACCGGCGCCGTGTACCACGCCGAGGAGCTGCGCGCCCTGGCCGACGTGCTGCTGGACTACCCCGACGTGCTGGTGATGACCGACGACATCTACGAGCACATCCGCTACGACGACCGCCCCGCCACCCACATCCTGGCCGTGGAACCGCGGCTCAAGGACCGCGTGCTGGTGATCAACGGCGTGTCCAAGTCCTACGCCATGACTGGCTGGCGCATCGGCTTCGGCGCCGGCCCCGCCGACCTGATCACCGCCATGGCCACCCTGCAGTCGCAGTCCACCAGCAACGCCTGCAGCGTCAGCCAGGCTGCCGCGGTGGCCGCCCTCAACGGTGACCAGAGCTTCATCGAGCAAAGCCGCGCGGTGTACCGCCAGCGCCGCGACCGCTGCCTGGAACTGATCAACGCCATCGACGGCCTCAGCTGCATTCCGCCCGAAGGCGCCTTCTACCTGTACGTCAACTGTGGCGCCGTGCTGGGCAAGCGCACTCCGCAAGGCCAGGTGCTGGCCAGCGACAGCGACTTCATCCTCTACCTGCTGGAAAGCCAGGGCGTGGCGGTGATTCCCGGCAGCGCCTACGGCCTGGCACCGTTCTTCCGCATGTCCACGGCCTCGGCCATCGAGACCCTGGAAACCGGCTGCCAGCGCATCGCCGCCGCCGTCGCGGCGCTGGTGTAAGGGGTTCGATGATGACGATGCCGAGCCACAGCGCCCTGACCTTCAAGCAAGCCTTGCTGGCCATGCTCGGCCTCTCCCTGGTGCTGATGCTCTCGGCCCTCGACCAGACGGTGATCGGCAACGCCTTGCCGAGCATCGTCGCCCAGTTGCAGGGCTTCGAGCTGTACGCCTGGGTAGCCACCGGCTACCTGCTGGCCTCCATCGTCACCATCCCGATTTTCGGCCGCCTGGGCGACTACTACGGGCGCAAGCCCTTCGTGCTGGCGGCCACGGTGATCTTCACCCTGGCCTCGCTGGTGTGTGCCCTGGCCAACGACATGCTGGTGCTGGTGCTGGGCCGCGCCCTGCAAGGGGTGGGCGGCGGCATGCTGATCGGCACTGCGTTTGCCTGCATCCCCGAACTGTTTCCCGACACCCGCCAGCGCCTGCGCTGGCAGATCCTGCTGAGCGCGCTGTTCAGCGTGGTCAACGCCATCGGCCCGGGCCTGGGCGGGTATTTGACCGGCGCCTTCGGCTGGCGCTCGGTGTTCTATATCAACCTGCCGCTGGGCGCGGTGGCGCTGTGCTTCGCCTGGCGCTACCTGCCCCATTATCGTCCGCTGCAAAGCCGCGCCATTCGCCTGGACTGGCTGGGCGCGCTGCTGATCGCGGTGGCGCTGGGCAGTTTGCAATTGTTCGTGGAATGGCTGGGCCAGGCCCAGGTGTGGGGCAGCGCGATACTGGGTGCGGTGTGCATCGCCGCTGCGGTCGCGCTGTGGTGCTGGGAGCGCCGCTGCAGCGATGCGCTGTTGCCGGCCGCGCTGTTCCGCTCGCCCAGCGTGCGCCTGCTGTTCGTGCTGTCGCTGCTGGCCGGGGCCATCATGTTCAGCCTGCTGTTCTATCTGCCGCTGCTGCTGCAAGGCAGCTACGGCTATTCGCCCCAAGACGCCGGCCTGCTGATCACGCCGCTGGCCCTGAGCATCACCCTGGGGGCCATCGTCAACGGCCGCATCATCACCCACCTGCGCAACCCCAACCTGATTCCCCTGGCAGGTTTCGCCGTGCTGCTGGTGGCCTGCGCCGGGCTGGCGCTGGTGGGCCTGCACGCCTCGTTCCACGCGTTGCTGGGGCTGATTCTGCTGGCCGGGCTGGGCCTGGGGTTCATCCTGATGAACCTCACGGTGTTCACCCAGACCCTGGCCGAGCGGCAGTTCCTGGGCATCGCCACCGCCCTCACCCAGTCGCTGCGCCTGGTGGGCGGGTTGCTGGGCACGGCCGTGATGGGCGTGCTGATCAAACTGCTGTACGCCAGCCACCTGCAAGGCGCGTTCATCGCCGCCGGCCAGGCCGACGCCCTGCCCCGCTTCATCGACCCACAAGTGCTGCTCAAGGCCGGCGGCGACCCGGCGCTGCTGCAGCTGGCCCGCCAGGCACTGGCGCAAGCGCTGGGCAGCGGCCTGCTGCTGTGCGCCGGCCTGGGCGTGCTGGCCCTGTGGGTGCTGTACCGCTTGCCGCCGGTGGCGCTGACCCGCGCCGCCGCACCTGTTGCTCCTGAAGAACAATAAAAACCTTAACTGCCGCCCCTGCACCTGCCTCTCACAACATTGACTACAGCATGAGGAATTCCCGATGGTGCTCTTGAATCGCGCAGCTTACCGCGCACCCGCAATTCTGGCCGGCCTGTGCGGCCTGGCCATGGCGCAACCAAGCAACGCCGAAGGCTTTATCGAGGACAGCACCGCGACCCTGCTGGCGCGCAACTTCTTCAGCAACGCCGACAACCGCAGCGGCGCCGCCAACCCCAACTACACCCAGGAATGGGGCCAGGGCTTCATCCTCAACTTCAAGTCCGGCTACACCCCCGGCACCGTCGGTTTCGGCGTGGACGCCATTGGCATGCTCGGCATCAAGCTGGACTCGGGCAAGGGCACCCACTACAACCCGTCGGGCACCGCCTACAACGGCAACATCTTCCCCACCGACAACGGCCGCGCCGCCGATGAGTTCGGCAGCCTGGGCGCCACGGCGAAGATGCGCTTCGCCAAGACCGAGGTGCGCGCCGGTACCCTGGTGCCGATGCTGCCGGTGGTGATGTCCACCGACCGCCTGCTGCAACAGACCTTCAACGGCGAGCAGATCCAGTCCAAGGACCTCGACCACTTCACCTTCATCGCCGGCCAACTGGACAGCGTCAAGGGCCGTGGGTCGACCAACCAGATGGGCATGTCCATTCCCGGCTCCAACAGCCGCCTCACCGGCAAGTTCGTGCACAAGTTCCAGTACGCCGGCGTCGACTGGAAAGCCACCCCCGACCTGCTGCTGCAGTACTACTACGGCGGCCTGGAGAACTTCTACAACCAGCACTTCCTGGGCCTGGTGAACAACTGGAAGGTGGGCCCCGGCACCCTGCGCACCGACCTGCGTTACTTCAACAACAGCTCGGCCGGCAAGAACGACAATGACCCGGACTACTACACCGCCGGCTACTACGGCGACGGTGTGACCAAGGGCAAGGTCGACAGCCAGCTGTCCAGCGCGCTGTTCACCTACCTGGTGGGCCCACACACGATCGCCGCCGGCTACCAGCAGGTGACCGGCGACAGCGATGCGGTGTGGCTGAACCAGGGCGACGGCTCGACGTCGTACTTCATCACCGAGTCGATGATCGGCAAGTTCCAGCGCGCCGGCGAACGCACCTGGCAGGTGCGCTACGGCTATGACTTCGCCGCCATGGGCGTGCCGGGCCTGACCTTCCTGGGCATGTACGAAAGCGGCTCGGGCGCGCGCACCGCCACTGGCGACAAGAGTGAGTGGGAGCGCAACCTGACCCTGACCTACACCGTGCAATCGGGCCCGGCCAAGGACCTCAGCGTGGCGCTGCGGCACGCCTCCATGCGCACCGAGTTTCCCGGCGTGCGCGACCAGGACGAGCACCGGGTGATCGTCACCTACCCGATCAATCTGTTCTGACCGGGTCGCCTTCGGACGCGGCCTGGCGGCCGCTGCTACACGCCCCGTAGCAGCTGCCGAAGGCGGCGTCCTGCAGCGACAACAAATACTCGCCAAACCCCTCGCGGCACTTGAAATCGCGGCGCGCGCTGGTGACCACCGAGGTGGTTGCCGTCCACACGATGCGCGCGCCGATGCGCTCAAGGTCTGCGACCAACTGCACGTCTTCATGGGCCGCCAGGTGCTGGAAACCGCCAGCCCTGGCATAGGCCTCGGCGCTCAGCCCCAGGTTGGCGCCATGGATGTGCCGGTGCCCCTCCTCGAACCGGTACCCCGCCAGGTACTTCGCCCGCGCCTGCTCGGTGTGCTCGGCCCAGCTGTCCACCGCCACCGTGCCACACACCGCATCGGCCTGGAACGCCAGTTGGCGCGCCAGCCAGTCGCCCGGCACCCGCGTGTCGGCATCGGTAAACGCCAGCCATTGCGCGCCGGCGTTGAGCAACGCCTGGGCGCCGAAGGCCCGCGCCTTGCCGACGTTGCGAAAGCCCACCTCCAGCACCTCGCACCCGGCCGCAGCCGCCAGCAACCCGGTTTCGTCGCTGCAGTGGTCGAGCACCACCAGCACTTTTACCGTCATGCCCGCCAGCTGCGGGTGCCGCGCCGCCGCCTGGATCGAGGCCAGGCAAGGGGCGATGTAGCTTGCTTCATTGTGCGCCGGAATCACCACACCAATCATGAGTCGCCCTCTTCTGCCCGAGCCCGCCTGTTCCCAATCGACCCGGGCGCCTTGAAGAAGGTTTAAAAAATTTCGCCGGCAGAAAAAACGAACCATTGGCCTTGGGGCGGTTCAACCGTGCATACACCCCAGGAGACCATCATGAGCACCGACAACCGCCCCGAAAACGCCCCGCCCACCGACACTTCCGGCAAACCGGTGAACGTGGTGAAGCGCGACCTGGAAGACCGCGACGACGACACCCGTGGCGTCGATGAGGTCATCACCCCTTCATCCACCCGCGCCAAAGAGCAGGACGCCGAGACCCTGCAAAAGAAAACCGCCGAAATCGAACGCAAGGTCGCCGACGGCAACTGACCTCACACCCGTAGCAGCTGCCGCAGGCTGCGTCCGGTGCCAATACCGTGGTGCGGCCGGACGCGGCCTTATGGCCGCTGCTACAGGTTTGGCGTCTTGCCGAGTGCGTGGCATGCTATTCACCTCGACCCCACTCCGCTGGCTGGAACACTGCCGTGACCCCATCCCTCGACCTGCGTAGCTACAGCGGCGAATGCGCCCACCACCAGCACGGCTTTACCCAGCTGGTGCTGCCGTGGCCGGCGGCATGGAGATGGAAGTGCAGGGCCGTGGCGCGCGCCTGGACCTGTCGCTGGCGGCGCTGATCGCCCCCGGTGCTGAGCACGGCCAGCGCGCCGACGGCGCCAACCGCTTCCTGGTGTTGGACTGCCCCAACGGCTGGTTCGAGGCACGCACCCTCGAGGCCCTGGCACGCCGCACCTACGTGCCGGTGTCCGCCGCCACCCGCCGCCTGATCGAGTTCGCCGACCTGCTCGGCGCACAGGGGCTGCCCCAGAGTGCGCCACACCTGCTGCCGCTGTTGCTCGACAGCCTGGGCCGTGACGCCGGCCAGCCGGCCAGCGGCATGGACCGCCTGCTGGCACACCTGGAAGCCGACCCCGGCCAGGCCTGGAGCAACGAGGCCATGGCCCGGGTCGCCGCCATGAGCGTCAGCCAGCTGCACCGGCGCTTTGCCGAGCGCTACGCGCAAGCGCCCCAGGCGTGGCTGGCGCAGCTGCGCATGCGCCATGCCTGCCGCTGGCTGGCCGAGAGCCGCCTACCACTCGCCGATATCGCCCTGAAGGTCGGTTTCAGCGACCAGGCCGCCCTCACCCGGGCCATGCGCCGCCTGTGCGACACCACGCCGGCGGCCTACCGCCACGCCGCGCGCCAGCCTGGGTAAAGGCGTCGACAGCCTGGGCCAATACGCCGAAGCGCGCAGCCGGCACACTGCGGCCCTTTCCATCAGGCGGTTGCTGCATGACAACTCATCCATCCTTGGCCAAGGGCATTGGCTACGGCGTCGCCGCGGGCATGTGCTGGGGCGTGATCTTTCTTGGCCCGGCGCTGACGCCGCAGCTGTCGGGGCTTGAATTCGCGGTACTGCGTTTCCTTGCCTACGGGCTGTTCTCCCTGGCGTTGCTGCTGCCGCGCTGGCGCCAGGTGCGCGCGCAGTTGACTCGCGCCGACTGGCGGGCGCTGTGCTGGCTGAGCCTGGTTGGCACGCTGATTTATTACGCGCTGGTGGGCAGCGCCGTGCAGCGGGTCGGCGTGGCCACCACCTCGCTGGTGGTCGGGCTGATCCCGGTGCTGGTAGCGCTTGCCGGCCGTGGCGACGCCGGCGCCGTGCCCTTCGCCCGGCTGCTGCCCTCGCTGGCGTGCGCCACCGCAGGGGTGGCGCTGATCAGCCTGCACGCCATGCACGGCGCCGCGCTGGGCAGCGTCGTCGGGCTGCTGTGCGCGTTTGGCGCGCTGCTGACCTGGAGCTGGTACGCGGTCAGCAACGCCCGGCGCCTGGCGCTGACCGCCGTGTCGGCCCAGGACTGGGCGCTGTTGACCGGTGTGGTCACCGGCGCCCTGGCGCTGCTGCTGGCCGTGCCGGTGCTGGGCAGCCACCTGGCCGCTATCGACCTGCACGCCGTGCTGGTCACCGCCGGGGTGGCGCTGCTGGCCTCGGTGATCGGCGGCGCCTTCTGGAACCAGGCCAGCCGCCTGCTGCCCCTGGCCTTGAGCGGCCAGGTGCTGGTGATCGAAACCCTCAGCGCGCTGCTGCTGGGCTTCCTCTGGGAGCAGCGCTGGCCGGACAGCCAGGAGGTGGTCGCCATGGTGCTGCTGGTGGTGGGCGTGGCCTGGTGCCTGCGCAGCCACCAGCGCCACCGGCTCACGCCTTGATCGCGGCCTCGATGGCGGCGACGTCGATCTTGCCCATGGTCATCATCGCCTCGAACGCGCGCCGGGCGGCCTCGCGGTCGCTGCCGGTGAACGCCTCGGTCAGCACCCGCGGGGTGATCTGCCAGGACAGCCCCCACTTGTCTTTGCACCAGCCGCACTCGCTGGCCTGGCCGCCGTTGCCGACGATGGCGTGCCACAGGCGGTCAGTCTCGGCCTGGTCCTCCGTGGCCACCTGGAAGGAAAAGGCCTCGCTGTGGGGAAAGCCTGGGCCGCCATTGAGGCCCAGGCACGGGATGCCCATCACCGTGAAGTCCACCGTCAGCACGTCGCCCTCCTTGCCCGCCGGGTAGTCCGAGGGCGCGCGGTGCACCGCGCCCACCGCGCTGTCTGGAAAGGTTTGCGCGTAAAAAGTCGCGGCGTCCAGCGCCTCGCCGTCGTACCACAGGCAAAGGGTGTTCTTGTTCATGGCAGTGCGCTCCAGGCAATGAGTCCACCCCTGAAGCGTAGCTTGCGCGGTTGTGTGATAATTGCCGCTCAGCCATTTCCAGCCGAGAAGCCGCGCATGCCTTACCGGGCCCCACGGGACCTCGCCCTTGACCTCGCCTTGCGCAGCCTGCTCGAGAACCAGGTGCGCGAGGGGCATTACGCCAGCGTCGAGGACGCCCGCCAGGCGGCGCAGCAGATCCTCCACACCGCGCCCTCCGAGGCGCGCGACGTCACCGCCGAACAGCCGCGCGAGACCGCCCTGCACGACTCCATGGACTTCGCCCGCCTGGCCCTGTCCGCCGTCAGCGGCGTGGGCGTGTGGACCTACGAGGTGGCCAACGACTGCTTCTACTGCGACGCCGGCATCAGCGAGCTGTACGCCATCGACCCGGTGCAGGGCGCCCAGGGCATCAAGCGCACGGACTTTCTTGCCAACGTGCACGGCGACGACCTGGCCGCGCTGCGCCGGACCATGGCCGGCGGCCTGGTCAACAGCGGCGACCTGGAGCTGGAATACCGCATCGTCCACCCCGACGGCTCGGTGCGCTGGGTGCTGTCGCGCGGCCACACCTACTTCAACGCCGCCGGCGAGCCCGTGCGGCGCACCGGCGTGGGCGTCGACATGACCGCCCAGCGCCTGCTGGAACAGCAGCTGCGCCAAAGCCAGAAGATGGAAGCCGTGGGCCAACTCACTGGCGGCCTGGCCCACGACTTCAACAACCTGCTGACCGGCGTCATGGGCAGCCTGGAGATGATCCGCCTGCGCATCGCCAAGGGCCGCGTCGCCGAAACCGGGCGCTACCTGGACGCCGCCCTGGGCGCCGCACGGCGGGCCGCGGCGCTCACCCATCGGCTGCTGGCCTTCTCGCGCCGGCAGACCCTGGACCCCACGCCCACCGACGCCAACCGCCTGGTGCTGGGCATGCTGGAGCTGATCCGCAGCACCGTCGGCCCGGCCGTACAGGTGGACCTCCACAGCGAACAGCCGCTGTGGCTGACCCAGGTGGACGCCAACCAGCTGGAAAACGCCCTGCTCAACCTGTGCATCAACGCCCGCGACGCCATGCCCCTGGGCGGCACCCTGGGCATCCAGACCCGCAACTGCACACTGGCCGCCAAGGCCGCCCGCGAGCGCGACCTGGTGCCCGGCGAGTACCTGGCCCTGAGCGTCAGCGACACCGGCAGTGGCATGAGCAGCGACGTCATGGCCCACGCCTTCGACCCGTTCTTCACCACCAAGCCCACGGGCAAGGGCACCGGCCTGGGCCTGTCGATGATCTACGGCTTCGTGCGCCAGTCCGGCGGCAGCGTGCACATCCAGTCGCAGCCTGACCAGGGCACCACCATGACCCTGTACCTGCCGCGCTCGCGCGAAGCTTTGGGCGACGCCCAGGCGCCATTGCCACCGGCGCCGCTGCCCCACGCGGAACAGGGTGAGACCGTGCTGGTGATCGACGACGAACCCACCGTGCGCATGTTGGTCATCGAAGTGCTGGACGAACTGGGCTACACCGCCCTGGAAGCCGCCGACGGCGCCAGCGGCCTGGACATTCTGCAGTCCAGCCGGCGGATCGACCTGCTGGTCACCGACGTCGGCCTGCCCGGCGGCATCAACGGCCGCCAGGTGGCGGACGCCGGCCGCAGCCTACGCCCTGGGCTCAAGGTGCTGTTCATCACCGGCTACGCCCATAACGCCGAGGCCTGGGCGCAACAGCTCGAGCCGGGCATGCACCTGCTGACCAAGCCGTTCACCATGGAAGACCTGGCCAGCCGCATCAACACCGCCATTACCGCTGCGTAACCCCGCCACGCGGCGCCTGTAGCAGCGGCCGCAGGCCGCGTCCACGTACGACACGGATTTGCGCGGTGCCCGGACGCAGCCTGCGGCAGCTGCTACGAGGCTATATGGGCGTGCTGGTGCCGGCGGGCCGCCCACACCACGCCGCCCACCAGCAGCGCGATCGACACCAGCTCCATCAGCCCCGGCGCGCGCTGGCCGTAGACGAAACCGTAGACACAGGCGAACAGCGTCTCGAAGACGATCATCTGCCCGCTCAGGGAACTGGCCATGCGCCGCGAGCAGGCGTTCCACAGGCTGTTGGCCAGCCACGAGCCGCACAGCGCCAGGAACAGGCTTACCCACAGGAAGGTCATCCAACGATCGTGGTCCACCTGGGCCGGCACCAGGTTGGGGAACAGCAACAGGGCAAGCGCGCCCACCACCACGGCAACGCCGCCGGTGACGATGCCCAGCAGCGTCGACCACTCGCTGCTGTTGAAGTGGCTGTGCTTGAGGTAGCGCCCGTTGTGGGTGGCGTACCACGACCAGCACACCACGCCACTCAGGCCGCAGGCCAGGCCCAGCAGCTGGCGGCCCAGGGAGGTGCCGCCAGCATGGCCGCCGGCGTGCTGCAGGCTCACCGATACGATGCCGAGGAATACCATCAGCAGTGGCAGCTTGAGCCGCTTCATCGGCAGCGAACCGGCGTCGCCGCGCCCCAGGAAGGTAATGGCCACCGGCAGCATGCCGTTGATCAGCGCCGCCGTGGTCACCCCGCTCAGCTGCACCGAGGCCCCCAGCAGGGCGAAGTTGAGCACGTTGCCGGTCAGCGACAGGCGCAGCAGCATCGACAGGTCGCGGCGCTTGAGCCGCGCCAGCAGGCGCCCGGCCATGGGCAGCGCCACCAGCAACGAAAACAGCCCGTACAAGGCAAAACGCACGCTGCTGATCAGTACCGCGTTGAACTCGGGCAACAACGACGGGGCGATGATCACCCCGCCCCAGATGGCCCCGGCCAACACGGCAAACACTATCCCACGGTTCATTGTCTCGACTCTGGCAGTTAACGCTAATGGCGCGATTCTAGCCGTGGACAGCGCCCGTCACCTGCGATAAAAAGTGGGCTACCCATTCCCCAGGGGAATGCCTGCGAGGACCCTCATCATCAACCGTTACCTGCGTACCCTGCCGCCGCTGGAAACCCTGATCACCTTCGAGGCCGTGGCCCGCCACGCCAGCTTCACCGCCGCGGCGGGTGAGCTGTTCCTCACCCAAAGCGCGGTGAGCAAACAGATGCGCCAGCTGGAAGACGCCATGGGCGTGCCGCTGTTCGAGCGCAAGCCGCGCGGTGTGGCCCTGACCGGTGCCGGCGACGAGCTGCTGATGACCGTCAACGTGCTGCTGGGCACCCTGTACCAGAGCGTCACGCGCATCCGCAACGTGCACCAGAGCAACGCCGTGTCGGTGCTGGCCACCCACGCCCTGGCGCAGTTCTGGCTGTTCCCCAAGCTGATCGAGTTCAACAAGGTCTACCCCGACATCGCCGTGCACGTGCACGCCATCAACGAATTCGACGACACCAGCCTCAACGACTTCGACCTGGGCGTGCTGTACGGCGACGGCGCCTGGGCGACCCTGGACAGCGATTTCCTGTTGCCGGAGATCGTCTATCCGGTGGCCCACCCCGGCCTGGACGTGGCCGCCATCGACAGCCTGGCGCAGCTGGCCAAGGCCAACCTGGTGCAGATCGACACCCGCGCCTGGCAATGCATGGACTGGCCGCAATGGTTCGGCCACCTGGGCGTGGACTACACGCCACGGGACAAGGCGCCGGTGTTCAACCAGCTGACCCTGGCCTACCGCGCCGTGCAGCAAGGCATGGGCATTGGCCTGGCATGGTCGTTCATGGCCGATGAGGCGTTGGCCAGGGGCGAACTGCAGCGGGTGACGGATTTTGAATGCCGCACCGGCAAGGGCGAATACCTGGTGTCGGTGAAGCACCGCGGACGCTCGGCGTGCGCGGCGGTGTTTCGCGAGTGGCTGCTGGCGTCGATGCAGGAATGACGGCCAACAAAAAACCCCTGACGCCTTGCGGCAATCAGGGGTTTCGGAAGTTGTGGTGCCCAGAGACGGAGTCGAACCGCCGACACGAGGATTTTCAATCCTCTGCTCTACCGACTGAGCTATCTGGGCAACGGGGCGCATTAAACGTGTTTTCAGCCCATGCGTCAAGCGCCAAAACAAAAAAAAATACAACAAATACCGAAACTTACGTAAACCCCGTAGCAGCTGCCGCAGGCTGCGTCCCGCATTTTCCCAGGTTTGGACGCAGCCTGCGGCAACTGCTACGGGGTGGGGTGGTGCTGCACTAGGAAGTCGACGAAGGCGCGGACGCGGGCTGGCATGGCCGCGCCGCCGATGAAGACGGCGTGGATCGGCTCGCGGTCGTCGGGGTTGTAGGCTTCCAGCAGCGGCACCAAGGTGCCGTCGCGCAGCTGCTGCGCCACGCTGAAGGCGCCGATGCGCGCAATGCCCGCGCCCAGGCTGGCCAGCTGCGCCAGCGCCTCGCCGCTGTTGCCTTCGATGGTGCCGCTGACTTTCAAAGCGAAGTCCTCGCCGTCGCGGCGGAACGGCCAGTCGCTGGTGGCGCGGCGGAAGTTGAAGCGCAGGCAGTTGTGCGCCAGCAGGTCTTCGGGCACCTGCGGGGTGCCGCAGCGGGCCAGGTACTCGGGGGATGCCACCACCACCTGGCCGGTGTCGCCGATCAGCCGCGCGGTCAGCGGGCTGTCGGCCAGTTGGCCGAAGCGGATGGCGACGTCGGCCTGGCCGGCGAGAATATCGACCACCTCGTCGCCCAGCATCAGGTCCACCAAGATGGCCGGGTAACGGGCGCTGAACGCCGCCACCAGCGGCACGATGGTCTGCCGGCCATGGGCCAGGGCGGCGCTGACCCGCAGCCGGCCGCGCGGCACGCCCTGGTCGGTGATGGCGTCCTCGACCTCGGCCAGGTCCGCCAAAATCCGCCGCGCGCCGCGCAGGTAGGCCTCGCCTTCAGCCGTGAGGGTGATGGCGCGGGTGGTGCGGATCAGCAGCCGCGTGCCCAGGCGCTGCTCGGTGCGGGCGATGATGCGGCTGACCGACGACGGCGTCAGCCCCAGTGCCCGCGCCGCGCCCGACAGGCTGCCGGCCTCGGCCACCCTGACGAACACGTCGATTTCCCCCGAACGCCCGGTGATGTCCATTTGTGCTTCCTACGCAAAGGTGTTGGTCCCGAACTGGGACTACCGCTGTAAAAGCCTCGATCGTAGCATTCACCGCATAGATGAGGAGTAACCTATGCGTATCAATCCACCGTTAATCGCTCTGTCCATCGGCGCCTTTGGCATCGGCGTCACCGAGTTCGCGCCCATGGGCATGCTGCCGGGCATTGCCGCCGACCTGGGCGTGTCGATTCCCACTGCCGGCCTGCTGGTCAGCGCCTACGCCCTGGGCGTGCTGATCGGCGCGCCGCTGATGACCCTGGCCACCGCCCGCGTGCCACGCCGCCAGCTGCTGATCGGGCTGATGGCGATCTTCACCCTCGGCAACCTGCTGTCAGCCCTGGCCAGCAACTACGAAACCCTGCTGATGGCGCGGGTGGTGACCTCGCTCAACCACGGCGCGTTCTTCGGGATCGGCTCCATCGTCGCCGCCAGCGTGGTGCCGCCGGACAAGCGCGCCGGCGCCGTGGCCGCCATGTTCATGGGCCTGACCCTGGCGACCATCGGCGGCGTGCCCCTGGCCACCTGGTTCGGCGAAACCTTCGGCTGGCGCACGGCGTTCTGGGGCATTGCCAGCCTGGGTGCGGTGGCCATGGCCTCGCTGTGGTACGCCCTGCCCAACGTGCCGGCGCCCAAGGGTGATGGCCTGATGGCGGAGATCCGCGTGCTGGGCCGCGGCCCGGTGCTGTCGGCGCTGGCGTTGACCGTGGTGGGTTCCAGCGCCATGTTCACCGTGTTCACCTACATCGCGCCTATTTTGCGCGACGCCACCCACGCCTCCACCAACTTCATCACCGGCATGCTGGTGCTGTTCGGCATCGGCCTGACCCTGGGCAACATCTGGGGTGGCAAAGCCGCCGACCGCTCGGTGGACCGCACGCTGATCGTCTCGCTGGCGGTGTTGATCGTGGTGCTGCTGGCCTTCGCGGTGCTGATGCGCTGGCCGCTGGCGGCTGCAGTGGCGATTCTGGTGTGGGGCGCGGCGAGCTTCGCCCTGGTGCCGCCGCTGCAGATGCGCGTGATGGAAGCGGCCAAGGACGCCCCCAACCTGGCCTCGGCGGTGAACATCGGCGCGTTCAACTTCGGCAACGCCATTGGCGCCGCCCTGGGTGGCGCGGTGATCAACGCGGGCCTGGGCTACCCGGCCATTTCCCTGGCGGGCGCCGGCATGGGCGCGCTGGGACTGCTGATGGTGCTGGCCATGACCTGGCGCGCCCAGTACGCTGCCGCCGCTGACACCCCTGCCGCGTAGCCGCTGCCGAAGGCTGCGCTGGCCCGAATCCACGCTGGAGATCTTCAGTGTACTCAAGGGCCAGCGCAGCCTGGCGGCAGCGGCTACCACGTTGCCGCCGCTGACACCCCGTCGCGTAGCCGCTGCCGCCGCTGACACCCCTGCCGCGTAGCCGCTGCCGAAGGCTGCGCTGGCCCGAATCCACACTGGAGATCTTCAGTGT
>NZ_JBWGIG010000033.1:0-74930 GCF_056312595.1 Pseudomonas sp. GYB4201 | reverse complement strand
CTTTTCCCGGCGCACCGCGGTGAATCCGGGCGCAGCCTGCGGCAGCTGCTACGGGGGGCGCGACCCGCTGACCGCGCACGGCGTCAGGCAACGCGGTTTCTGTAGCAGCGGCCGCAGGCCGCGTCCAAGGCGCCGCGTTTTTCCCGGCGCACCGCGGTGAATCTGGCCGCAGCCTGCGGCAGCTGCTACGGGGGGTGCGACCCGCTGACCGCGCACGGCGTCAGGCAACGCGGTTTCTGTAGCAGCGGCCGCAGGCCGCGTCCAAGGCGCTGTGCTTTTACCGGCGCACCGCGGTGAATCCGGGCGCAGCCTGCGGCAGCTGCTACGGGGGGTGCGACCCGCTGACCGCGCACGGCGTCAGGCAACGCGGTTTCTGTAGCAGCGGCCGCAGGCCGCGTCCAAGGCGCCGCGTTTTTCCCGGCGCACCGCGGGGAATCCGGACGCCGCCTGCGGCAGCTGCTACGGGGGGTGCGACCCGCTGACCGCGCATGGCGTCAGGCAACGCGGTTTCTGTAGCAGCGGCCGCAGGCCGCGTCCAATGCGCTGCGCTTTTACCGGCACACCGCGGGGAATCCGGACGCAGTCTGCGGCAGCTGCTACGGGGGCTCTGGCCTCAGGCGTTGGGCGAGCAGGGTGCTCAGTTGCGCGCTCAGGCCGTACACCGACAGCTGCGGGTTGGCGCCAATGCTGGTGGGGAACAGCGAACCGTCGTGGATCGACAGGTTCTCCAGCTGGTGGTGCCGGCCCAGGCTGTCAGTGACCGCGCGGCCCGGGTCCTCGCCCATGGCGCAGCCGCCCATGACGTGGGCGCTGCCCAGGCGGGTGCGGAACAGCTCCAGGGGCAGCCCGGCGATCATTTGTCGAGCTTCGTCGAGGGTTTTCGCCGGGCGGGCGTCGTTGTGCAGCGGCAGCACGCTTTGTGCGCCGGCCGCGAACTGGATCTCGGCCATGCTCAGGAAGGCCCGGCGCACGCCGTCCCAGGCATAGTCGGAAACGCGGTAGTCGAGCACCGGCGAACCATCGTCGCGCAGCTCCACGCTGCCGCCCTGGCTGTCGGGGTGGAAGCCGTCGCGCAGCAGCGCCAGCATCATGTGGGTGTGGGGCAGCTGCGCCATGCGCGCGGCGTTTTCCGCGCCGAAGCCGCCCAGCAGGGTGCTGGCCAAGGCCGGTTGCAGGGGCGGCACTTCGAGCTTGTAGGCCATGGGCCCGGTGGTGCCGTCGAGCCACTGGAAATGGTCGGAATAGATCGACTGGGGCGCGCCGTAGAACGGGTTGATCACCTGTTCGAACAGCCCGGCGGAGAAATTCACCAGGTGCAGGAAGGTGCGCTTGCCCAGCCGGTCGTGAGGGTCGGGGGCCTTGGAGCGCAGCAGCAGGGCCGGGCTGTTGATGCCGCCGCCGGCCAGCAGGTAGTGGCGGGCCTTGAGGGTAATGGTGGTGCCGGTGGGCGCCACGCAGCGCTCGTCCATGGCCACGCATTCCAGTCCGGTTACCCGCGTGCCGTCGATCAGCAGGCGCTGGGCGCGGGTCAGGTAGAGCAGCTCGGCGCCCTTGTCGAGGGCGGCTGGAATGGTAGTTACCAGCATCGATTGCTTGGCGTTGGTGGGGCAACCTAGGCCGCAATAACCCAGGTTCCAGCAGCCTCGCACGTTGCGCGGGATGACTTTCCAGCTGTAGCCCAGGGCTTCGCAGCCGCGGCTGATGACCTCGTTGTTGGCGTTGGGCGGGATCAGCCAGGGGGCCACGCCCAGGCGTTGTTCCATGCGTTCGAACCAGGGCGCCATGTCATCCACGCCATGGCCCTTCACCCCGTGCTCGCTGGCCCAGTGCGCCAGAGTCTGGGGTGGCGTGCGAAAGCTCGACGTCCAGTTCACCAGGGTGGTGCCGCCCACCGCGCGGCCCTGGAGGATGGTGATGGCGCCGTCCTTGCTCATGCGGCCGATGCCTTCCTGGTAGAGGCTGGCGTAGGCCTGGGGCTCGATCATCTTGAAGTCGCTGCTGGTCTTGAGCGGGCCTTCCTCGACGATCAGCACCTTGAGGCCGGCGGCGCTGAGGATCTCGGCGGAGGTGCCGCCACCGGCACCGCTGCCGATGATGACCACGTCGGCTTCAAGCGTCAGGTCCTGCTGCAGGCGTGAGCCGTCATGGGTTTTCCAGCCGCGGGCCATGCCGTCGCGGAACAGATCGGGTACAGGCATCACAGGCTCTCTTATTGTTGTTTTTCAGACGGTGGGTGGCCCTGGGTAACCGCAATGGGCCCAGGCCTGCGGGCGGCCGTACCAGGCCATCAGCACCAGTTGCAGCAAGGACGCGTGCCCCTGGCGCAGTAGGTTCAGGCTGCTGCCTTGCCAGCGTTGCAGGAAGGCCTCGATCTGCTCGGGGCTGGCCTGCTGCCAACTGCCCCACACCCCGGTCAGCGGCCCGCGGGTAACGGGCAGGGTGAGTACGTCGAACAGTTGCTGGGTGAGCTTGAGCATGGGCGCGGACAGGTGCTCGAGGCTGCTGTCCAGGCCTTGCAGCGTCTGCTCCACGGCGGCCGGTATGGCGTCGGTGCTGCCGGCCAGCATGACCGGCACCAGCGCCCGCAGGAACGCCAGGTCGCTGTCGCGCAGCACCGCGAAGCCGTTGGCCGGCGTGGCCTGGCTGCAGCCGCTGAGGCTGGCGCCCAGGCCGGCCACGGCGAGCAAGGCGCTGGCGCCCAGGCCCAGCTTGAGCACGGCGCGGCGGTCGAGGCTGTACATGGCGGCGCCCTCAGCGAATGAACAGCTTGTACACCAGTTTCTGTAGGGCCTTGCCGTAGGGCGGGTAGATCACCCGGGCGGCGTTGAAGCGCTGCTTGACCAGCACGCCCTTGGCCTTGCTGAAGGTCAGGAAGCCCTCGTGGCCGTGATAGTGGCCCATGCCCGAGGGGCCGATGCCACCGAACGGCATGTCATCCTGGGCCACGTGCAGCAGGGTGTCGTTCAGGCAGGCGCCGCCGGAATGGGTGTGGGCCAATACGTGCTGTTGGGCCGCCTTGTCGTAGCCGAAGTAATACAGGGCCAGCGGGCGAGGGCGGGCGTTGACGTAGGCCAGGGCCTCGTCCAGCTCGCCGTAGGGCACGATGGGCAGCAGCGGGCCGAAGATTTCGTCCTGCATGACCGTCATGCCATCGTTGACGTTGAGCAGCACCTGCGGCGCCAGGCAGCGCCCCGCATCCGGCGCTTGCGGGTACAGCTCGACTACCCGCGCGCCCTTGCGCCGGGCGTCGTCGAGGTAATGGTTGAGCCGCGCCAGCTGGCGCTCGTTGATGATGTGGGTGTAGTCCGGGTTGCCCTGCACCTGTGGATAAAAGCCCAGCACGGCCTGGCGGTAGGCGTCGACGAAGGCGTCCAGGCGCTCGGCCGGCACCAGCACGTAGTCGGGGGCGACGCAGGTCTGCCCGGCGTTCAGGGTCTTGCCGAAGGCGATACGCTCGGCGGCGTCCTTCAGGGGCACATCGTGGCTGACGATGGCCGGCGACTTGCCGCCCAGTTCCAGGGTCACCGGGGTGAGGTTGTCGGCGGCAGCGCGCATCACCTGGCGGCCGACGCTGGTGGCACCGGTGAACAGCAGATGGTCGAACGGCAGCCGCGAGAAGGCGATGCCCACGTCGGCCTCGCCCAGCACCACGCACACCAGGTCGCTGGGGAACACCCGTTCCAGCAGGCGCTTGAGCAGCAGGCCGGTGGCCGGGGTGGCCTCGCTGAGCTTGAGCATGACCCGGTTGCCCGCCGACAGCGCCCCCACCAGCGGCCCCACGGCGAGGAACAGCGGGTAGTTCCACGGCACGATCACCCCGACTACGCCCAGGGGCTGGTAGGCCACCTTGGCCGAAGCCGGCTGGAAAGCCACCCCGACCTTGCGCCGCGAGGCTTTCATCCAGCCCTTGAGGTGGCGGCTGGCGTAGTGGATGCCTTGCAGGCTGGGCATCAGCTCGGCCAGCAGGGTCTCGTCGGCGCTGCGGTTGCCGAAGTCCTGGCGCAGGGCTTCGACCAACGCCTGCTGCTCGGCCACCAGCACCTCGCGCAGGCTCTTGAGCCATTGCCGGCGCTGGGCGGCAGGCGGCATGGGGTTGGCGGCGAAAGCCTGGCGCTGGGCCTGGAACAGGGGCTCCAGCAGGGCCAGGGCGTCTGGCGATGCTTGCAATTGCGCGGACATGACGTGGGCTCTCTGGTTAATTATTGTACTTTGTAGAGCTTATACTCTAGCGGCGTTATTCGTGCCTGAACATTCGGCGGGGGAATGACGCGGCCTTGTGGCCGCTGCTACGGGGGTGCCATTCGAAGGCTGCGGCGCGGCTCGCTACGTGTACACTGTGATCATTCATTCAAGACCATGGCCAGGGAATCGCACATGGCTGCCCGCCCCAAGACCCGTGACCGCATCGTCCAGCACAGCCTGGAGCTGTTCAACCAGCAGGGCGAGCGCAGTGTCAGTACCAACCACATCGCCGCGCACATGGAGATATCGCCCGGCAACCTGTACTACCACTTCGCCAACAAGCAGGAAATCATCAGCGAGCTGTTCGACCAGTACCAGGCGCTGGTAGACGGTTTCCTGCGCCCGCCGGCCGGGCGCCTGCCTACGGTGGAAGACAAGCGCTATTACCTGCGCGCGGTGCTGTCGGCCATGTGGAGCTACCGTTTCCTGCACCGCGACCTGGAGCACCTGCTGGACAGCGACGCCGAATTGGCCGAGCGCTACCGGCGCTTCTCCCAGCGCTGCATGGTGCAGGCGCAGCTGATCTACAAGGGCTTCGTCGAGGCCGGGATCCTGGACATGAACCCCACCCAGATCGAGGTGGTGACCCTCAATGCCTGGATCATCCTCAGTTCGTGGGGGCGTTTTCTCAGCACCACGCGTGAAAACTCCACACGCATGAGCGAAGAAGCCATCAAGCGTGGTGTCTATCAAGTATTGATGCTGGAGTGGGGCTACGTTACCGCCGATTACCGCGCGGCGGTCGACAGCCTGTTCCAGGAGTTCCACGTGTCGCTGAACCAGGCGCTGGAACCGTCGGACTAACCGTTAACTGTTCATATCCCAGGGAGGCTGCCATGCCCATCGCGCAATTGATCACCCCCCAGCAACTGGCTGCTCGCCTCGAGCAACCGGGGCTGGTGGTGCTGGACTGTCGTTTTGCACTGGAAGACCCGGACTACGGCCAGCGCAGCTACGCCGAGGGGCATATCGCCGGGGCGCACTTCGCCGACCTTGAGCGTGACCTGAGCGGCCGCGTGGTCAAGGGCGTGACCGGGCGCCACCCGCTGCCGGAGCCGGGCCGCCTGCTGGAGCGCCTGCAACAGTGGGGCATCAATGCCGACAGCGAGGTGGTGCTGTATGACGACGGCCCCGGCGCCTTCGCTGCACGCGCCTGGTGGCTGCTGGCCTGGCTGGGCAAGCGCAGTGGCGTGGCGATCCTCGACGGTGGCCTGAAGGCCTGGCACGCCGCCGGCCTGCCGCTGAGCCTCGACGCCCCGCACACCACGCCGGGGCACCTGCATGGCAAGCCCGATGCACAGCTGGTGGTGACCGCCCGGCAACTGCAGGAGCGCCTGGGCCAGCCCGAACTGACCCTGCTCGATGCCCGCGCATTGCCGCGGTTTCGTGGCGAAGTGGAACCCATCGACCCGGTGGCCGGGCATATCCCGGGCGCGCAGTGCGCAGCCTTCACCGACAACCTGGGGCCCGATGGCCGCTTCCTGCCGGCGGACACGCTCAAGCAGCGCTTCGCCGAGAAGCTGGGCGGGCGCCCCGTGGAGTCGCTGGTGGCGTACTGCGGTTCGGGCGTGACTGCCTGCCATAACCTGTTCGCCTTGTGCCTGGCCGGCTACCCGCTGGCGCCGTTGTACGCCGGTTCGTGGAGCGAGTGGATCACCGACGCTCAGCGGCCGCTGGCCAAGGGCGACTGAGCCCCGGCGTCGCGATAGGCCCGCGGCCCCACGCCGTAGACCTTCTTGAATTGCCGGCTCAGGTGGCTCTGGTCGGCAAACCCCAACTGCGTGGCCACCGCCAGCGGCAGGCAGCCCTCGCGCAGCAGCGCCCGGGCGCGGGCGATGCGTTGCTGCATCAGCCAGGCGTGGGGCGGCAGGCCGGTGGCCTTGCGGAAGCAGCGGGCGAAATGGAAGGGTGAAAGGTGTACCGCGGCCGCCAGTGCTTCCAGTGAAGGCGGCTCGGCCAGTTGCATCAGCAGCAGGTCCTTGGCCCGGGCGATGGCCTGGGGCTCGCGCCCGATCCTGGTGGGCAGCCGCACCTTGGCGTGGCGGGCGAACAGCGCCAGTACCATCTCCCGCCACAAGGTCTGTTGCTCAAGGGCCTGGCCTTTGTGCTCCAGCAGTTGGTGCAGGCGGTAGAAGCCGCTGACCAGGTCCGGGTCGCGGTACAGGGTCTCGCTGAACGATGGCGTGGCGCTGCTGCTGATGTCCAGTTCCTGCAGCAGGCTTTCCAGGCGCGCGTTCTGTGGGTAAAACGCCCGGTACAGCCAGCCTTGGTCGTGGCCCTTGCTGCCGGTGTGTACCTCGTCGGGGTTGATCAGCACCAGGGTGCCGCTGGGCGCCAGGTGGTCGGCGCCACGGTAGCGATAACGCTGGGCGCCGCTGACGATCATGCCGATGACGAAGCCGTCGTGCACATGGGGCACGAAGCGCTGCTCGATGTAGCGCGCCGACAGCAACTCCACACCCGCCAGCGGTGGCGTTTGCCAGAAGTGGATCGACTCCTGGCTCATGCCAGCGCCGTCAGCCATTGGGGGATGCGACGTTCCAGGTAGTAAGCGGGCTTGCGCAGGCTGCCCTCGACGAAGCCCACGTGGCCGCCGTGCTCGTGCAGTTCGAAGGTGATGCTGGGCGACAGTTCGTTGGCCTGGGGCAGGCTGTGGCGGAACACGAAGGGGTCGTCGGCGGCCTGGATGATCAGCGTGGGCGTAGCGATGCCTGCCAGGTAGTAGCCGCTTGAGGAGCGCCGATAGTAGTCGTGGGCATCGGTGAAGCCGTTGAGCGGCGCAGTGACCTTGCCGTCGAAGTCCCAGAAGGTGCGCAGGTTTTTCAGCGGCCCCAGATTGCTCAGGGTCGCCAGGCCATCGTGCTTGCCTTCGTGCAGGAAGCGCCGCTGCTTGTCCTTCACGTAGGCCAGCATCTCGCGCATGAAGTGCGCCTGGTACACCTTGGAGAAGCCCATGGCGATGCGGTCGGCGCACTGGTCCAGGCGGAAGGGCACCGAGACCGCTACCGCCCCCTGCAGTTCGCTGTTTGCGCCCACTTCGCCCAGGTGCTTGAGCAGGATGTTGGCGCCCAGCGAATAGCCGGCGGCGAACAGTGGCGCCATGGGCCGGCGGCTGCGCAGGTGGGCGATGACCTCCGCCAGGTCCTCGCTGCTGCCCGAGTGGTAGCTGCGCGCCAGCAGGTTGGGTTCGCCCGAGCAGCCGCGCCAGTTCAACGCCACGCTGGCCCAGCCCTGGGCCGCCAGCGCACGTTGCAGGCCGACCACGTAGGGCGAGTTCGACGAGCCGGTGAGCCCATGGAGTACCAGCACCAGCGGGCTGTCGGCGCTGTGCGGACCATGCCAGTCCAGGTCCATGAAATCGCCATCGGCCAGCCACAAGCGTTGGCGCTCACGTTGCAGGGGGGGCTGACGGCGCAACACCGGGCCCCAGAGGGTTTGCAAATGCGGGTTGCCCAGCCCCGTGGCGGGGTGGAAAGGCGCAGCAGCCTGCGCGGTAGACGTGTGCACGGGTGTTTCTTCCTCCAGTAACCCGGCTAAGTTGCCACAATCGCCGCCGCCTGTATCGGCCTATTTAATTGCCAGGCAGCGGCAGGGGTGGTCGGACCAGCGTGGGGCCATCGTTTGATGCCCGGCAACGCGATCGGTGCGGCGTTGACCCATCGTGACCCGAGTTTGCCGCCCGGGGCGCTGGAACCCAGTGCGTGGCCCACGGCCAGGCCAACGCCAAGCATCACGATGAGGAGCGAAAGGTGTGGCGTGCTCAAGGAGTATCGCCTGGAGGCTTTGCTGGCCAGGGCGCGTAGCGCATAGGGCAGTGGCTTGAGGAATATCACGGTTGCACCTCGTGATTGATGGATGACGAGGGGCAGGGTCTTGCAAGCGGGGAGGGTGGAGGGGGTACATATATGTAGCCGCTGCCTACGGCAGCGGCTACGCGGTTGCGAAAGGCAGTATCAGCCGCGCTGCCACAGGGCGTAGTAGACCTGGCCGGCCTTCTTCTCGCGGTGCAGGCGCCAGTTGCCCGGCAGCTCCAGGGTGGAGGGCGGCGTTTCGCTTTCGGTGTACACCCAGGCGTGCTCGCTCAGCCAGCCACGGGATTCCAGCAGCGCACAGGCGGCAGGCAGCAGGTTCTGGTGGAACGGCGGGTCGAGGAACACCAGGTCGAAGGCGCTGGCCGCCTGGGTTTCCAGGTAACGCAGGGCGTCGCTTTGCAGCAGCTGGCCGGTGGCGCAGTTGAGCAGGTCGAGGTTGGCCCGCAGGCTGGCGATGGCCTGGGCATTGCTGTCCAGCGCCAGGCCCATGCTGGCGCCACGGGACAGGGCCTCCAGGTACAGGGCACCGCTGCCGCAGAACGGGTCCAGCACCTTGGCGCCGTTGACGTAGGCCGCCAGCCAGTTGAACAGGGTTTCACGCACCCGGTCCGGCGTGGGGCGCAGGCCCGGGCCGTCGGGGAAGCTCAGCTTGCGGCTGCGCCATTGGCCGCCAATGATGCGCAGCTGGCCCTGGCCGTTGTGTTTCACAGGTTTTGCAGGGGGATGTGCCATTAATGCTCCGGAACGCCCATGGGTTGTTCCTGGGGGTTGTCTGTAGGGGGTGGCAGCGGTTTCTGCGCCACGGTGGGGCCAGCGGTGACAATCACCAGCTTGTCGGCGTCCAGGTGGCGGTTCATGGCAGCCTTGACCTGCTCGATGGTCAGGTCCTGGGACTGCTGCATGAAGTCTTCCAGAAAGCTCAGGGGCAGATTATAGAAGCCAATGGCCCCCAATTGCCCGACGATGCTCGAATTGCTTGCCGTGGACAGCGGGAAGCTGCCGGCCAGCTCGCGCTTGGCGGCATCCAGTTCCTGCTGGGTAGGGCCGGTTTTCAGGTAGTCACGCAGGATGTCCTGCACCAGCTTGAGGGTGCCTTCGCTGAGTTCGGCACGGGTCTGCAGGCTGATGGAGAACGGCCCGCGGGCCTGCATTGGGGTGAAGCCCGAATAGATGCCGTAGGTCAGGCCGCGCTTTTCCCGCACTTCACTCATCAGGCGGGTGCCGAAGGTGCCGCCGCCCAGGATCTGGTTGCCCATGGACAGTGCCGCATAGTCGGGGTCGTCGCGGGTGATGCCCAGCTCGGCCAGCAGCATGGTGGTCTGCTTGGAGGGGAACTCCAGGTGGGTAAGCCCGGGCTTGGGCGCCTGGGGTTCGGGCATGGGCGCCAGGGCAGGGCCCTTGGGCAGTGCCGACGAGACCTGCTCGGCGATTTTTTCCGCTTCCTCCCGCGACAGGTCGCCGACCAGGGCGATCACCGTGTTGCCAGCCGCGTAGGCGCGGTTGTGGAAGGCGCGCAGCTGCTGGGCGTTGATGGCATTTATGGACTTGGCGTCACCGTCGCTGGGGTGCGCGTACGGATGGTCACCGTACAGGCGGCTGAACAGCTCGTTGCCCGCCAGCTTGCCGGGGCTCTGCTTCTGGTACTGGAAGCTGGCCAGCAGCTGGTTCTTGATGCGGGCCATGGAGTCGGCCGGGAAGGTCGGCTTGCCGACCACCTCGGCGAACAGTTTCAGCGCCGGCTCGCGTTTGTCGGGCGCGCTGAGGCTGCGCAGCGAGGCGATGGCCATGTCGCGGTAGGCGCCGTTGGCGAAGTCCGCGCCCAGGCCTTCGAAGCCTTGGGCGATGGCCTCGACGTTCTTGCCGGCCACGCCTTCATTGAGCATGGCGTTGGTCAGCAGGCCGATGCCCGGGGTTTTCTGGTCCTGGCTGCTGCCGGCGGCGAAGGTCAGGCGCAGGTCGAACATGGGCAGTTGGTGCGCCTCGACGAACATCACCTTGGAGCCTGCGGCGGTGCGCCAGGTCTGGATGTCCATCAGGCGGTGGCTGGGCGCCTTGCCGTCCAGTTCCTTCAGGGTCTGCAGGTTGTCCAGCGGCGCCGGGGCTTCGGCGGCCACGGCCTGGCCGGTGACCAGCGCGGCCAGCAGCGCCACGCCCAGCAGGGCGCGGCGGGGTGAGTTGCGCTTATTCATGCGCCGATTCCTCTGGCAATACGTGGGCGACGCTCAGGCGTGACCGGGTGAAATAGGTACGGGCAGCGTTCTGGATGTCCTGGGGGGTGACGCTCTTGATGTCATCCAGTTCGGTGTCCATCAGCTTCCACGACAGGCCCACGGTTTCCAGCTGGCCAATGGTGGTGGCCTGGCTGCTGATGGAATCGCGCTCATACACCAGCCCGGCAATGACCTGGGCGCGCACGCGCTCGAGTTCCTCGGCAGTGGGCGGCTTGGTCTTGAGCTGGTCCAGCAGGCGCCAGAAACCTTTCTCGACGTCGGCCAGGGTCTTTTTCTTCTGGGTATTGGGCGTGGCCGACAACATGAACAGGCTGTCGCCGCGGGTGAACGGGTTGTAGCTGGCGGAAGCGCCGGTGACCAGTTCCTCGCCGCGCTCCAGCTGGGTGGACAGGCGCGCGCTGTAGCCGCCGTCCAGCAGCGCCGAGATCAGGCGCAGGGCCTGGGCGTCGCGCGGGTTGGCGGCGGTGGCCAGGCCCGGCACGTTGAAGCCGTAGACCACGCTGGGCAGCTCGGTCTTGACGTGCACGGTGAGCTGCCGCTCGCCAGGCTCGGCCAGCTCCAGGGGGAGCTTGCTGGGCGGCGTGTCGCGCCGGGCTATGCTGCCGAAGAAGCGCTGGGCCAGGGCCTTGACCTGGTCGGGAGTGACGTCGCCGACCACCACCAGGGTGGCGTTGTTGGGCACGTACCAGGCCTTGTACCAGGCGCGCAGCTCGTCGATTTTCATGCGGTCGAGGTCCGCCATCCAGCCGATGGTCGGCGTGTGGTAGCCGCTGGCCGGGTAGGCCATGGCTTTGAACAGCTCGAAGGCCTTGGCGCTGGGCTTGTCGTCGGTGCGCATGCGCCGCTCTTCCTTGATTACCTCGATCTCGCGGCTGAACTCGTCGGCCGGCAGCTTCAGGGTGGCCATGCGGTCGGCTTCCAGCTCCAGGGACACCGGCAGGCGGTCCTTGGCCAGCACCTGGTAGAAGGCGGTGTAGTCGTCGCTGGTGAAGGCGTTCTCCTCGGCGCCCAGGTCGCGCAGCACCCGCGAGGCTTCGCCGGGGCCGAGTTTCTCGCTGCCCTTGAACATCATGTGCTCCAGGGCGTGGGACAGGCCGGTCTGGCCCGGGGTCTCGTAGCTGGAGCCGACCTTGTACCAGATCTGCGAAACCACCACCGGCGCGCGATGGTCTTCGCGCACCACGACCTTCAGGCCGTTGTCGAGGGTGAACTCGGTGGTGGGTTGGGGATCGGCGGCCAAGGCGGCAAATGGCAGACAAACCGAGCTGAGCAGCAGGCCGGCGGCACGGCGGGCTAGAGCATTCATTCGTTTTTTAACCTGTCGGACTGCCCGCTTGGTCTTAGCGTCCACGGGCGAGGAGGTGCTAGGATACTGATCCGGTTACCTGGCGACCATGCCTGGTTGCAGAGAATGGCCTGCGGGCTCTCTACAAAATGTTACGCATGAACGAGCCGGGAAAAATACAGTCTGTTCTGCGTTATTAGAATTTCCTGAGGCGCCGCTCTGGCGCGTCGCTACCTTGAGATAGCCGTCTTCCATGTTTGGTTCCAACGACGACAAAAAGTCCCCCGAAAAGAAAGGCCTGTTCGGCTGGCTGCGCAAAAAGCCTGCGCAAGAAGCCGTCGAGCAGCCCAAAGCCCCTGAAACCGTCGCCCCCGAGACCATCGTCGAGGTAGCGCCGGAGCCCGTACTGGCACCTGTGCCGCCCGTGGTGGCGCAGCCTGAACCCGTGGCCGCGCCTGCGCCGGTGGTGCTGGAGTTGCCGGTGCCAGAAGAGCCGGTGGCCCTGGTCCCGGACCTGGAACCCCATGCGCCGCCGCCGATCGCACCGGTCGCCGAAGCGCCGGTGGTTGTGCCGGTCATCGAGCCAGAGGTTGTGCCTGAGCCGGTAGTGGTCGCGCCCGAGCCTGTAGTCGCGCCTGCGGTGCCTGAACCGGTGGTGGTTGCGCCTGCGCCAACGCCTGAACCAGAGCCAGCCCCAGCGCCGCAACCAGAGCCGGTTGCCTTCGTTGCCCCGGTGGTAGCGCCTGCACCGGTAGTGCCTGCGCCTGCGCCGGAGCCCGTGGTTGCCGCCCCGGCCCCCGTTGCCGCGGTCGAACCCCAGCCTGAACCTGTCCCGGAGCCAGCCCCGCAGCCAGCCGCCCAGACCGAAGCCGCCAAGGTCGGCTTCTTCGCCCGCCTCAAGCAGGGCCTGGCCAAGACCAGCGCCAGCCTGGGCGAGGGCATGGCCAGCCTGTTCATGGGCAAGAAGGTCATCGACGACGACCTGCTGGAAGAGATCGAGACCCGCCTGCTGACCGCCGACGTGGGCGTGGAGGCCACCTCGGTGATCGTCCAGAGCCTGACCCAGAAGGTGGCGCGCAAGCAGCTGGCCGACAGCGACGCGCTGTACAAGTCGCTGCAGGGCGAGCTGACCGACCTGCTGCGTCCGGTGGAGCAGCCGCTGAAGATCGAGTCGCAGAACAAGCCGTTCGTGATCCTGGTGGTTGGCGTCAACGGCGCCGGCAAGACCACCACCATCGGCAAGCTGGCCAAGAAGCTGCAGCTGGAAGGCAAGAAGGTCATGCTGGCCGCCGGTGACACCTTCCGTGCCGCTGCCGTCGAGCAGTTGCAGGTGTGGGGCGAGCGCAACAAGATCCCGGTCATCGCCCAGCACACTGGCGCCGACTCGGCCTCGGTGATCTTCGACGCCGTGCAGGCCGCCAAGGCCCGTGGCATCGACGTGCTGATCGCCGACACCGCCGGCCGCCTGCACACCAAAGACAACCTGATGGAAGAGCTGAAGAAGGTGCGCCGCGTCATCGGCAAGCTGGACGCCGACGCGCCGCACGAAGTGCTGCTGGTGCTGGACGCCGGCACCGGGCAGAACGCCATCAACCAGGCCAAGCAGTTCAACAACACCGTGGCCCTGACCGGCCTGGCCCTGACCAAGCTCGACGGTACCGCCAAGGGCGGCGTGATCTTCGCCCTGGCCAAGCAGTTCGGCCTGCCTATCCGCTACATCGGCGTGGGCGAAGGCATCGACGACCTGCGCACCTTTGAAGCAGAACCCTTTGTCCAGGCACTGTTTGCCGAGCGGGAGCGTTCATGATTCGTTTCGAACAGGTCGGTAAGCGCTATCCGAACGGACACGTCGGCTTGCATGAGCTGAGCTTTCGAGTGCGTCGCGGCGAGTTTCTGTTTGTAACCGGGCACTCCGGTGCCGGTAAAAGTACCCTGTTGCGCCTGCTGCTGGCGATGGAACGGCCCACCTCCGGCAAGCTGCTGCTGGCCGGCCAGGACCTGGGCCAGATCAGCAACTCGCAGATCCCGTTCCTGCGCCGCCAGATCGGCGTGGTGTTCCAGAACCACCAGTTGCTGTTCGACCGCACGGTGTTCAACAACATTGCCCTGCCGCTGCAGATTCTCGGGCTGTCCAAGCCCGAGATCGCCAAGCGCGTGGACTCGGCGCTCGAACGCGTGTCGCTGTCCGACAAGGGCGAGCTCTACCCGGGCGACCTGTCCACCGGCCAGCAACAACGCGTCGGTATCGCCCGTGCCATCGTTCACCGCCCGGCCCTGCTGCTGGCGGACGAACCCACCGGTAACCTCGACCCACGGCTGGCAGCGGAAATCATGGGTGTATTCGAAGACATCAACCGGCTGGGCACCAGCGTGCTGATCGCCAGCCACGACCTGGCGCTGATCGCGCGCATGCGCCACCGCATGCTGACCCTGCAGCGCGGCCGCCTGATCGGCGACGGGGAGGCAGCAGAATGAGCTCCACCCGCAGCCCCAAGGTCACCGACCGCGTAGCCCCCAAGGCCGCCGAGCCGCCACCGTCGAAGCAGCAGAAGCAGCAGGAAGACGACGGCCCGGACTTCGCCACCCTGTTCAAGGCGTGGGTGGAAAGCCACCGCGCCAGCCTCAAGGACAGCCTCAAGCGCCTGGGCAAGCAGCCTATCGGCAGCTTCTTCACCTGCCTGGTAATGGCCGTGGCCCTGAGCTTGCCCATGGGCCTGTCGCTGCTGCTCAAGAACGTCGAGCGGCTGGGCGGCTCGTGGCAGCGTGCGGCGCAAATTTCCCTGTACTTGGACATGAACGCCAGCAACCGCGACGGCGACGCCCTGGTCACCCAGATCAAGGGCCTGAACGGCGTGGCCGATGCCGAGTTCATCAGCAAGGACAAGGCCCTCACCGAGTTCCAGCAGCAGTCGGGCCTTGGCGAAGCGCTCAAGGAACTGCCCGACAACCCGCTGCCGGGCGTGGTGGTGGTGACCCCGCTGGAAATCGACAAGGCCGCGCTGGAGGCCCTGCGTTCGCAACTGGCCGACCTGCCCAAGGTGCAACAGGCGCAGCTTGACCTGGTGTGGGTGGAGCGCCTGGCAGCCATCCTCAAGCTGGGCGACCGCTTCGTCTTCGGCCTGACCGTGCTGCTGGTGTCGGCGCTGTTGCTGGTGGTGGGCAATACCATTCGTCTGCACATCGAGAACCGCCGCACGGAAATCGAGGTCATCAAGTTGGTGGGCGGTACAGACGCCTACGTGCGTAGGCCGTTTCTCTACATGGGGGCGATTTATGGCTTGGGCGGCGGCGTTTTTGCCTGGGGCGTGCTGGCTTTCGGTCTGGATTGGCTGAATGACGCCGTCGTAGGGCTTTCCGGGCTGTATGGCAGTGATTTTGCCTTGGCCGGTGTTCCGTCGTCCGATGGTCTGTCGCTCTTGCTAGGTGCCTTGTTGTTGGGGTATATCGGTGCGTGGATTGCGGTAGCCCGCCATTTGCGAGAGCTCGCTCCTCGGTAATATTTTGAAATATTTCGTGTGCCAGCATTGACCTTTGGTGAAATTAACTTTAGGGAACTTGTTTAGCGGTTCCCGGTCTATGCGTCTGTGCTTTAATGCACAAATTCGTGAGTCGGAGGTTTTTTCGTATGACCACTTCTTTGCAACCTGCGTATGCCTTGGTCCCGGGTCAGAACCTGGAAGCCTATGTGCACACGGTGAACAGCATTCCATTGCTGACGCCGGAGCAGGAGCGTGAACTGGCCGAGAGTCTCTACTATGAGCAGGATCTTGGGGCGGCTCGGCAGATGGTGCTCGCCCACCTGCGTTTCGTCGTGCACATTGCACGCAGCTATTCGGGGTACGGCCTGGCACAGGCCGACCTGATCCAGGAAGGTAACGTCGGCCTGATGAAGGCCGTGAAGCGCTTCAACCCGGAAATGGGCGTACGCCTGGTGTCCTTTGCCGTGCACTGGATCAAGGCGGAAATCCACGAGTTCATCCTGCGCAACTGGCGCATCGTCAAGGTGGCTACCACCAAGGCCCAACGCAAGTTGTTCTTCAACCTGCGCAGCCAGAAGAAGCGCCTGGCCTGGTTGAACAACGAGGAAGTCCACCGCGTGGCCGAAAGCCTGGGCGTGGAGCCGCGTGAAGTGCGCGAGATGGAAAGCCGCCTGACCGGCCATGACATGGCCTTCGACCCGGCCGCGGAAGCGGACGACGACAGCGCCTTCCAATCGCCGGCCAACTACCTGGAAGACCACCGCTACGACCCGGCGCGTCAGCTGGAGGATGCCGACTGGAGCGACAACTCCAACAGCAACCTGCACGAAGCCCTGGAAGTGCTGGACGACCGCAGCCGTGACATCCTCTACCAGCGCTGGCTGGCCGAGGAAAAGGCCACGCTGCACGAGCTGGCCGAGAAGTACAACGTGTCGGCGGAGCGTATCCGCCAGCTCGAAAAGAGCGCGATGAACAAGCTGAAGATCTCGATCGCAGCCTGATTCACCCGCTTGATCAAAAAGCCCCGGCCATGTGCCGGGGCTTTTTTTTGTGGGCGAAGATGACGCGGCCTGGCGGCCGCTGCTACGGGGATCGCGTCCCGTAGCAGCAACTGTCTTGAAACGGTGTCGTCTGCATCGCGACTAAAGTCGGCTCCTACGCCGTACGTGGTAGGAGCCGGCCTTGGCCGCGATGCAGGCGACGCGATCGACGAGGTACACGGGACCCTGTAGCAGCGGCCGAAGGCCGCGTCAGCGGTCACATCGCCCAAGGCGTTGCACTGCGCGAATGGTTGAGGTCGGTCAGGTAGGCCGAACCGCCCAGCTGCCCCATCTGCGTGCGAATCCAGCCGGCGCGGCGGGCCACGTAGGTGCTCGGGTGACTGGCGCTCCACACGCGCGGGTTGGGCAGCACGGCGGCCAGCAGGCTGGCCTGCTGGGTGGACAGGCTGCCGGCGCCGACGCCGAAGTGGTGGCGGGCAGCTGCCTCGGCGCCGAACACGCCGTCGTCCCATTCCACGCTGTTGAGGTACACCTCGAGAATCCGCTGCTTGGACCAGAACGTCTCGATCAGCGCGGTGAACCAGGCCTCCAGCGCCTTGCGGAAGTAGCTGCGGCCCGACCACAGGAACAGGTTCTTCGACACCTGCTGGCTGAGGGTGCTGGCGCCGCGAATGGAGCCACCGCGTTCGTTGTGCAGGAAGGCCGCCTGCATGGCGTCGAAATCAAAGCCCCAGTGCTGGGCGAAGCGCTGGTCTTCGCCGGCGATGACGGCGATTTTCAGCGAGTCGGAGATTTCGTCGTAGGAGCGCCAGCTGCGCTGCAGGTCGATGGGCTCGCCGTCCATCCAGGACTCGACCTTGCGTTCCACCATCAGCATGGTCCCTGGCGGCGGCACGAAGCGAAACAGCACCACCAGCAGGACGCTGCCGACGACGAACCAGATCGCCACTTTACGCAGCAGGGTGAACACGGAATTGAGCATGGATGACTTGGCCGGGCGCATTGAGCGGGCCATTATACAGACCCTGTGCCAACGAACCGGAGTTCCTGGATGCTGCGACAATTTCTCATGCTGGCTGCCTTTTTCGGATTCACCGGGGTAGGGCTTGGCGCGTTCGCCGCCCATGGCCTCAAGGATCGTTTGAGCAGCGACTACCTGGCGGTGTTCCACACCGGGGTCAACTATCAACTCATTCACGCCCTGGCGCTGCTGGCAGTGGCCGTGCTCAGCGTGCAGGTGCCCAGCCGCCTGGTGAACGCTGCGGGAGTGATGTTCTGCATCGGTATCGTGCTGTTCTCCGGCAGCCTCTACCTGCTGACGCTCAGCGGCGTGCGCGTGTTCGGCGTGATCACCCCATTCGGTGGCCTGGCATTCCTGGTCGGCTGGGCCTGCCTGGGCATGGCTGCCTGGAACCTGGGCAAGGCGTGAGACGAATGGGCCGCGTTTGTGTTGGTCGCCAGCGGCGAACGGGCTAGAATGCCAGCCCCTTTGAAATGATGGCTGCTGCCTGCATGCACATTCAGTTGAACGGTGAATCCTTTGAATTGCCCGACGGCGAGACCGTCGCGGCGCTGTTGACCCGCCTGGAGCTGACCGGCCGCCGGGTCGCGGTGGAACTGAACCTGGATATCGTGCCGCGCAGCCAGCACGAAGCCACTGCCCTGCGCGAAGGCGACCAGGTCGAAGTGGTGCACGCCATCGGTGGTGGCTGACCGCCGCCGCCTTCCACCGCCCCTTCAACCCCCGAGAGGAACGACGATGAGCAATCCGCGTACCGACAAGCCCTTCATCCTGGCTGGCCGCACCTTCGAATCGCGTCTGCTGGTAGGCACCGGCAAGTACCGTGACCTGGAAGAAACCCGCCTGGCCATCGAAGCCTCGGGGGCCGAGATCGTCACCGTGGCGGTGCGCCGCACCAACATCGGCCAGAACCCTGGCGAGCCGAACCTGCTGGACGTGCTGCCGCCGGACCGCTACACCATCCTGCCCAACACCGCCGGCTGCTACGACGCCGTGGAAGCGGTGCGCACCTGCCGCCTGGCCCGTGAGCTGCTCGACGGCCACAACCTGGTGAAGCTGGAAGTGCTGGCCGACCAGAAAACCCTGTTCCCCAACGTCATCGAGACCCTCAAGGCCGCCGAAGTGCTGGTCAAGGACGGTTTCGACGTGATGGTGTACACCAGCGATGACCCGATCATCGCCCGCCAGCTGGCCGAGATCGGCTGCATCGCCGTGATGCCGCTGGCCGGCCTGATCGGCACCGGCCTGGGCATCTGCAACCCCTACAACCTGCAGATCATCCTGGAAGAAGCCAAGGTGCCGGTACTGGTCGACGCCGGCGTGGGCACCGCCTCCGACGCCACCATCGCCATGGAACTGGGCTGCGAGGCCGTGCTGATGAACTCGGCCATTGCCCACGCCCAGGACCCGATCATGATGGCCGGTGCCATGAAGCACGCCATCGTCGCCGGGCGCATGGCCTACCTGGCCGGCCGCATGCCGAAAAAACTCTATGCCAGCGCATCTTCGCCGCTGGATGGTCTGATCAAGTAAGAGCCACCATGACTGAACCGCAAGATACCCCGACCCCGGAAAACGACGACGTGCAGGGCGAGGGCGAGCAGCGCCAACACCGCGCCATCAAGAGCTTCGTGATGCGCGCCGGGCGCATGACCGAAGGCCAGCAGCGCGGCCTGGACCAGGGCGCGCCACTGTTCGTGCTGCCCCTGGCCGACGCGCCGGTGGACTACGACCAGGTGTTTGGCCGCAGTGCCCCGCGCACCGTGGAAATCGGCTTCGGCATGGGCCACTCGCTGCTGGAAATGGCCGCAGCCGCGCCCGAGCAGGACTTCATCGGCATTGAAGTACACCGTCCGGGCGTGGGTGCACTGCTCAATGGCGTGCTCACCCAGGGCCTGAAGAACCTGCGCGTGTACGACACCGACGCCATCGAAGTGCTCAAGCGCTGCATCGCCGACAACAGCCTCGACCGCCTGATGCTGTTCTTCCCGGACCCGTGGCACAAGAGCCGCCACCACAAGCGCCGCATCGTGCAGCCGGCGTTCGCCGAACTGGTACGCAGCAAGCTGAAGGTGGGGGGTGTGCTGCACATGGCCACCGACTGGGAGCCCTATGCCGAGTACATGCTGGAAGTGATGAACGTGGCGCCGGGGTATCGCAACCTGGCCGAAGACGGCAAGTGCGTGCCACGCCCGGCCGAGCGGCCGATCACCAAGTTCGAGCGCCGCGGTGAGCGCCTGGGCCATGGTGTGTGGGACCTGAAGTTCGAAAAGCTCGACTGATACCCCCCGTAGCAGCGGCCCCAGGCCGCGTCCGGCATCAACACGGTGTTGCGCCGGACGCGGCCTAAGGGCCGCTGCTACGGGGTTTGGTTATTTGCGGTCGGCGACTACGCCCAGTATCACCAGCACCACCAACAGCACCGGCGCCAGGCTGTAGTTGTTGAACTGGCTCAAGCCCTTCACCACCCACGGCGTGGCATAGATCAGCGCCGCGCCGCTGCCGATGCAGCACACCAGCGCCATCACCGGTACGCGCAACGCGCCGGCGATACCCCCCAGGCGGGCGTCCAGCCAGGCCTTGATATCCGCACCGAACAGCACCAGCAGGCAGCCCACCAGCGCCAGGGCGATTTCCGACAGGTTGCCACGGCTCCAGCGGGACGCCGTAGCCAGCAGGTTCAACACTAATTCCATGGTCAATCCTTAGGTCAAGAAGTACTGCAGCAGGTCGTTGAGGAACAGCTGGCCTTGGGGCGTGGCGACCAGGCGCGACGGTTCGACCTGCAAAAGGCCTTTTTGTTCGGCCTGCCGGCGCCCCTCGTCCAGGCTTTCCAGGGTCAGGCCGGTGCGTTGCGGGTACAGCTGCGCTTCCACGCCGGCAGTCAGGCGCAGGGCGTTCATCAGGAACTCGAACGGCAGCTCATCCAGCGCCAGCAGCTTCTCGCCGGCCTGGAACGGCTTGGCCGGGTTCAGGTAGTCCTTGGGCAGCCGGGTCTTCCAGGTGCGCACGATGCGCCCGTCCGGGTGGCTGAGCTTGCCGTGGGCACCGGCGCCGATGCCGATAAAATCACCGAAGCTCCAGTAGTTCAGGTTGTGCCGCGCGGCCTTGCCCGGCTGGGCGTAGGCCGACACTTCATACTGGCCGTAACCGTGCTCGGCCAACAGTGCCTGGCCGGCTTCCTGAATGTCCCACAGGGTATCGTCCTCGGGCAGCACCGGCGGCTGGTTCCAGAACACCGTGTTGGGTTCCAGGGTCAACTGGTACCAGGACAGGTGCGTGGGTTTCAGCGCGATGGCCTGGCGCAGGTCGTCCAGCGCTTCTTCCTGGGACTGGTCGGGCAGGCCGTGCATCAGGTCCAGGTTGAAGTTGTCGAAGCCCGCCTGGCGCGCCATGTCGGCGGCGCGGATGGCTTCGTCGCCGTTGTGGATGCGCCCCAGGGCTTCCAGCTTGCTGGCCTGGAAGCTCTGGATGCCGATGGACAGGCGGTTGATACCCAGCTGCCGGTAGGCGCGGAATTTCTCCTGCTCGAAGGTGCCCGGGTTGGCTTCCAGGGTGATCTCGATGTCGGGCGCGAACGGAATGCGCTGCTCCACGCCCTCCAGCAGCCGCCCTAGCGCCTTGGCGCTGAACAGGCTGGGCGTGCCACCACCGAAGAAGATCGAGCTCAGGGGGCGCCCGTAGGCGGCCGGCAGGTCGATGTCCAGGTCGGCCAGCAGCGCGTCCACGTACTCTTCTTCCGGCAGCTCCGGGCTGGCGGCGTGGGAGTTGAAGTCGCAGTACGGGCATTTGCGCACGCACCACGGGATATGGATGTACAGGGCCAGGGGCGGCAGCACGGGCAACGGCGCCCGCGGTGCTACCGAGGAAAAACCATCCTCACCGGCAAACAGCGTGGTGGTGGTCATGCAAGGCCCAGGCGTTGACGCAGGATGGCCATGGCGCGGGCGCGGTGGCTCAGCTGGTTTTTTTCCACCGGGCTCAGCTCGGCGCTCGAGCAGTCGCGCTCGGGCACCCAGAACAGCGGGTCGTAGCCAAAGCCGTGGTCGCCGCTGGCGGCGTGCAGGATGCGCCCGTGCCACAGGCCTTCGCACAAGATGGGCAGCGGGTCATCGGCGTGGCGCACCAGGGCCAGCACGCAGACGAACTGCGCGCCGCGCTCGGCGTCCGGCACGTCCTTCAGGGCGTCCAGCAGCTTGGCGTTGTTGGCCGCGTCGCCCTTGCCGTCGGCGTAGCGCGCCGAGTAGATGCCCGGCGCACCGCCAAGGAAGTCCACCGCCAGGCCCGAGTCGTCGGCCAGGGCCGGCAGGCCGGACAGGCGCGAGGCGTTGCGGGCCTTGAGGATGGCGTTCTCGACGAACGACAGGCCGGTCTCTTCCGGCTCTACCTGGCTGAATTCGCCCACCGAGCGCAGCTGCACGCTGCCGCCCAGCATGGCCTGGAGTTCCTTGAGTTTGCCGGCGTTGTGGCTGGCCAGCACGAGTTGCGTGAAGTTCATGAGTCGCCCGGGAAGAGTTCTTGGTCGAAGGTCAGGCGGTGTTCGTCACCGGCCGCCTTGACGCTCAGGTCAAAGGTATAAGTCGCGTCCTGCGGAATCTGAAACTGTGTAACGTAGGACACGGCGCCCTGTTCGGTTACCTGGGTGAAGGTCAGCTGCTCTTTCTTGCCGCCCGGCCCGCTGACGGTGCCGCTGATGGCGGCGGGGAAGGACTTGCCGGCCTTCTCCAGTGCCACGTTGAGCACGCCCAGGTTTTTGCCGCGCAGCAGCCCTGCAGCCTTGGCGATGCCTGGCTGGAGGATGCTGGAGGTGATCGCATTGTAATGCACCGTCAGCTCGCCGAACTGTTCCTGGCGGTTGTCCCTGGCCGCATCGGCGGCGAAGGCCGGCAGGGCGAGGCAGCAGGTAAGCAGGAGCAGGGCGAGCTGGCGCATGATCGATCTCCGTGGGTGGGCAGGTCACACCGCCAGGCGATGCTCCTGCAGGCCCGGGCTGTTGACCCGGTAGATGCCGATTTCACCCAACAGATTAGGCCACAGTTTGCTCGCCCAGCCATGCCTGTGCTGGTGGTCTACCGCCAGACGGTCGAGGACCTGGGCGCTGCGCTCGCGGCACAGCTCCTCGAAGTCCTCGAAGGTGCAGAAGTGGATGTTGGGCGTGTTGTACCAGGTATACGGCAGGAATTCCGACACCGGCATGCGGCCGTTGCGGGCCAGGTACCAGCGGCAGCGCCAGTGGCCGAAGTTGGGGAAGGTGATGATGCACTGGCGGCCCACGCGCAGCATCTCGTCGAGGATGCGGTCGGGGTATTCCACGGCCTGCAGCGCCTGGGTCATCACCACCACGTCGAAGCTGTTGCTGGCGAAGTTGCCCAGGCCCTTGTCCAGGTCCTGCTCGATGACGTTGATGCCCTTGCGCACGCACTCGTTGATGTTGGCGGCGTCGATTTCCAGGCCGTAGCCGGTCACCTGCTTGTTGTCCCGCAGCCAGGCCAGCAGTTCACCGTCGCCGCAACCGAGGTCGAGCACGCGGCTGCCGGCCGGAATCCAGTCCTGGATGATTTCAAGATCGGCTCTCATGGCTTCCTCAGATCGCAATTCGGTTCATGTAGCTGGTGAAGGCCTGCAGGTAGCGCGGGATCGGGATCAGGAAGGCGTCATGGCCTTGCGGGGCGTCGATCTCCAGGTAGCAGACGTTCTTGCGCGCAGCCATCAGCGCGTCGACGATCTCCCGCGAACGGGCCGGGGAGAAGCGCCAGTCGGTGGTGAACGACATCACGCAGAAGTCGGCCGTGGCGTGCTTGAAGGTCTCGGCCAGGTCGTCGCCGTGCTGGGCGGCCGGGTCGAAGTAGTCCAGCGCCTTGGTCATCAGCAGGTAGGTGTTGGCGTCGAAACGCCCGGAGAACTCCTCGCCCTGGTAGCGCAGGTAGCTTTCCACCTGGAATTCCACGCTGTGGAAGTCGTAGTTGAGCTTCTCGCTCTTCAGGCCACGGCCGAATTTCTCGCCCATGGAGTCGTCCGACAGGTAGGTGATGTGACCCACCATGCGCGCCAGCATCAGCCCGCGCTTGGGGATGACCCCGGCTTCCTGGAACGAGCCACCGTGGAACTCGGGGTCGGTGAGGATGGCCTGGCGCGCCACTTCGTTGAAGGCGATGTTCTGCGCCGACAGCTTGGGCGCCGAGGCGATGGCCACGCAATGGCGCACGCGGTCGGGGTAGGTGATGGTCCACTGCTGGGCCTGCATGCCGCCCAGGCTGCCACCGACTACGGCGGCCCACTGGTGGATGCCAAGGTAGTCGGCCAGGCGCGCCTGGCTGTGCACCCAGTCTTCCACGGTCAGCACCGGGAAATCGGCGCCAAACGGCTTGCCGGTGTCCGGGTTGATGCTGCTGGGGCCGGTGGAGCCGTTGCAACCGCCGAGGTTGTTGAGGCTCACCACGAAGAACTTGTTGGTGTCGATCGGCTTGCCGGGGCCGATGCAGCTATCCCACCAGCCGGGCTTGCGGTCATCGGCCGAGTGGTAGCCGGCGGCATGATGGTGCCCCGACAGCGCGTGGCAGATGAGGATCGCGTTGCTGGCGGCGGCGTTGAGCTGGCCGTAGGTTTCGTAGATGAGGTCGTAGGCGTTCAGCGCGCGGCCACAGGCAAGGGCCAGGGGTTCGCTGAAGTGGGCTATTTGCGGTGTGACTAAACCGACGGAATCTTCGGGGAAGACAGTGGACATCGACCCTGCTCTCGCATAAATGAGGCGTAAGTCTAAAGACCCCTGCACCCAGCGGCAAGCGGCGCCGGTGACGCGGCCTGCGGCCGCTGCTACAAGGCCTGTAGCAGCGGCCGAAGGCCGCGTCCCGGGAGGTCAGATCAGCATACGCAGGATGCTTGGCATCATGGTCATGGCGGCGAGGTTGTTGATCACCAGCATGTCCAGCAGCTTGAGCACCATGAACGCCAGGATCGGCGAGATGTCCAGGCCGCCCAGGTTGGGCAGGATGCGGCGGAACGGCGCAAGGGCCGGTTCGCAGATCTGGTTGACCAGCTCGGCGCCCGGGTTGTGGCTACCCGGCGCTACCCAGGAGAGAATCACGCTGATGATCAGCGCGTAGAAGAAGATCTTCAGGAACAGCGCGGTGACGCCAATGATCGACCAGATCAGCAGCTGCAGCGGGTTGCCGGTGGTGCCGTAGGCCAGCAGCAGGGTCAGGCCCATGACGATCAGCTGGATGACGATGGCCAGTAGCAGCGACGACATGTCCAGGCCGAACAGGCTGGGCACGATGCGGCGGATGGGCTTGAGCAGCGGCTGGGTGGCGCGCACCGCGAACTGGCTCAGCGGGTTGTAGAAGTCGGCGCGCACCAGTTGCAGCACGAAGCGCAACAGCACGATCAGCAGGTACAGGCTGCCGACGGTTTGAATGATGTAGATGCCTGCGGTGTTCAATCCGATCATGTCGGCTCCTTACTTGCCCAGTTGTTCGGCCATCTCGGCCGAGCGGTGTGCAGCGGCGCCCAGCGCCTTTTCCACCAGGGCTTCGAAACCACCGGCCTGGAACGATTTGATTGCAGCTTCGGTAGTGCCGGCCGGCGAGGTGACGCGGCGGCGCAGCTCGGCGGCGTCGACGTCGCTGGAAACCGCCATGTGCGCGGCGCCCAGGGCGGTCTGCAGGGTCAGTTTGGCAGCGGTCTCGCGCGGCAGGCCAAGCTTCTCGCCGGCGGCGGTCATGGCTTCGATCAGTAGGAAGAAGTACGCCGGGCCACTGCCCGAGACGGCGGTGACGGCGTCCAGTTGCTGTTCTTCGTCCAGCCACAGGGCGATGCCCACGGCCGACAGCAGTGCCTCGGCCTGCTGGCGTTGCTGCTCGGTGACCTGCGCGGTGGCGTACAGGCCGCTGACGCCCTGGCGCAGCAGCGCCGGGGTGTTGGGCATGCAGCGCACGATGGGCTGCTGGCCCAGCCACTGAGTCATGCTGGCGCAGGTGATGCCGGCGGCGATGGAAACCACCACCTGGTTGGGCGCAAGGCTGGGGCGCAGGGCCTCGCACACGGCCTTCATGGCCTGCGGCTTGACCGCCAGCACCACCACGTCGGCGCCTGCCACGGCCTGGCCGTTGTCGGCGAAGGTTTCGATGCCGTGTTCGGCGCTGATGCGCGCGCGGGTCTCTTCGCCCGGGTCGCTGGCGCGGATCTGCTGTGCTTCCAGGCCTTGGGCGCGCAGGCCGCCGATCAGGCTGGCGGCCATGTTGCCGGCGCCGATAAACGCAATACGAGTCTTGCTCATGTCAGGTCCTTGAGAGGTTGCGGGGGTACCCGCGCTACGGCTGCTGGCCATAGTCGCGGGCGCCGAACAGGGCAGTGCCGATACGCACCCAGGTGGCGCCTTGTGCAACGGCGGCTTCCAGGTCGTGGCTCATGCCCATGGATAAAGTGTCCAGTGGCAGGTTCAGGCTGGCCTGCAGGCTGCGCACGGTGGCGAAGGCCGCGTCTTGCTCGGCACGGTCCTGGGTAGGTTCGGGAATCGCCATCAGGCCGCGCAGTTTCAGGCGCGGCAGGGCGGCAATGGCCTGGGCCAGCGCCGGCAGGTCCGCAGGGGTGCAGCCGGACTTGCTGGCCTCGCCACTGACGTTGACCTGGATGCAGATGTTCAGCGGTGGCAGGTCGGCCGGGCGTTGCTCGGACAGGCGTTGGGCGATTTTCAGGCGATCCACGGAGTGTACCCAGGCGAAGTGCTCGGCAATGGCACGAGTCTTGTTCGACTGAATGGGGCCGATGAAATGCCAAGTCAAGGGCAGGTCGGTCAATTGCGCCTGTTTGCCCAGGGCTTCCTGCAGGTAATTTTCGCCGAATTCGCTGATTCCGGCGGCGAACGCCTCGCGAATGGCCTCGGCGGGCTTGGTCTTGCTGACCGCCAGCAGGCCGATGCTCGCAGGGTCGCGCTGCACGGCCTGTGCGGCGGCGTCGATTCGGGCGCTTACCCGTAAAACGTTGTCTGCTATCGTGGACATTAATTTGTGCCAGCGGGTCTTGGGGTCCGGGGCATTCTACCTGCTTGTCTGTTTTTGGGGAGTCTCATGGACATTACTGAATTGCTGGCTTTCAGCGCCAAGCAAGGCGCTTCCGACCTGCACCTGTCCGCCGGGCTGCCGCCAATGATCCGGGTCGATGGTGATGTACGCAGAATCAATTTGCCAGCACTGGATCACAAGCAGGTCCACGAGCTGATCTACGACATCATGAACGACAAGCAGCGCAAGGACTTCGAGGAGTACCTGGAGACTGACTTCTCCTTCGAAGTACCTGGCGTGGCACGCTTCCGGGTCAACGCCTTCAACCAGAACCGCGGCGCTGGCGCAGTGTTCCGTACCATCCCCTCCAAGGTGCTGACCATGGAAGACCTGGGCATGGGCGATGTGTTTCGAAAGATTACCGATGTGCCCCGCGGCCTGGTGCTGGTCACCGGCCCCACCGGTTCGGGCAAGTCCACCACGCTGGCAGCGATGATCGACTACCTGAACAACAACAAGCACCACCACATCCTCACCATCGAGGACCCGATCGAGTTCGTCCACGAGTCGAAGAAGTGCCTGGTCAACCAGCGCGAGGTGCACCGCGACACCCTGGGCTTCTCCAACGCCCTGCGCTCAGCCCTGCGTGAAGACCCGGACATCATCCTGGTGGGCGAGATGCGCGACCTGGAGACCATCCGCCTGGCGCTGACCGCGGCCGAGACCGGCCACCTGGTGTTCGGCACCCTGCACACCACCTCGGCGGCCAAGACCATCGACCGGGTGGTGGACGTATTCCCGGCAGAGGAGAAATCCATGGTCCGCTCCATGCTCTCCGAATCGCTGCAGGCGGTGATCTCCCAGACCCTGCTGAAGAAAATCGGCGGTGGCCGTGTGGCGGCGCACGAAATCATGATCGGCACCCCGGCCATCCGCAACCTGATCCGCGAGGACAAGGTGGCGCAGATGTACTCGTCGATCCAGACCGGCGGTGCGCTGGGCATGCAGACCCTCGACATGTGCCTCAAGGACCTGGTGGCCCGCGGGCTGATCGGCCGCGAGGCGGCGCGCGAGAAGGCCAAGACCCCCGACAATTTCTGACCGCTGGACGCGAGGTGTAGGCCATGGAATTCGAAAGGCTGTTGAAACTGATGGTCGACAAGGCCGGTTCCGACCTTTTCATCACGCCAGGCCTGCCACCCTCGCTCAAGGTGCACGGCAAGATCATGCCGGTCACCAAGAACGCCATGAGCCCCGAGCAGGTGCGCGAGGCCGTGCTGGGGCTGATGAGCGAGCCCCAGCGGCTGGAGTTCGCCGAGCACCGCGAGTGCAACTTCGCCATCCACGCCCGCGACATCGGCCGCTTCCGCGTCAGCGCGTTCTGCCAGCGCAGCCTGCCGGCCATGGTCATCCGCCGCATCGAAAGCCGCATCCCCACCTTCGATGAGTTGAAACTGCCCGACACCCTCAAGGGCCTGGCCATGCTCAAGCGCGGCCTGGTGCTGGTGGTGGGGGCGACGGGCACCGGCAAGTCCTCGACCCTGGCGGCGATGATCGACCACCGCAGCAAGCACAGCAGCGGCCACATCATCACCATCGAGGACCCTATCGAGTTCCTCCATGAACACCAGAACTGCATCGTCACCCAGCGCGAGGTGGGCATCGACACCGACTCGTTCGAAGTGGCGCTGCGCAACACCCTGCGCCAGGCGCCGGACGTGATCATGATCGGCGAGGTGCGCAGCCGCGAGACCATGGGCCAGGCCCTGAGCTTCGCCGAGACCGGCCACCTGTGCGTGGCCACCCTGCATGCCTCCAACGCCGACCAGGCGCTGGAGCGGGTGATCAGCTTCTTCCCCCAGGACCGCCACACCCAGGTGTGGATGGAGCTGTCGCTGAACCTGCGCGCCATCATCGCCCAGCAACTGGTGCCCACCCCGGATGGAACTAGTCGGCGTGCCGTGGTCGAAATCCTGGTGAATACGCCGCTGATGGCCGACCGCATTCGCCGGGGCGAGGTGCCGGGGCTGAAAACCCTGATGCGCCGCACCAACGACCAGGGCATGCGTACCCTGGACCAGGCGTTGTACGAGTTGTACCGGGAGAAGGCGATCAGCTACGAGGACGCGCTGGCGTACGCCGATTCGGCGAACGATTTGCGGTTGATGATCAAGCTGGAGTCGAGCACGGGCGCGGAGCCCAGGGAGGGGTTGAACCTGGCGCCGGAACGGGGCCCGACGCCAGGGTCACGGTGAATCAGCGCTGGACCACGCGCATGGCCTGGTCCTTTGGCAGGACGCGCTTGGCAACAACGTAGTGTTCCTGCCAGTACGGCTTGTTCAGGGTATCGATGGTCACCGACTTGCCGCGACGCGGCGCGTGGATGAAGCGATCGTTGCCCAGGTAGATGGCCACGTGGTTGACCCGGCGGCTCTTGATGTTGAAGAACAGCAGGTCGCCCGGCTTCAGGTCCTTCTGGTCCACCTTCTGGCCGTGGCCGGCGGCCATGGCGTTGGAAGTGCGCGGCAGGTCAACCGCATGCACGTCGTTGAAGGCGTATTTCACCAGCCCGCTGCAATCGAACCCTTTACTTGGGCTGCTGCCGCCCCAACGATAGGGAGTACCCAGGACGTTGACCGCGCGCGACAGCACTTCGCTGCTCTGCTTGGGCGACATCTGGGCCACGGCCTTGGCCGCCGGGCTGTTGCTGCTGCCGCTGTTGCGGCCGTGGCGGTTGCGCCCCGACTGCTTCTTGCTGCGGCTGGTGGATTTGCTGGCCAGCACCTCGGTACGTTCTACCGGGGTGGATGTATGTTCTGCTGCGCCGGTCTTGGCAGCGTGACCGGTGAAGCCGGCGGGTAGTCGTTGCTCACGATTGGTGGCGTGGGCGGCCAGTGGCAATAAAAGGCAGATGGTTAGCCATGTCTTCAAAAATGGACGCATTCGGCAAGGCTCTTGTGGGTAAGCGCGCAACTTTATAACAGCTTTTTGATCAGTTTTTAACCCGCTGGTCGGCAGTGATCCTGATCGAAAAGTGATCAATCTACGGCAAATTCCCACAATTTTTGCGTGGAAGTCAGGCGGGGCAAGGGTTTGCTCGACTCGGTGGTCACACAACCACACGTCGGCACGGGACAAAAAAGTCACATAAATGTTTAGAAAATTTAATTATCAGAGGGTACGAAGCCGCTCATGAACAGCTATCAGCAAGACAGCCAGTACCAGGACACCCACAGCGTGGTGCTGGGTTACCTGTTGTGGATTTTCGGTTTTACCGGGTCGCATCGCTTCTATTACGGCAAGCCGATCACCGGCACGTTGTGGTTCTTTACCTTCGGCCTGTTCGGCATTGGCTGGCTGATCGACCTGTTCCTGATACCAGGGATGGACCGCGAGGCGGACATGCGTTTCTTCGCCGGCCCCACCGACTACAGCGTGGCCTGGATCCTGTTGACCTTCCTGGGGGTGTTCGGGGTGCATCGCATGTACCAGGGCAAATGGATCAGTGGCCTGATCTACCTGCTCACGGGCGGGTTCTTCCTGATTGGCGTGCTGTATGACTTCTGGACGTTGAATGACCAGATTTCGCTGAAGAACGCGCAGAACCGATAAGCAGCGGCGCCTGGGGACGCGGCCTGGCGGCCGCTGCCACAGGGATTTGCGTCAGCCGTTGTGGGCGATGTGGCCGTCCACCAGGGTGTAGCGCACCACGCCCGGCAGGGTATGGCCGATGAACGGGCAGTTGTCGCCCTTGGACAGCCAGCGCTCGCCCGCCACGGTGGACACGTTGCGGGCGAACAGCACCAGGTCGGCCGGGCCACCCACTTTCAATTCGCCTACCGGCAGGCGCAGGGCCGCGGCCGGGCCGCTGCTCAGGCGTGCCAGCAGGGTGGGCAGGTCCAGCAGGCCGTCTTCCACCAGGGTCAGCGCCAGTGGCAGCAGCAGCTCGACGCTGCTGATGCCCGGCTCGGTGGCCCCGAACGGCGCCAGCTTGGCGTCGCGCTCGTGGGGCTGGTGATGGCTGGAAATGGCCTGGATCACCCCGGACCTGACCCCCTCACGCAGGGCGTCGCGATCGGCGCGGGTGCGCAGCGGCGGCTGCACGTGGTACAGGCTGGAGAAGTCGATCAGCGCCTCGTCGGTGAGGATCAGCTGGTACAGCGCCACATCCGCCGTCACCGGCAGGCCACGGGCGTGGGCCTGGGCAATCAGCTCCACGCCACGGGCGCTGGTCAGCTGGCTGAAGTGCGCGCGCACGCCGCTCTGTTCCACCAGCAGCAGGTCGCGGGCCAGGGCCACGGTCTCGGCGGTTTCCGGAATACCGGCCAGGCCCAGGAAACTGGCGGTGGGGCCTTCGTGGGCCAGGCCACCCTGGGCCAGGTCGCGGTCCTGGGAGTGGAACACCACGGTCAGGTCGAAGGTGGCGGCGTATTCCAGCGCCCGGCACAGGGTGCGGGTGTTCTGGAAGCTTGCCAGGCCGTTGCCGAAGGCCACGCAACCGGCGTCACGCAACGCCACCAGCTCGGCCAGCTGTTCGCCTTCCAGGCCCTTGCTCAGGGCGCCGATGGGGAACACCTTGGTGTGGCCGGCCTCGCGGGCGCGGTCCAGGATCAGTTCGGCCACCGCCGGGGTGTCCAGCACCGGCCTGGTGCGTGGCGGGCAGCACAGGCTGGTGGCGCCACCGGCGGCAGCGGCGCGGGTTTCGCTGGCGATGGTGCCCTTGCGGCTGTAGCCCGGCTCGCGCAGGGCCACGCTCAGGTCCACCAGGCCCGGGGCGGCAATCAGGCCCTGGGCTTGCAGCACCTGGCTGGGCACGAAGCCTGCGGGCGCGGCGCCCATGGCCAGCAGCTTGCCTTCGCTGATGTGCAGGTCGCAGACCTGGTCCAGGCCGGTGGCCGGGTCGATGACGCGAGCGCCGAGGATACTGAGGCTCACTGGGCGTTCTCCTGGTCGAGTTGACGCTGGGCATTCTGGCCGCTCATGGCCATGGACAGCACGGCCATGCGCACGGCGATGCCATAGGTGACCTGGTTGAGGATGACCGAGTGGGCGCCATCGGCCACTGCCGATTCTATTTCCACGCCGCGGTTGATCGGCCCGGGGTGCATCACGATGCAATCGGGCTTGGCGCCGGCCAGGCGCGCGGTGGTCAGGCCGAACAGGCGGTAGAACTCACCCTCGCTGGGCAGCAGGCCGCCGGCCATGCGCTCGCGCTGCAGGCGCAGCATGATCACCACGTCGACGTCCTTGAGGCCCTGGGCCAGGTCGGTGTACACCTTGACCCCGTATTGCTCCACGCCAACCGGCAGCAGGGTCTTGGGCGCCACCACGCGGATGTCCGGGCAGCCCAGGGCCTTGAGCGCGATCATGTTCGAACGTGCCACCCGCGAATGCAGGATATCGCCGACGATCGCCACCGACAGGTGCTCGAAGCCGCCTTTGTGCCGGCGGATGGTCAGCATGTCGAGCATGCCCTGGGTGGGGTGCGCGTGGCGGCCGTCGCCGCCGTTGATGATCGCCACCTCCGGGCACACGTGCTCGGCGATGAAGTGCGCGGCGCCGGAATCGGCGTGGCGCACCACGAACATGTCGGCGGCCATGGCCTCCAGGTTGCGCAGGGTGTCGAACAGCGTCTCGCCCTTGCTGGTGGAGGACGTGGACACGTTCAGGGTGATGACGTCCGCCGACAGCCGCTGGGCCGCCAGCTCGAACGTGGTGCGGGTGCGCGTGGAGTTCTCGAAAAACACGTTGCACACGGTCTTGCCGCGCAGCAGCGGGACCTTCTTGACTGCCCGCGCGCCCACTTCCAGGAACGAGTCGGCGGTGTCGAGGATCTCGGTCAGCAACTCGCGGGGCAGGCCGTCGAGCGAAAGGAAATGGCGCAGCTGGCCCTGGTCGTTGAGCTGCAGCGGGCGCTTGGCGTCGATAGGCGTCATCACGGGAACTCTCAAAGGGCGGAGGCGAGGTCCTGGCGCTCGAGGGCGAGCGGGGCGGGCCCGGTCAGTTTGATCCGTTGGTGCGGTGCCAGCGACAGGGTGGCGCCGACGACGTTGGGGCGAATCGGCAGCTCGCCGGCGTCCAGGTCCAGCAGGCTGACCAGGGTCACGCTGGCCGGGCGGCCGTAGTCGAACAGTTCGTTGAGGGCGGCGCGCACGGTGCGGCCGCTCATCAACACGTCATCCACCAGCACCAGGTGCTGGCCTTCGATCTCGAACGGCAGGTCCGAAGGGCGCACTTGCGGGTGCAGGCCGTTCTGGCTGAAGTCGTCGCGGTAAAAGGACACGTCGAGGGTGCCCAGCGGCGCGTCCTTGCCCAGGGCGTGCAGCAGGGCCTGGGCCACCCACACACCGCCGGTGCGGATGCCGATGAAGCGCGGCTCGGCGATGTTGCGCCGGGCCAGGTGCGCCGTGAGGTCGGCCGCCATCTGGCTGATCAGCTGGGCGGGGTTTGGAAGGCTCATGACTTGCTCCTTGAGAGACCGGGCGGCGCGCGCCCGGCGGTGCAACGGGGATGTTCAGGCACCGAACTGGCCGGCGTGCTCCTCCAGCCAGCCCTGCAGCAGCAACGCCGCGGCGATGGCGTCCACCGGGTTGTCGCGGTAGCTGCCTTTCTGGCCGCCACGGTCGCGGCGCTGGCCCTTGGCCTCGAAGGTGGTCAGGCGCTCGTCGTGGGTGTGCACCGGCAGGTTGTAGCGGCCGTTGAGGCGGCGGGCGAACTTCTCGGCGCGCTCGCACATCTCGCTGGGGGTGCCGTCCATGTTCAGGGGCAGGCCGACGACAATGGCGTCGGGCTTCCACTCCTTGATCAGGGCTTCCACCTGGTTCCAGTCGGGCACGCCGTTCTGGGCCTTGAGGGTGCACAGCTCGCGGGCCTGGCCGGTGATGACCTGGCCCACGGCGACGCCGATCTGCTTGGTGCCGTAGTCGAAGCCCAGCAATAGACGAACCTGGGCCATCAGGCGTGCCCCGCCTGGTTGGTCAGCAGGCTGAGGTTGACCCCCAGCAGGGCGGCGGCGGCGCTCAGGCGCTGCTCGCTTTCCATGCCGAACAGGATGTCGGCGTCGAACGGGCAGGTCAGCCAGGCGTTCTCGGCCAGTTCGGCCTCCAGCTGCCCGGCTTCCCAGCCGGCGTAGCCCAGGGTGATCAGGCTCTGCTTGGGCCCCAGGCCGTCGGCGATGGCGAACAGCACGTCCTGGGAGGTGGACAGCGAGATGCCGCCCAGGTCCACGGTGGCCTGGTAGGTCGGGCCGCTGGGGTGCAGCACGAAGCCGCGGTCGGTCTGCACCGGGCCGCCACTGTAGATGGGGATGTGCTGGCAGCTGGCGGGCGGGTCGACGTCCGGGCGCAGTTGCTCGAGGATATCGGCCAGGTTCAGCTCCTGGGGCCGGTTGACCACCAGACCCATGGCGCCATTGGCCGTGTGCTCGACGATGTAGGTCAAGGTCTGCGCAAAGTTCGGGTCCGCCATGTGGGGCATGGCGATCAGGAATTGATGCTTGAGGTAACTCGGATCGACGTTCTTCATGGCCTGTAGTGTGGCGCCGCCCAGGCGGGCTGACAAGCCGACTTTCAAGACTGTTTTCGTGCCAATCAGTTGCTGGAAAGACGATCGCCCTTGGCAAAGCGCCAGGTACGGATGATTTCCAGGCGGTCGACGTCCGACAGGTCGCCGGTGAACGGCGCGAACGGCGCGGCCAGGCGCACGATGCGCTGGGCGGCCTGGTCCAGCAGCGGCTGGCCGGAAGACTCCAGCACCATCACGTCGTACAGCGAGCCGTCGCTGTTGATCGAGACCATCAGCCGCAGGCTGCCGTAGATCTGCTGGCGGCGGGCTTCCTCGGGGTAGTTGAGGTTGCCGATGCGCTCGACCTTCTTGCGCCAGTCGTCCTTGTACCAGGCACCCTTGTCATGCATGGTCGAGGCGGCCGTCAGGCGGTGGATGCGCGGGCGCTTGGCATACAGCTGCTGCTCGTGGGCCAGCTCGGCCTCCAGGCTGGAGATCTCGCTGGACAACTTGGTGCTGTCGAAGTCGGGGGTAGCCTTCTGCGGCTGGGCCTCCTGCTTGACTGCGTCGCGACGGGTGTCGACCTTCTGCGGCTTGGGCGCCACGGTGGTCACGGCCTTTTTCACCGGCGCGGTCTCGGGCTTGACCTCGGGCTTGGCCACGGGCGGTGGGGTGACCTTGTTGATGACGTTGTCCTGGAACGGCGCCACCTCGGTGGTCTTGGGCAGTGCCTTCTTGTCCAGGGTGCCGCTGCCTTGCTGGTTGTCCTGGGCCAGGTAGTCGGCCTTCTTCGGCGCCTTGGCATCCTTGAAGGTGGACAGGGTGATTTCCAGGGTCTGGCGGATTTCCGCAGGCTTGACCATGGTGAAGCTCACACCCAGGATCACCGCCACGTGCAGCAGGGCGGCGACGAACAGCGTGAAGCCGAGCCGGTCCGCCGGGCGCACGGAAGCACGGGAATACTTGGCAGGAAGATCGGTTACGGCAGTCATCGGGTATCCGGCAGTCATGCGGCGCGGGGGTCAGTCCGCCAGCGCACGCCCCACAGCTGAAAAAGGGCGTGCATCATAACGCACTGGGCGGAAAAACCCCCGGCTTGTCGCTCAGCGGGCCTTGAGCTTGCGATCGATGGCATCCATCAGCTGGCCGCCGATGTTGGTGCCGAACGCAGCGTCGATCTCGCGGATGCAGGTAGGGCTGGTGACGTTGATCTCGGTGAGGTTTTCACCGATCACGTCCAGGCCCACGAACAGCAGGCCCTTGGCGCGCAGGGTGGGGCCCACCTGCTCGGCGATCCAGCGGTCCTTGTCGCTGAGCGGGCGCGCCTCGCCACGGCCACCGGCGGCCAGGTTGCCACGGGTCTCGCCGGCGGCGGGGATGCGCGCCAGGCAGTAGGGCACCGGCTCGCCGTCGATCATCAGGATGCGCTTGTCGCCGTCCTTGATGGCTGGCAGGTAGCGCTGGGCCATGATCTGCTGGGTGCCGTTGGCGGTCAGGGTCTCGAGGATCACCGACAGGTTGGGGTCGCCCGGGCGGTGCCGGAAGATCGAGGTGCCACCCATGCCGTCCAGCGGCTTGAGGATGACGTCGCCGTGCTCGGCGGCGAACTCGCGCAGGATGTCGGCGCGGCGGCTGACCATGGTCGGCGGGGTCAGCTGCGGGAACAGCGTGGCGAACATCTTCTCGTTGCAGTCACGCAGCGATTGCGGCTTGTTCACCACCAGCACGCCGTCGTTCTCGGCCTGTTCCAGCAGGTAGGTGCTGTAGACGAACTCCAGGTCGAAGGGCGGGTCCTTGCGCATCAGGATCACGTCGAGGTCGGCCAGCGGCGCGTCCACTTCGGATTCGAACTCGAACCAGTGCTCGGGGTTGGCGAACACTTTCAGCGGGCGCATGCGCGCGCGGGCCTGGCCCTTGGCCTGGTAGAGGTCCTGGATTTCCATGTGGAACAGGGTCCAGCCGCGCTCCTGGGCAGCCAGCAGCATGGCCAGCGAGCTGTCCTTTTTGTAGGAGATTTCGGCGATGGGGTCCATGACAATGCCGAGGCGTACGCTCATGGGAAGCTCCTTTGGGCGGCTTGGGCCGCCGTGGACAGGTCTTGAAAAGTGGCGTCAGGGTGGCGCCGACGGGCCGCCGGGTCAAGGGGGCGCTTGATGGAATGCACCGAGCGAGTGTGCTAAAAAGGCTTGTTGATGTGGGAGCCGGTTCCCGGCCAGTTTTTCAGCCTTCCAAAGCAGACCCTTATGGAACAGCACCACGCAGCGCTCAAGGTCATGGTCATCGACGACTCCAAGACGATTCGTCGCACCGCCCAGATGCTGCTCGAAAACGTCGGCTGCGAGGTCATCACGGCCACCGACGGCTTCGATGCATTGGCCAAGATCGCCGACAATCATCCGCGTATCATCTTTGTCGATATCATGATGCCGCGCCTGGACGGTTACCAGACCTGTGCGCTGATCAAGAACAACAGCGCGTTCAAGGCCACCCCGGTGATCATGCTGTCGTCGCGCGACGGCCTGTTCGACAAGGCCCGCGGGCGCATCGTGGGCTCCGACCAGTTCCTGACCAAGCCCTTCAGCAAGGAAGAACTGCTGGGCGCCATCAGGGCGCACGTACCGGGCTTCGCCGCCGCGCACTAATCAATGAAATGGGGAACACCATGGCTCGTATTCTGATCGTCGACGACTCGCCGACCGAAATGTACAAACTGACCAGCATGCTCGAGAAGCACGGTCATGAAGTGCTCAAGGCCGAGAACGGCGCCGATGGCGTGGCCCTGGCCCGCCAGGAAAAGCCCGATGCGGTGCTGATGGACATCGTCATGCCTGGCCTCAACGGCTTCCAGGCCACCCGTCAGTTGCACAAGGACGCCGAAACCGCGCACATCAAGGTGATCATCATCACCACCAAGGACCAGGAGACCGACAAGGTCTGGGGCACCCGCCAGGGCGCCAAGGACTACCTGACCAAGCCGGTGGAAGAAGAAACCCTGATCAAGACCCTGAACGCCGTGCTGGCGGGCTGATAGCCGGCCATGGCGCAGACCGCCTTCGAACTGTTGCTGGACATCGACCAGCGCTGCCGGCAGCTGGCGGCGCAGCTGCCGTCCCAGGAAAACCACCTGCAGACCTGGAGCGGCATCGGTTTCCGCCTGGGCAGCCACTGGTACGTGGCGCCCATGGGCGAGGTGGCCGAAGTGCTGCACGAGCCGCGCCTGAGCCGCGTGCCGGGGGTGAAGCCCTGGCTGCTGGGCGTGGCCAACGTGCGTGGGCGGCTGTTGCCGGTGCTGGACCTGAGCGGCCTGCTGGGCCACGAGCCCCTGGCCGTGCACAAGCACCGGCGGGTGTTGGTGATCGACCGTGACGAATGGATTGCCGGGCTGCTGGTGGACGAGGTGGGCGGCCTGCAGCATTTTCCGCTGCACAGCCTCGACCTGTCGGTGGCCGGCGACCTGCCGGCGGGCATGGCGGCCTTCGTGCAGGGCCACTTCCAGCGCGACCAGCTGTGGCACGTGTTCAGCCCGTTCGCGCTGGCCCACCTGCCCGGGTTCATGAACGTGGCTCTTTGATATGCTCCCAGTACAGGCGGGGGCCTGACCATGAACAAGGCAAACACCACTGGCAAACCGGCACAGCGCTCGCGCAGCAGCGCGCAGATCGCGGGGCTGTTCGTCGCCCTGATCGTCTCGATCATGCTGCTGTTCGCCAACTTCGCCTACCTCAACACCCAGTCCAACTACGACAAGCAGTACATCGGTAATGCCGGCGAACTGCGGGTGCTGTCGCAGAACATCGCCAAGAACGCCACCGAAGCCGCGTCCGGCAAGCCCCAGGCGTTCAAGCTGCTGGCCGAGGCGCGCAACGACTTCGACCGCCGCTGGAGCCTGCTCAAGTCCGGTGACACCAGCACCGGCCTGCCGCCGGCGCCGGCCGCCGTGCACCAGGACATGCGCCTGGTGCAGCGCGACTGGGAAAGCCTGCGCAAGAACACCGACGCCATCCTCGCCAGCGAGCAGACGGTGCTGTCGCTGCACCAGGTGGCTGCCACCCTCGGCGAGACGGTGCCGCAGCTGCAGGTGGAATACGAAAAGGTGGTGGAAATCCTCCTGCAGCGCGGCGCTCCCGCCAGCCAGGTGGCCGTGGCCCAGCGCCAGTCGCTGCTGGCCGAGCGTATCCTGGGCTCGGTGAACACCGTGCTCTCGGGTGACGAGACGGCTGCGGCGGCCGCCGAGTCCTTCGGCCGCGACGCCAACCGCTTCGGCCAGGTGCTGCGCGGCATGCTCGACGGCGACCCGAGCATCCAGATCAGCCAGGTGCAGGACCGCGACGCCCGCGCGCGGCTCAAGGAAATTGCCGAGCTGTTCGAGTTCGTCTCCGGCTCCGTGGACGAAATCCTCGAGACCTCGCCGCAGCTGTTCCAGGTGCGCGAGGCCTCCACCACCATCTTCGGCCTGTCCCAGACCCTGCTGGACGAGGCCTCGCACCTGGCCATCAGCTTCGAGAACCTGGCCGGCAGCCGCACCTTGGATACCGTCGGCGGCTACGTGCTGGGCCTGCTGGCCCTGGGCTCGATCATCCTCATCGGCCTGGTGATGGTGCGCGAGACCAACCGCCAGCTGCGCGAAACCGCGCTGAAGAACGAACGCAACCAGGCGGCGATCATGCGCCTGCTGGACGAGATCGAGGACCTGGCCGACGGCGACCTGACCGTGACCGCCTCGGTGACCGAGGATTTCACCGGCACCATCGCCGACTCCATCAATTATTCCATCGACCAGCTGCGCGATCTGGTGGCCACCATCAACCTCACCGCCGAGGAAGTCGCCGCCGCCGTGCAGGACACCCAGGCCAGTGCCCGCCAGTTGGCGCGCGCCTCGGAGATGCAGGCGCAACAGATCAGCGAGGCGTCCATGGCCATCAGCGACATGGCCGAGTCCATCGACCGGGTGTCCACCAACGCCTGGGAGTCGGCCAAGGTGGCCGAGCGCTCGGTGACCATCGCCAGCAAGGGCAGCGAGGTGGTGCACAACACCATCCGCGGCATGGACAACATTCGCGAGCAAATCCAGGACACGTCCAAGCGTATCAAGCGCCTGGGCGAGTCTTCCCAGGAAATCGGCGACATTGTCAGCCTGATCGACGACATCGCCGACCAGACCAACATCCTCGCCCTCAACGCTGCCATCCAGGCGTCCATGGCCGGCGAGGCCGGGCGCGGCTTTGCCGTGGTGGCCGACGAGGTGCAGCGCCTGGCCGAGCGCTCGTCGTCGGCCACCCGCCAGATCGAGATGCTGGTGCGCGCCATCCAGGCCGACACCAACGAAGCCGTCATCTCCATGGAGCAGACTACCTTCGAGGTGGTGCGCGGTGCGCGCCTGGCCCACGACGCCGGGGTGGCGCTTGAGGAAATCGAAGGCGTATCCGAGGACCTGGCGGCGTTGATCCAGACCATTTCCGCCGCCGCGCAGCAGCAGACCAGCTCGGCCGGGCAGATTTCCCATACCATGTCGGTAATCCAGCAGATCACCGAACAGACCTCGTCCGGCACCACCACCACCGCCGAGAGCATCGGCAACCTGGCCCACATGGCCAGCGAGATGCGCCGCTCGGTGTCGGGTTTTACCTTGCCCAAGGCCAGGGAGCCGGGCTGAGTTGAGGCACCACCAGGGGATGCGCCATGGCTGACCGCCACGATTACGTAGCGCTGGAGTGGGTCCGCGGTGAAATCGCCGAGACCCTCGCGCAGGCTCGCGCGGCCCTGGAAACCTTTATCGCCGAACCCCACGCCGGCGAGGCCATGGGCCGCTGCCTGGGCTACCTGCACCAGGTGCACGGCAGCCTGCAGATGGTCGAATTCTACGGCGCGGCCCTGTTCGCCGAGGAAATCGAACACCTGGGCCGGGCCCTGGCCCACGGCCGCGTCACCCAGCAGGCCGAAGCCGTGAAATGGCTGCTGCTGGCCTTCACCCAATTACCTCTTTACCTGGACCAGGTGCACCTGGCCCGGCGCGACCTGCCTCTGGTGGTATTGCCCTTGATCAATGATTTGCGCGGCGCACGTGGTGCGGCGCCGTTGGCGGAAAACAGCCTGTTCGGCGTTGACCTGCCCACCCCCGAAGCCCTGGACGTGAACCAGTTGGCCCAACTCGACAGCCCGGAGTGGCCCGAACTGCTGCGCAAGCTGCGCCAGAGCCTGCAGCAGGCCCTGGTGGGCCTGGTGCGCGAGCCGGAAGTAGCCTTGCACCTGGGGCAGATGGCGCGGGTGTTCGACCGCCTGGAAAACCTGTGCCACGGCGCGCCGCTCAGCCCGCTGTGGCAGGTGGCGGCGGCGCTGGTGGAGGGTTTGCAGCACGGCAGCGTGTTGCCCAGCCCGGCGCTGAACAGCCTGTTCAAGGAGTGCGACCGCGAGCTCAAGCGCCTGCTGGAAGAGGGCGTGGTCGGCATCAACCAGGCCGCGCCGGCGCAACTGCTCAAGGGCCTGCTGTTCTACGTGGCCACCGCCCGCGGCCAGTCGCCGCGCCTGCAGGTGCTGCGCGAGGCCTATGAACTGGGCGAGCCGCCCTTGCCGGGGCGCTCCCTGGCCCAGGAGCAGGCGCAACTGGTGGTGCCCGACCCCGACGCCTTGCGTTCGGTGGTCAGCGCCCTGTGCGAGGAGCTGGTGCGGGTCAAGGAACAGCTCGACCACTTCGTGCGTGGCGACCGCCAGCAGGTCTCGGCGCTGGATGGCCTGGTGCCGTCGCTGCGCCAGGTCACCGACACCCTGGCGGTGCTGGGCTTCGGCCAGCCGCGCAAGGTCATCCTCGACCAGATGGCAGTGATCCACGGCCTGGCCCAAGGCCTGCGCGAGCCCAGTGATTCGGTGCTGATGGACGTGGCCGGGGCGCTGCTGTACGTGGAATCGACCCTGGTGGGCATGGTCGGCCCTGACGAGCCAAGCCGCGCCGACGACAGCCACCTGCCCAGCACCGACCTGACCCAGATCCACCAACTAGTGATCAAGGAAGCGCGCTTCGGCCTGCAGCAGGCCAAGGACATGATCAGCGAATACCTGGAGTCGGGCCGCGACCGTGAGCGCCTGCAACCCCTGCCGGCGCTGCTCACCCAGGTGCGCGGCGCCCTGGCGATGATCCCGCTGGTGCGCGCCGCGGCGCTGCTGGAGACCTGCAACGACTACATCAAGGCGCACCTGCTGGCCGACCCGCAGCAACCCGGCGCCCGGCAGATGGACAACCTGGCCGATGCCCTGAGCGCCATCGAGTATTACCTGGAGCGCCTGAGCAACGACCCCCAGGCGCCGGGCGAACGCGTGCTCGACGTGGCCGAGGAGGGCCTGGCCGCGCTGGGCTACTTGCCCACGGCGTTGGACGTGCCGGTGCTGGAAGAAGTGCTGAGCCCCACCGAGGCCCTGGTGCTGCGCGACCTGCAGCCGCTGGCCAGCCCCCAGGTGGCGCAGTCGCTGGCCCAGGTGCTGGCCAGCCCCGTGCCCGCGTTCAACCCGCCGGCGCAGTCGGCCCCCGGCAGCCTGCTGCCGCCGCCTGCCGACGAGCCACCGGTGGACGATGAGCTGCGCGAAGTGTTCCTGGAAGAGACCGACGAGGTCTTGCAGGTGCTGCGCGAATACCTGCCGCGCTGGGCCGCCGACCATGCCGACCGCCGCGCGCTGGCCGAACTGCGCCGGGCCTTCCATACGCTCAAGGGCAGCGGCCGCATGGTCCGCGCGCTGGTGCTGGGCGAGCTGGCCTGGGCCTGCGAAAACCTGCTCAACCGCGTGCTCGACGACAGCGTCCGCGACACAGCCCAGGTGCAGCAATTGCTTGAACAGGCCCAGGCGCTGCTGCCACGCCTGGCGGCCGACTTCGCCAGCCACCGCCAGCGCCAGTGCGACGAGGTCGACCTGCTGGCGGGCCAGGCCCATGCCCTGGCCGGCGCCAAGGCCGATGAAACCGAGTTGGACCCGCAGCTGCTGGACATCTTCCGCAGCGAAGCCCTGGGCCACCTGGCCACCGTCGAGCGCTTCCTCGCGGTCGCCGGCGGCCAGCCGCTGGCCGTGGACGACCCCCTGCAACGCGCCCTGCACACCCTCAAAGGCAGCGCCTACATGGCCGGCGTGCTGCCCATGGCCGAGCTGGCCACGCCGCTCGATGCCCTGACCCGCGAATACAAGGCACACCAGCTGGACCTGGACGCCCTGGAGCTGGACCTGCTCGGTCGCGCCGTAAGCTGTTGGCACGCCGGGCTGGCCCAGCTGGCCAGCACGCCGCTGGCCCCCATTCCCGGTGCCGCAGCGCTGGCCGCCGAGGCCAGCGCGCACCTGGAACAGCGCCTGGCGCCCCTGGGCGATGCGCCCCGGGCGCGGCGCGATCCACAGGCCACCCAGGCGTTCCTGGGCCAGGCCATGGACATTCTCTACGACACCGAGACCCTGCTGCGCCGCTGGCGCCAGCAGCCCAACGACCGCAACGAGCTGGAGCGCCTGCTGGACGAGCTGACGCGGCTGGGCGAGGGCGCGCAGTGGGCCGACCTGCCCGACGTGGACGAGCTGTGCGAAGCGCTGCTGGACCTGTACGGCGCGGCGGAGGAAAGCAGCGTCAACGTCAACGCGGCGTTCTTCGACGAAGCCGAGCGCGCCCATGACGGCCTGATCGACATGCTCGACCAGGTGGCCGCCGGCCAGGCCGTGACGCCCCAGCCGGAGCGCATCCGCGCACTGCACGCGCTGGTGGAGCAGGGCCTGGCCCCCGGCGCCATGGGACGCGTGGGCGCGGACGGCATCACTGAACTGCCGGCGCATGCCAGCCATGCCGATGACAGCGTGCTGGCGTTCTTCCTCGACGAAGGCGCCGACCTGCTCGAGAGCGCCGACCAGGCCCTGCAGCGCTGGCTGGCCGACCCCGACAACCTGGCGCCGCTGACCTCGCTGCAAGGCGACCTGCACACCCTCAAGGGCGCGGCGCGCATGGCCGACGTGGCGGCCATCGACGAGCTGGCGCAGCAGTTGGAGTTGCACTACGAGGCCCTGGGCAAGCGCCGCCTGGCCTTCAGCGAAGCCCAGGCCACGCTGCTGCTCGACAGCCACGAACAGCTGGCGGCCATGCTCGAGCAACTGCGCCGCGGCCAGGCTGCCAGCAGCGCTGAAGACCTGGTGCAGGCCCTGGCCGCAAGCCGCCACGGTGCCGTGCCCGAGCCAGAGGAGAGCAACCAGGCTGCGGCCGGCGCGGGTGATAACGAACTGCTGGAAGTGTTCCTCGAAGAGGGCTTCGACATCGTCGAAAGCTCTGGCGCCGCCTTGCAGCGCTGGCAGGCCGAGCCACGCAACACGCTGGAAATCGAGAACCTGCTGCGTGACCTGCACACCCTCAAGGGCGGCGCGCGCATGGTCGAGATCGCGCCCATCGGCGACCTGGCCCACGAGCTGGAATTCCTCTACGAAAACCTGTCTGCCGGCGTGCTGGCGCCCAGCCCGCCGTTGTTCAGCCTGCTGCAGAACGGCCATGACCGCCTGGGCAACATGCTCGACGCCCTGCGCCGGCACCAGCCGGTCAACGCCGACCCGACGCTGATCGCCGCCATCCGCGGTTTCGTCAGCCCGGTGCCGGCCACGCCGCAGCCCGAGCGCGCGGTGCTGCTGCCCGAGCCGCCCGCGGCATTGCAGGAGCGTGCACCGGGCGACATGGTCAAGGTGGCCGCCGAGCTGCTTGAAGACCTGGGCAACCTGGCCGGCGAGACCTCGATTTTCCGCGGCCGCATCGAACAGCAGGTCAACGACGCGCAGGTGGCCCTGGGCGAAATGGAAACCACCATCGAGCGCATGCGCGAGCAGCTGCGCCGCCTGGACACCGAGACCCAAGGCCGCATCCTCAGCCGCCAGCACGCCGACAGCGAGCGCCAGGGCTACGAAGACTTCGACCCGCTGGAAATGGACCGCCATTCGCAGCTGCAGCAGCTGTCGCGGGCGCTGTTCGAGTCGGCCTCCGACCTGCTCGACCTGCAGGAAACCCTGGCCGCCCGCAACCAGGACGCGCACAAGCTGCTGCAGTTGCAGGCGCGGGTGAACACCGAGCTGCAGGAAGGCCTGATGCGCACGCGCATGGTGCCGTTCGAACGCATGCTGCCACGCTTGCAACGGTTGGTGCGGCAGGTGGCGGGCGAGCTGGGCAAGGAGGTCGAGTTCGACGTCGGCAACGCCGAGGGCGAGATGGACCGCAGCGTGCTGGAACGCATGCTGGCGCCGTTGGAGCACATGCTGCGCAACGCCGTCGACCACGGCCTGGAGCCGGCCGAAGTGCGCCTGGCCAAGGGCAAGCCGGCACGCGGGCGTATCAGCCTGAACCTGCTGCACGAGGGCGGCGACATCGTCATCGAACTCAGCGACGACGGCGCCGGCGTGCCGCTGGACGCGGTGCGGGCCAAGGCCGTCAAGCGTGGGCTGATCAGCGCCGACAGCGACATCAGCGACCATGAGGTGCTGCAGTTCATCCTCGAGCCGGGGTTCTCCACGGCAGCCAAGGTCACGCAGATTTCCGGGCGCGGCCTGGGCATGGACGTGGTGCACGAGGAGGTCAAGCAGCTGGGCGGCTCGATGATCATCGATTCGCGGGCGGGGCAGGGCGCGCGGTTCCAGATCCGCCTGCCGTTCAGCGTGTCGGTGAACCGCGCGCTGATGGTGCAGTGCGCCGAGGAGGTCTACGCGCTGCCGCTCAATGGCCTGGAAGGCATCGTGCGGGTGATGCCTGCCGAGCTTGAAGAGTATTACCACCTGGATCCGCCGCGGTATCACTATGGCGGCCAGAGCTACGACCTGCGCTACCTGGGCGACCTGCTGTACAACACGCCGCGGCCCAACCTGCTGGGCCAGACCGCACCGCTGCCGGTGCTGCTGATCCATGGCCACGACCACCAGATGGCCGTGCAGGTGGATGCCCTGGCCGGTTCCCGGGAAATCGTGGTGAAGAACCTGGGGCCGCAGTTCGCGGCGGTGCAGGGCCTGTCCGGCGCCACCATCCTGGGCGACGGGCGCGTGGTGCTGATTCTCGACCTGCTGGCCCAGGTGCGCGCCGCCCATGCGCGCCAGTCGCAAGCGCAACCGGCCAGCGTGCAGCCGCTGCTGCCCGTGGCCGAGCCTGCCAGCAGCCGGCCACCGCTGGTGATGGTGGTGGACGACTCGGTCACCGTGCGCAAGGTCACCAGCCGCCTGCTGGAGCGCCACGGCATGACCGTGCTGACGGCCAAGGACGGCGTCGATGCCATGGCCCTGCTGCAGGAACACGTGCCTGACGTGCTGCTGCTGGACATCGAGATGCCGCGCATGGACGGCTTCGAGGTGGCCACGCAGATCCGCCATGACCCGCGCCTGAAAGACCTGCCGATCATCATGATCACCTCGCGCACCGGCCAGAAGCACCGCGAGCGGGCCATGGCCATCGGCGTCAACGATTACCTGGGCAAGCCGTACCAGGAATCGGTGCTGCTCGACAGCATCGCCCAATGGAGCCGCAGCCATGCTTGACCGTGCCATCGGCCGCCGCACCACCCTCACCGCGCTGCTGCTGCCGCTGGCGGACCGCACCCTGGTGCTGCCCAACGTGGCGGTGGCCGAACTGATCGGCTACCAGTTCGGCCAGCCGGCCCCCGACCGCCCGACCTGGCACCTGGGGCACATCACCTGGCGCAACCAGGTGCTGCCGCTGGTGAGCTTCGAAGCCGCCTGCGGCGCGGCGCCGGTGGTGGGCCCGCAGGCGCGCATCGTGGTGCTCAACGCGGTGGGGGGCAGCCCGCTGCGCTTCATCGGCCTGCTGGTACAGGGCGTGCCGCGTTCGTGCCGGCTCGACAGCCAGCTGAGTTACGTCGACGTGCCGCTGGCGCCCCTGGAAGTGGCGGCGGTGCAGGTCGGCGAACAAGTCGCCAAGGTGCCCGACCTGATCGGCATCGAACGCCTCCTGGACGCAACATCCTGACGTAGCAGCTGCCGCAGGCGGCGTCCGGCGCCACGCGATACGCCTGACCCTGCGCGGCGTTTGCGGACGCGGCCTGGCGGCCGCTGCTACAGGTGTCGCTCCACCCACCACCATTAACCTCAAGGTAACAATCCCGCCGAGTGCTTGATTGATGCCCCCGCCCCACGCGCCTAAGGTCTACCCACGACATTCCCGCCGTGGAGGCCCCATGACAATCACAAATACCCCCGAGCCACAGTGGTCGCGGCGGCGCAGCGAGAAGCAGCGGCGCCTGGCGCAGGTAAGCGCCCGGGCCGACGGCGTGGTGCTGCCCACCGATGGCATCGTCGCCGCGCTGGAAGCGCTGCTGATGCCTGGCGACCGGGTGGTGCTGGAAGGCAACAACCAGAAGCAGGCGGATTTTCTCTCGCGCTCCCTGGCCCAGGCCGACCCCGGCAAGCTGCATGACCTGCACATGATCATGCCCAGCGTCGGCCGCCCCGAGCACCTGGACCTGTTCGAAAAGGGCATCGCCCGCAAGCTCGACTTCTCCTTCGCCGGCACCCAGAGCCTGCGCATCAGCCAGCTGCTGGAAGACGGCCTGCTGGAAATCGGCGCCATCCATACCTACATCGAACTCTACTCGCGGCTGGTGGTGGACCTGATCCCCAACGTGGTGCTCTCGGCCGGCTTCATGGCCGACCGCCAGGGCAACATCTACACCGGCGCCAGCACCGAGGACAGCCCGGCGCTGATCGAGCCGGCGGCCTTCAGCGACGGCATCGTCATCGTCCAGGTCAACCAACTGGTGGACGACGTCAGCGACCTGCCGCGCGTGGACATCCCGGCCAGCTGGGTGGATTTCGTGGTGGTGGCCGACCGGCCGTTCTACATCGAGCCGCTGTTCACCCGCGACCCCCGGCACATCAAGCCGGTGCACGTGCTGATGGCGATGATGGCGATCCGCGGCATCTACGAAAAACACAACGTGCAGTCGCTGAACCACGGCATCGGCTTCAACACTGCCGCCATCGAACTGATCCTGCCCACCTACGGCGAGTCCCTGGGCCTGAAGGGCAAGATCTGCCGCAACTGGACCCTCAACCCGCACCCCACGCTGATCCCGGCCATCGAAAGCGGCTGGGTGCAGAGCGTGCACTGCTTCGGCACCGAGCTGGGCATGGAGAACTACATCGCCGCCCGGCCAGACGTGTTCTTCACCGGCCGCGACGGTTCCATGCGCTCCAACCGCATGTTCTGCCAGCTGGCCGGCCAGTACGCCGTGGACCTGTTCATCGGCGCCACCCTGCAGGTGGACGGCGACGGCCATTCCTCCACGGTCACCCGCGGGCGCCTGGCCGGCTTCGGCGGCGCGCCGAACATGGGCCACGACCCGCGCGGCCGCCGTCACGGTACGCCGGCGTGGCTGGACATGCGCCGCCCTGGCGCCGATGCCAACGCCACCTTGCTGGAGCGCGGGCAGAAGCTGGTGGTGCAGATGGTCGAGACGTTCCAGGAGGGCGGCAAACCGACCTTCGTCGAGACCCTGGACGCAGTGGACGTGGCGAAGAAGACCGGCATGGCCCTGGCGCCGATCATGATCTACGGCGACGACGTCACCCACCTGCTCACCGAAGAGGGCATCGCCTACCTGTACAAGGCGCGCTCGCTGGAAGAGCGCCAGGCGATGATCGCAGCCGTGGCCGGGGTGACCGCCATCGGCCTGCGTCACAACCCGGCCGACACCGCGCGCATGCGCCGCGAAGGGCTGATCGCGCTGCCCGAGGACCTGGGCATCCGCCGCACCGACGCCACCCGTGAATGGCTGGCGGCCAAGAGCATCGCCGACCTGGTGGAATGGTCCGGCGGCCTCTACAACCCCCCTGCGAAATTCAGGAGCTGGTGATGCATGCGCTCATAGCTCAACCGAACGCACCGACCCTGGCCGAGCGGCTGGCCGACCTGGCGGTGGACGCGCTGATCGACGAAGCCGACCTGTCGCCCAAGCCTGCCTTGGTGGACCGGCGTGGCAGCGGCGCCCATGACGACCTGCACCTGGGCCTGATGCACGCCTCGGCGCTGGCCCTGTGGCCGGCGTTCCAGGCCATGGCCGAGGCGGCGATGCTCGGCGGTCACATTGACCTGCCCCTGCGCGAAGCCCTGGGGCGCCACGGCCGCGAGGGCGAGGCCGACATGCTGCGCACCACGGCGGGGGTGAACACTCACCGTGGCGCCATCTGGGCCCTGGGCCTGCTGGTGGCTGCCGCAGCGCTGGCACCGGCCAACCTTGCGGCGGCCGCGGTGGCCGAGCGCGCCGGCGCCCTGGCGCGCCTGCCGGACCGCCTGGCGCCGCAACCCCTGAGCCACGGCCGGGTGGTACAACAGCGCTATGGCGCCGGCGGTGCCCGCGCCGAAGCCCAGGCCGGGTTCCCCACGGTCATCCAGCACGGCCTGCCGCAGTTGCGCGCCAGCCGCCTGGCCGGGCATGGCGAGCAGAACGCGCGTTTGGACGCGCTGCTGGCAATCATGGCCACCCTGGCCGATACCTGCGTGCTGTACCGCGCCGGCCCCGAGGGGCTTGCGGCCATGCAGCAAGGCGCGCTAGCCGTGCTGGCGGCCGGTGGCAGCGCCACCCTGGCGGGCCGCCGGCGCCTGCATGCACTGGACCAGCAACTGCTGGCCCTCAACGCCTCGCCCGGTGGCGCCGCCGACCTGCTGGCCGCCTGCCTGTTCATCGATCGCCTGAAACGTGGCGAGCATTCACGGAGCCTTGCCTGATGGAAACCCTGAACTTCGAATTCCCCGCCGGGCAACCGGCCCGTGGCCGCGCCCTGGTGGGTTGCGTGGGCTCGGGCGACCTGGAAGTGCTGCTGGAGCCGGGCACCGCGGGCACCCTGGCGATCCAGGTGGTGACCTCGGTCAACGGCGCAGCGCAGCGCTGGGAACACCTGTTCGCACGGCTGTTCAGCGGCCAGGCGCTGCCGGCCCTGCGCATCGACATCAATGATTTCGGCGCCACCCCCGGGGTGGTCCGCCTGCGCCTGGAACAGGCCCTGGAGGAGATCGGCCATGACTGACACCACGCGCCTGCTGCAACAGCACAGCTTCATCGAACTCGGCGCCCGCCAGCGGGCCAGGGCCTTGCTGGACGAGGGTAGCTTCCACGAGCTGATCGACCCCTTCCAGCGCGTCATGTCGCCCTGGCTGGCGCGCCAGGGCGTGGTGCCCCAGGCCGACGACGGTGCGGTCATCGCCAGGGGCACGGTCAACGGCCGCCCGGTGGTGCTGGCCGCCATCGAAGGCGCGTTCCAGGGCGGCAGCCTGGGCGAGGTCAGCGGTGCCAAGATCGCCGGGGCGCTGGAGCTGGCCGCCGCCGGCAACCGCAAGGGCATTGCCACGGCTGCCATCCTGCTGCTGGAAACCGGTGGCGTGCGCCTGCAGGAAGCCAACCTTGGCCTGGCGGCGATTGCCGATATCCATGCCGCCATTGTCGACCTGCGCCAGTACCAGCCGGTGATCGGCGTGATTGCCGGCAGCGTCGGCTGCTTCGGCGGCATGTCCATCGCTGCCGGGCTGTGCAGCCATTTGATCGTGACGCGCGAGGCGCGCCTGGGGCTCAACGGCCCGCAGGTGATCGAGCAGGAAGCCGGCATCGGCGAATACGATTCGCGCGACCGGCCCTTTATCTGGAGCCTGTGCGGTGGCGAGAAGCGCTTCGACCAGGGGCTGGCGGATGCCTACGTGCGTGACGACGTGGCCCAGATCCAGGCCAGCGTGGTGGACTGCCTGGCCCAAGGCGTGCCGACGCAGCTGCGCAGCCAGCAGCACGGGCACTTCCTGCAACAGCTGGCGGCGGTCGAGCGCCTGCCCGCCAGCCAACCACTGCCGGCCTCCACCCGTGGCGCCAGCTGGTTTGCCGCCCTTACAGCCAACACCCGTCCGGTCGCTGGCCTGCCAGCCTCGGTCCGTGCCGCCGACAGCGACAGCGCTCGCTTCATCGCGGTGGTCGCCGACCCCGAGAACCCGTTCCCCCGCGCCCGCCAGGGTGAAGTTGGCCTGCTGGAGGGCTGGGGGCTGGCCAAGGCGGTGGACGAGGTGATCAGCGCGGACCGCGATGCGCCGCGCAAGCGTGCGCTGGTCGCCATCGTCGATGTGCCCAGCCAGGCCTACGGCCGCCGCGAGGAAGAGCTGGGCATTCACCAGGCCCTGGCCGGAGCGGCCGATGCCTACGCCCGTGCACGCCTGGCGGGCCACCCGGTGGTGGCGCTGCTGGTGGGCAAGGCCATGTCCGGCGCGTTCCTGGCCCACGGCTACCAGGCCAACCGGCTCATCGCGTTGCGTGACCCGGGCGTGCAGGTGCATGCCATGGGCAAGGCCTCGGCGGCGCGGGTTACCCAGCGCAGTGTCGAGGCGCTGGAAGCCCTGGCCGCCAGCGTGCCGCCCATGGCCTATGACATAGACAGCTACGCCAGCCTGGGGCTGCTGTGGGAAACCCTGTCGGTGGCGCAGATCGAGCAGCCCACCGCCGAAGACGTGAGCCGCGTGCAAGCCTGCCTGGCCCAGGCGCTGGCGGATATCGGCGCGGATGACCGCGAGCTTGCCGGCCGCCTGGGGGCGCCGAACCGGGCCGCTTCGGCGCGGGTGCGCCAGCTGTTGCGCGAGCAATGGCAGTGATCCGCCCCCACGACCTGCTGTGGGGCCTGACGCCGGCGATGCTGCCGGCCGATGCTCCGGCCTGGGCAGCCCCGGTGCTGGTCGACGGGCAGCCGGTGGTGGTGCGCCGCGCCAGCGTGGCAGCCGGGCAGGTGGCGGTGGGTGTACGCGGCATCAGTCGTGACCAGCGCTACGCCACCACCATGCCCCTGGCGGCAGTCAGCCGCCAGGTCAGCCCGGAAGCCTTGACCCATTGCGTGGGCCAGCGCGACTGGCCGGCCCTGCAGGCGCTGTACCGGCTGCGCCCCCGGTTGGATGCCTGCGGCCTGGTGTGGGGCGTGAGCGGCAGCGCCGGGTTCGAGCTGGCCAGCGGTTGCGCTGCGCTGCACGAAGGTAGCGACCTGGACCTGATTCTGCGCACGCCGCAGGCCCTGTCGCGGGATGCGGCGCGACGATTATTGAGCGTGCTGGAACCGGCCGTTGACCTGCAATTGCAGACCCCTGCCGGTGCGGTGGCGTTGCGCGAATGGGCCGGCAACAGCCACAAGGTGCTGCTCAAGGCTGCCGACGGCGCGCGGTTGGTCTGCGATCCCTGGAGCCTGGCCTCGTGAGCACCCTGCTGGCGTTTCCCGGCCAGGGTGCGCAGCAGCCCGGCATGTTGCATGGCCTGCCGGATCACGCCGTGATCAAGGCCTGCCTCGACGAGGCCAGCGCGGCGTTGGACGAGAACGTACTCGGCCTCGACACTGCCCAGGCCTTGGCCCACACCCGCGCCGTGCAGCTGTGCCTGCTGGTGGCGGGCGTGGCCAGCGCGCGGCTGTTGCTGCAGGACGGCCCGCTGCCCGACTACGTGGCGGGCTTGTCCATCGGCGCCTATCCCGCCGCCGTGGTCGCCGGTGCCCTGGACTTTGCCGACGCGGTGCGCCTGGTGTCCCTGCGCGGCGAGCTGATGCAGGCGGCTTATCCCCGCGGCTACGGCATGACCGCCATCGTCGGCCTGGAGCTGGCGCGGGTCGAACAACTGCTGGCCGAGGCCGAAGGCCCGGTGTACCTGGCCAATATCAACGCCGACAACCAACTGGTGATCGCCGGCAGCGACGCGGCGATGGCCGCCGTGGCTGCCCGGGCCCGGGCCGAGGGCGCCGGGCTGGCCAGGCCGCTGGCCGTCAGCGTGCCGTCCCACTGCCCGCTGCTGGCAGAACCGGCGCAGCAACTGGCCGCGGCGTTTGCCGAGGTCGAGTTGCAGGCGCCGCGCATTCGCTACCTCAGCAGCACCAGTGCCCGGCCGATCGTGCAGGCCGAGCGGCTGCGCGATGACCTGGCCTTCAACCTGTGCCGTGTCGTCGACTGGCGCGCGCTGGCCCGCACCGCCTTCGAGCGCGGCGTGCGCCTGCACATCGAAATGCCGCCGGGCACCGTGCTCACCGGCCTCAGCCGCCGCGCGTTCAGCGAGGGCACCCTGGTTGCCTGGCAAGGCACCCGCCTGGATACCTTGCAGGCATTGATGCAGGAGGAAGCCCGGCGCCCCCAATAATCTGCAACCGCCCGACAAAAACAACAATCGAGGACAACGACAATGATTATCTACGGTGTGGCATTGCTGGCTATCTGTACCCTGGCCGGGGTTATCACGGGCGACCTGCTCGGGGTGCTGCTGGGGGTCAAATCCAACGTGGGCGGGGTGGGGATCGCCATGATCCTGCTGATCTGCGCGCGCCTGTACATGGCCCGGCGCGGCGGCCTGAGCAAGGACTGCGAGATGGGCGTGGGCTTCTGGGGCGCGCTGTACATTCCCGTGGTGGTGGCCATGGCCGCCCAGCAGAACGTGGTGACCGCCCTGCACGGCGGCCCGGTGGCGGTGATCGCGGCCATCGGCTCGGTGCTGATCTGCGGCTCGACCATCGCCCTGATCAGCCGCACCCACAAGGGCGAGCCGCTGCCGCCCGAAGTGCCTGAAGCGGTTGAACCGGTAGGGGCGCACTGACATGTGGAACCTCATCGAACATGCCCTGGAAAACAACGGCCTGGTCACCGCGTTCGCCTTCGTCGGCGTGGTGATGTGGGTCTCGGTGCAGCTGTCGCGGCGCCTGACCTTCGGCCGTGTGCACGGCTCGGCGTTTGCCATCGTCATCGGCCTGGTGCTGGCCTGGGTGGGTGGCACCCTGACCGGCGGGCAAAAGGGCCTGGCCGACCTGTCGCTGTTCTCCGGCATCGGCCTGATGGGTGGCGCCATGCTGCGCGACTTCGCCATCGTCGCCACCGCCTTCGAGGTGCAGGCCACCGAGGCGCGCAAGGCCGGCTTCATCGGCGCCTTCTCGTTGCTGCTGGGGACCTTGCTGCCGTTCATTTTTGGCTGCTGCGTGGCCTGGGCCTTCGGCTACCGCGACGCGGTGAGCATGACCACCATCGGCGCCGGCGCGGTGACCTACATCGTCGGCCCGGTGACCGGTGCGGCCATTGGCGCCAGTTCGGACGTGGTGGCGCTGTCGATTGCCACGGGGCTGATCAAGGCGATCCTGGTGATGGTCGGCACGCCCCTGGCGGCGCGCTGGATGGGCCTCGACAACCCGCGTTCGGCGATGGTCTTCGGCGGCCTGGCGGGTACGGTCAGTGGGGTTACTGCAGGCCTTGCAGCCACCGACCGGCGCCTGGTGCCCTATGGCGCGCTGACGGCCACGTTCCACACCGGGCTGGGCTGCCTGCTGGGCCCCTCGGTGCTGTACCTGGCCGTACGCGCAATCGTCGGCATGTAGCCGCTGCCGCCAGGCTGCGCTGGCCTGTGTGAACCCCGAAGATCTCCAGCGTAAATGTGGGCCAGCGCAGCCTGGCGGCAGCGGCTACGGGCGTCATCTCAATTTGTTGGTGTACATCCGGCATTCGGCCAGCAATGCCAGCAGGTTGGGATCGCGCTCCTTGGCGCGCAGGAACACCACGCCAATATGCTGCTGCAGGTGGTAGCGCGCCTGTAGCGGCACCAGGCGCACGCGGTTCTCGTACACCGCGGCTACGCGCCCCGGCAGCAGGGCATAGCCCACGCCGGAGCTGACCATGCTCAGCAGGGTGAAGATGTCGTTCACCTGCATCGCCACCTTGGGCTCGAAGCCGGCCTGCCTAAACACCCGCGCACCATCCTGATGGGTGGCGAAGCCCTGGGTCAGGGTGATGAAGGTGTCTTCGCGCAGCTCCGCCAGGTCTACCTCGCTACGCCCGGCGAAGGGCGAGTCGGCCGGGGTGGCCAGGAAGATGTCGTCGGCGAACAGCGGCAGCTGCTCGCAGTCGGGGTCGCTGACGGTCTCGTCCAGGGACACCAGGATGGCGTCCGCCTCCATGTTCTTGAGCTTGTACAGCAGGTCGGTGTTGGAGCCCAGGATCAGGTCGATGTTCAGCTCGCTGCGCCGCAGCTTCAGGCCCATGATCAGCTGCGGCACGGTCTTCACCGTCAGCGAGTACAGCGAACCCAGGCGGAAACGCTCGGCCGAGAAACCTGCCGCCTCGCGGGTCAGGCGCACGGCGCCGACCACGTCCTGCACCAGTTTCTGTGCGTGCTCTTCCAGCACATAGGCACTTTCCAGCGGCGTCAGGTTGCGCCCCTCGTGCTTGAACAGCGGGCAGCGCAGGGCGCTTTCCAGCGAATGGATGGCGCGGTGCACGCTGACGTTGCTGGTATTGAGCTCGGCCGCCGCGCGCCCCAGGTTGCCCGTGCGCATGAAGGCCAGGAAGATTTCCAGCTTCTTCAACGTCAACTCTTCATCAATCAACATCACACTGGCTCTGTTAGGGTAGGGGGCGATTGCATACCAATCGAGACCAAGGAGAAACGACTGCATGTATCACGGCGAACGATTCAACGCCTGGACACACCTGGTCGGTGCGGTGCTGGCGTCCATTGGTGCTGTCTGGATGCTGGTGCTGGCAAGTTTCCAGGGCGACGTGTGGAAGATCGTCAGCATGGCGATCTATGGCGTGACCCTGGTGATTCTGTATAGCGCCTCGACGGTTTACCACAGCGTGCGGGGGCGCGCGAAGGTGATCATGCAAAAGGTCGATCATTTTTCGATCTACCTGCTGATCGCCGGCAGCTACACGCCGTTCTGCCTGGTGACGTTGCGCGGGCCCTGGGGCTGGACCCTGTTCGGCATTGTCTGGGGGCTGGCCGTGATCGGCATGTTGCAAGAGATCAAGCCGCGCTCGGAGGCGCGGGTGCTGTCCATCGTCATCTACGCGGTGATGGGCTGGATCGTGCTGGTGGCAGTCAAACCGCTGCTGGCGACACTGGGCACCGCCGGGTTCGCCTGGCTGGCCACCGGCGGCGTGTTGTACACCGTGGGCATCATCTTCTTTGCCTACGACCAGCGTTTCCGCCACTGGCACGGCATCTGGCACCTGTTCGTGATTGCCGGCAGCCTGCTGCACTTCGTGGCGGTGTTCTTCTACGTCCTCTAGAAGTCGCCCCACAGCTGCTGCGCCACGGCCAGCGCCACCACGGGCGCGGTCTCGGTGCGCAGCACTCGCGGGCCCAGGCGTGCCGAGTGGAAGCCGGCGGCCTGGGCCTGGCCAACCTCTGCGTCGGACAAGCCGCCCTCGGGGCCGATCAGGAACGCCAGGCTGGCAGGCCGGGCATGGCTCACCAGTGGCTCGGCCACCGGGTGCAGCACCAGCTTCAGCTCGGCGTCGCAGGCCTTGAGCCATTCGCTCATCAGCACCGGTGCATGAATCACCGGCACGGTGGAGCGCCCGCATTGTTCGCAGGCGCTGACGGCGATCTGCTGCCAATGGGCCTGGCGCTTCTCGGCGCGTTCGTCCTTGAGGCGCACTTCGCAGCGCTCGCTGATGATCGGAGTGATCTCGCTGACGCCCAGTTCGGTGGCTTTCTGGATGGCCCAGTCCATGCGCTCGCCACGGGACAGGCCCTGGCCCAGGTGAATCCTGAGGCTGGATTCTGGTTGGCCGGCAAAGGCTTCGTCGAGCTGCACGCGCACGCGCTTCTTGCCCACTTCCAGCAGGGCACCACGGTATTCCTGGCCCGAGCCGTCGAACAGCTGCACGGCATCGCCTTCGGCCATGCGCAGCACGCGGCCGATGTAGTGGGCCTGGGCCTCGGGCAGTTCGTGCTCGCCCAGGCTCAGGGGGGCATCGATGTAAAAACGGGAGAGTCTCATGGGGTGTCTCGAATCGGGGCTTCGCAATATCCGTAGCAGCTGCCGAAGGCTGCGTCCGCAGGCAACCCGGTGTTGCGTCGGGACGCAGCCTGCGGCAGCTGCTACGGGGTCATTGGGTGTGGCGGTTAGCCCGGGTCGCGGAAGTCGGGGTGGAAGTCGCTCGGCACGGCCACGCTGACACTGGTGCGGGTGGCGATGTCGATGCCTTCGCTGGCCACCTCGGCCAGGAAGTCGATCTGCTCCGGGGTGATGATGTACGGCGGCAGGAAATACACCACGCTGCCCAGCGGGCGCAGCAGCGCGCCACGGGTCAGGGCGTGGTTGAACACCTGCAGGCCGCGGCGTTCCTGCCACGGGTAGGCGGTCTTGGTGGCCTTGTCCTGGACCATCTCGATGGCCAGCACCATGCCGGTCTGGCGCACTTCCGAGACGTGGGCGTGGTCGGCCAGGTGCGCGGTGGCGCTGGCCATGCGCGCGGCCAGGGCCTTGTTGTTCTCCACCACGTTGTCCTGTTCGAAGATGTCCAGGGTCGCCAGGGCCGCCGCGCACGCCAGCGGGTTGCCGGTGTAGCTGTGCGAGTGCAGGAAGGCGCGCAGGGTGGGGTAGTCGTCGTAGAAGGCGCTGTACACGTCGTCGGTGGTCAGGCAAGCGGCCAGCGGCAGGTAGCCGCCGGTAAGCGCCTTGGACAGGCACAGGAAGTCCGGGCGGATGCCGGCCTGCTCGCAGGCGAACATGGTGCCGGTGCGGCCGAAGCCCACGGCGATCTCGTCGTGGATCAGGTGCACGTTGTAGCGGTCGCAGGCCTCGCGCAGCAGCTTGAGGTACACCGGGTGGTACATGCGCATGCCGCCGGCGCCCTGGATCAGCGGCTCGACGATGACGGCGGCGACGCTGTCGTGGTTTTCGGCCAGGGTCTGTTCCATGGCCAGGAACATGTTGCGCGAGTGCTCTTCCCAGCCCATGCCCTCGGGGCGCAGGTAGCAGTCGGGGCTCGGCACCTTGATGGTGTCCAGCAGCAGCGCCTTGTAGGTCTCGGTGAACAGCGGCACGTCGCCCACGGCCATGGCGGCGATGGTTTCGCCGTGGTAGCTGTTGGTCAGGGTGACGAAGCGCTTCTTGTTCGGCTGGCCGCGGTTGACCCAGTAGTGGAAGCTCATTTTCAGCGCCACTTCGATGCAGGACGACCCGTTATCGGCGTAGAACACCCGGTTCAGGCCCTCGGGCGTCATCTTCACCAGGCGCTCGGACAGCTCGATCACCGGCTGGTGGCTGAAGCCGGCAAGGATGACGTGCTCCAGCTGGTCCACCTGGTCCTTGATGCGTTGGTTGATGCGCGGGTTGGCGTGGCCGAAGACGTTCACCCACCACGAGCTGACCGCGTCCAGGTAGCGCTGGCCTTCGAAGTCTTCCAGCCAGATGCCTTCACCGCGCTTGATCGGGATCAGCGGCAGTTGTTCGTGGTCTTTCATTTGGGTGCAGGGGTGCCACAGGACCGCGAGGTCGCGTTGCATCCACTGGTTGTTGAGGCCCATTTTCTCTCTCCTGGCAGCAGCGTGGTCGCAAGCCTATGCAATGCCTGCCCTGGGAGCAACCGCCAGGGATGAAACCTTGCTCTGCGTTAACGATGACTTAACGCTTTACTTCTATAGTGTTTCATCGGGTATCTAGATATTTCAAAGCGAAATTTTCCGCTTTAATTCGATAGATAAAAAGCTAGTCTTTGTCGAAGAACTTACAGGAACACCGTGATGCAGCTACGCAATTCACCTTCTCGCTATGGTTGGGTCAGCATCCTCCTGCACTGGGGCGTGGCGCTGGCCGTGTTCGGCCTGTTCGCCCTGGGGCTGTGGATGGTCGACCTGGGCTACTACGACCCATGGCGCAAGGCCGGCCCCGACCTGCACAAAAGCATCGGCCTGACCCTGTTCTTCTTCATGCTGTTGCGCGTGGTATGGCGCTTCATCAGCCCACCGCCGCCGCCACCGCCCACCCAGGGCCGGCTGACGCGCATCGCGGCGAAGCTGGGCCATGCCTTCCTTTACCTGGACCTGTTCCTGGTAATGGCGGCCGGTTACCTGATCTCCACGGCCGACGGCGTGGGCATCCCGGTGTTCGGCCTGTTCGAAGTACCCGCGCTGATCAGCGGCCTGCCCAACCAGGCGGAAACCGCGGGTGACGTGCACCTGTACCTGGCCTGGATCCTGGTGATTTTCGCTGTACTCCATGGCCTGGCCGCCCTGAAACACCATTTCATCGATCGTGATGCGACCCTGGTACGCATGCTGGGCCGCAAAGGCTGACCTTCAACTCAACCCAAGGAATACCGCACATGTTGAAAAAGACACTGGCCGCTCTGGCTCTGGGCACCGCACTGCTGACGGCCGGCCAGGCCATGGCTGCCGACTACACCATCGACAAGGAAGGTAACCACGCCTTCATCAACTTCAAGATCAGCCACCTGGGCTACAGCTTCATCTACGGCACCTTCAAGGACTGGACCGGTACCTTCAGCTTCGACGCTGCCAAGCCTGAAGACAGCAAGATCAGCATCACCCTGAACACCAAGAGCGTCGACACCAACCACGCCGAGCGCGACAAGCACATCCAGAGCAAGGACTTCCTGGAGACGGACAAGTACCCAACCGCTACTTTCGTGTCGACCAGCGTCAAGCCAACCGGCAAGAATGCTGATGGCAAGCTGACCGCCGACGTGACCGGCGACCTGACCCTGCACGGCGTGACCAAGCCGGTCGTGGTCAAGACCGTGTTCCTGGGCGAAGGCAAGGACCCATGGGGCGGCTACCGTGCCGGCTTTGAAGGCACCACCACCATCAAGCGTTCTGATTTCGGCAAGATGATGGACCTGGGCCCGCAGTCCGACACCCTGACCCTGGACATCACGTTCGAGGGCGTGCAGAAGAAGTAATTCTTCGGCGCACAAAAAAACCGCAGCCAATGGCTGCGGTTTTTTTATGCCCAAGCCCCGTAGCAGCGGCCGTCAGGCCGCGTCACGGGTGCGCCGCGAAGTATCAACCTTCGCGGTTGCGGGTCAGCAGCGCCGGCTTCTCGCCGTTGCGACGGCTAGGCAGCGACTCCAGCTGTTCCAGCTGCTCGGCAGTCGGGAAACGATCGATCTTCGATTCCTTGTGCACGATGCGCGGCTGGTTTTGCGGGGCACGCGAGTTGCTCACCGCCGGCTCCTGGCGCGGCTGGTCATCACGGGCCGGACGACGGTTGCGGCTAGCGCCACCGTTGTTGTCGCGACGCGGCTGGCTATCACGGGCACCGCCACCATTGCTGCGCGGGCCGCTGCTGCGCTTGTCACCGGCCGGCTTGCCAGCCGGGCGACCCTGGCGCGGCGCCGAGGCCGGGGCTGCGCCACCAACGGCGGCAGGTGCGCCCGGGCGACGGTTGCGGCCCTGGTTCTTGTTCTGGTACGGGCTGACGTAGTCGGCGCGGTTACCAAAGTTGTCGACTTCGTCATCCAGGAACTCGTCCGGCGCGCGGTCGGCAGGAGCTACCGGCGGCTTTGGAGTGGACTGGGCCTGACGTGGCTTCTGGTCACGGGGTTGGCGTTCAGAACGCGCCCCGGCGGGCTTTTCCTTGCCTTGCTCCTTGCCTTGTGGCGCGGCAGCACGGCGCTCCTTGCCTTTGTCCTTGCCCTTGTCCTTGCGACCACCACCTTCGGCGGCCTTGGTCCCTTCGCGCGGCGTGCGGGCGTTGCGCGGCTGGTTGGCCTGCGGGCGCTCGCGCACCTCTGGCTTCTCGGCCTCCACGGCGCTGATGTCGAAGCCCATCAGGTCACCGTCCGGGATCTTCTGCTTGGTCATGCGCTCAATGCTTTTGAGCAGCTTTTCCTCGTCCGGGGCAACCAGCGAGATGGCCTCGCCGCTGCGACCGGCACGGCCGGTACGGCCGATACGGTGCACGTAGTCTTCATCGACGTTGGGCAGCTCGAAGTTGACCACGTGGGGCAACTGGTCGATGTCCAGGCCGCGGGCGGCGATGTCGGTGGCAACCATGATGCGTACCGAGCCGGCCTTGAAGTCGGCCAGGGCCTTGGTGCGCGCGTTCTGGCTCTTGTTGCCGTGGATGGCGACAGCGCTCAGGCCGTGCTTTTCCAGGTACTCGGCCAGGCGGTTGGCGCCGTGCTTGGTGCGGGTGAACACCAGCACCTGCTCCCAGGCACCCTGGGTGATCAGGTGCGCCAGCAGCGAACGCTTGTGGCTGGCAGGCAGGCGGTAGACCCGTTGCTCGATGCGCTCCACCGTGGTGTTCGGCGGGGTGACTTCGATGCGCTCGGGGTTGTGCAGCAGCTTGCCGGCAAGGTCGGTGATGTCCTTGGAGAAGGTGGCCGAGAACAGCAGGTTCTGGCGCTTGGCCGGCAGGCGTGCCAGCACCTTCTTGACGTCATGCACGAAGCCCATGTCGAGCATGCGGTCGGCTTCGTCCAGCACGAGGATTTCCACGTGGGACAGGTCGACGCTGCCCTGGCCGCACAGGTCGAGCAGGCGGCCGGGGCAGGCCACCAGCACGTCGACGCCGCGGGACATGGCCTGGACCTGCGGGTTCATGCCTACGCCGCCGAAGATGCAGGCGCTGACGAACTTGAGGTCACGGGCGTAGATCTTGAAGCTGTCGTGCACCTGGGCCGCCAGCTCGCGGGTGGGGGTCAGGACCAGTACGCGCGGTTGGCGCGGGCCGTGACGCTGGGATTTGTCCGGGTGACCGTTGGGGAACAGCCGTTCCAGGATCGGAAGGGCGAAGCCACCGGTTTTACCAGTACCTGTCTGTGCCGCGACCATCAGGTCGCGACCTTGCAACACGGCGGGGATGGCCCGCTGTTGCACCGGAGTAGGCTGGGTATAGCCCGCCGCCTCGATGGCACGGACTAAAGCCTCGGAGAGACCGAGGGAAGCAAAGGACATGAGTAATCCTGTTCTAGTGAGGGCTTTGCCCAATGGGAATCTTGCCTGGCGCGACACGTGCGTGGGGGCACTGTCGCGTCCGGTCCTGCCGGGCCTTCAATGCGCATCCGGACCTGGCTGAGCGGGCGTGAGCCTGGCGGTCGAGCGGGTCGGGATGCCTTTTGCAAGGCCGGGCGTCCGGGCGTAAGCCTGGCGGGAAGGTCGGAGTATAACAGAGCAATCACAGCGCGCTGCGTTCCTGCTGCTCAACGGTTTTCACTACCGTTGACGGGCTTGCATAGCGGGCCAGCAACTGCGCGTAGGCAGGCTCGCGCTTGAAGCGCCGCAGCTCGATGGAAAAGCGCAGGGCCAGCTGGTCCATGCCGGCGCCGCGGCGCACGGCCAGGTACTGGGGCTCGCGGTTGACCACCAGGGGCAGGGCGCTGACCTGGCCCTCCAGGCCCATGGCCTGGGCGGTGAAGTTGCCTACGCGAATGTCGGTGATGATCAGGTCGACCCGGTTGCGCACCAGCTTGCCGAAGTTGGCCTCCTGGCTGCTGGCGGCCTCGCGGCGGAACGCGCTGGCCTGCATGAACGGATCGCCATAGTTGTAGCCGGCCGAGGTGCCGATGGTCAGCCCTTGCAAGTCGTCCAGGCTGCCGGCTGGGTGCGGCCTGGCGTTGGCCTGGAACAGCACGAACTGCACGTCGGACAGCGGCTCGTCGGGGTACAGCAGGGTGGTTTCGCGCTCGCTGGTGCGGAAAATATCCAGCACGCCATCGGCCTCGCCCTGATCGAGCATGGCCAGGCAGCGCTTCCACGGCAGGAACTGCCACTGGATCTCCACCCCCAGGCGTTCGAACACCTGGGCCGCCACTTCGTAGTCGATGCCCATGCCCTGGCCGTTCTGCTGGTAGGCATAGGGCGCCCAGAAGTCGGTGACAATACGCAGCTTCTCAGCCTGGGCGGCAAGGCTCAGGCACGTCAGGCACACGGCTGTCAGCAGGGAGAGGTAGGCAGGCATGGAGCCGAAGATACGACGCCTATTGCGGGTTTGGCAACGCAATCAGCGGCTTCAGGCGGTAGAAACAAAAAAGGCCTTGAATAGTATCAGGGCCTTTTCGTGTGCTGAGTGAAAGCGTCTAGCGCGGCAGCTTCAGGTTGTTCCACACCGCCAGGCTTGGCTCGGCCTGGTTCAGGGTATAGAAGTGCAGGCCCGGTGCGCCGCCGTCGAGCAGTTGCTCGCACATGCGGGTGATCACCTGCTCGCCAAACTGCTGGATGCTGGTGACGTCGTCGCCGTAGGCTTCCAGCTGCTTGCGGATCCAGCGCGGGATCTCGGCGCCACAGGCGTCGGAGAAGCGGGCCAGCTTGCTGTAGTTGGTGATGGGCATGATGCCCGGCACGATCGGGATGTTCACGCCCATTTTCTGCACGCGCTCGACGAAGTTGAAGTAACTGTCGGCGTTGAAGAAGTACTGGGTGATGGCACTGTCGGCGCCGGCGTTGGCCTTGCGCGCGAAGTTCTTCAGGTCATCCTCGAAGTTGTGCGCCTGGGGGTGCATCTCCGGGTAGGCGGCGACTTCGATGTGGAAGTGGCTGCCGGTCTCGGCACGGATGAATTCCACCAGGTCGTTGGCGTGGCGCAGCTCGCCGCTGGCCATGCCCATGCCCGAAGGCAGGTCGCCACGCAGGGCAACGATGCGCTTGATGCCGGCATCCTTGTACTGCGCCAGCAGGGCGCGCAGGTCGGCCTTGCTGTCGCCCACGCAGGACAGGTGCGGGGCAGCGGGGACTTTCACTTCGTTCTCCAGCTGCAGCACGGTGTTGAGCGTGCGGTCGCGGGTAGAACCACCGGCACCGTAGGTGCAGGAGAAGAAATCGGGGTTGTAGCCGGCCAGTTGGCGGGCAACGTTCAGCAGTTTTTCATGCCCAGCGTCGGTCTTGGTGGGGAAGAACTCGAAGCTGAAGCGGCGTTCCTGAGACATGATTACACCTATCTGGAAACTCGAAAGCCGTGGGATCGTAGTGCCCCGGACGCCGCCTGGCGGCAGCTGCTACAAGGGGCAATCCTGGTAGCAGCTGCCGAAGGCGGCGTCAGGGCCTGCGATCAGTAGCGGTAAGCGTGCGGCTTGAACGGGCCTTCCACGGTCACGCCGATGTAGTCGGCCTGCTGCTTGGTCAGCTTGGTGACCACGCCGCCGAACCCGCGGACCATTTCCAGGGCCACTTCTTCGTCGAGTTTCTTCGGCAGTACTTCAACGGTCAGGCGCTCGGCTTGCTGGGCTGGCGACAGGTCGGCGAATTTCTGCTCGAACAGGAAGATCTGTGCCAGCACCTGGTTGGCGAACGAACCATCCATGATGCGGCTTGGGTGGCCAGTGGCGTTGCCCAGGTTCACCAGGCGGCCTTCGGCCAGCAGAATCAGGTAGTCGTCGTTCTGGGCGTCGAAGGCGCCGGCACCGGTACGGTGGATCTTGTGTACCTGTGGCTTCACTTCTTCCCATGCCCAGTTCTTGCGCATGAAGGCGGTGTCGATTTCGTTGTCGAAGTGACCGATGTTGCAGACCACGGCGCGCTTTTTCAGGGCCTTGAGCATGTTCGCGTCGCAGACGTTGACGTTGCCGGTGGTGGTCACGATCAGGTCGATCTTGCCCAGCAGGGCCTTGTCGATGCTGGCTTCGGTGCCGTCGTTTTCACCGTTGATGAACGGCGAGACCAGCTCGAAACCGTCCATGCAGGCTTGCATGGCGCAGATCGGGTCGACTTCGGTGACCTTGACGATCATGCCTTCCTGACGCAGGGACTGGGCCGAGCCCTTGCCCACGTCGCCGTAGCCGATCACCAGGGCCTGCTTGCCCGACAGCAGGTGGTCGGTGCCGCGCTTGATGGCGTCGTTCAGGCTGTGACGGCAGCCGTACTTGTTGTCGTTCTTGCTCTTGGTAACCGAGTCGTTGACGTTGATGGCCGGGATCTTCAGTTCGCCCTTGGCCAGCATGTCCAGCAGGCGGTGCACGCCAGTGGTGGTCTCTTCGGTCACGCCGTGGATGCGTGCCAGCATCTGCGGGTATTTCTTGTGCAGGATTTCGGTCAGGTCGCCGCCGTCGTCCAGGATCATGTTGGCGTCCCACGGCTGGCCATCCTTGAGGATGGTCTGCTCGATGCACCACTCGTACTCTTCTTCGGTCTCGCCTTTCCAGGCGAACACAGGAATACCGGCGGCAGCGATGGCGGCAGCGGCCTGGTCCTGGGTGGAGAAGATGTTGCAGGAAGACCAGCGCACTTCGGCACCCAGGGCAACCAGGGTTTCGATCAGCACGGCAGTCTGGATGGTCATGTGGATGCAGCCCAGGATCTTCGCGCCCTTGAGCGGTTGCTCACCGGCGTACTTGCGGCGCAGGCCCATCAGTGCTGGCATTTCCGATTCGGCGATGATGGTCTCGCGGCGGCCCCAGGCGGCCAGGGAGATGTCGGCAACCTTGAAGTCGGTGAAACCTGCAGGCGTGTGTACAGCGCTCATGAAGAGCCTCCATTCGTAATGTGCGAATGGGCGCCGTTGTGCGTTTAGAGCCCGTACGGACCAACCGTGCGGGCAACGCCCCATCCGAGCCTGACAGGTATCCCTGCTGCAGCGCCCCTCGGACGGGTGGCGGGAACGGCCGGGAATGACATTGGCCGTTGTGATCAAACGGGGCGATTATATAGAGGAAGGCGTCGCTTCCCAAGGGGCTGCGACGATAACCGCCCAAAGGTTTATCGGCTCCATAGCAAGACTGCAATGGAGGCGGCGGGCAAGCTCTGCGATGATGATTGCCTTGAATGGCAAGTCGGTCAGGAGTCACGCATGAATTTCCACACCCGCAAGTGGGTAAAACCCGAAGACCTCAACCCCAATGGCACCCTGTTCGGTGGCAGCCTGCTGCGCTGGATCGACGAGGAAGCGGCGATCTACGCCATCGTCCAGCTGGGCAACCAGCGCGTGGTGACCAAGTACATCTCGGAGATCAACTTCGTCAGCGCCTCGCGCCAGGGTGACATCATCGAGCTGGGCATCACGGCCACCGAATTCGGCCGCACCTCCATCACCCTGACGTGTGAAGTGCGCAACAAGATCACCCGCAAGAGCATCCTCACCGTGGACAAGATGGTCTTCGTCAATTTGGGCGAGGACGGCCTGCCGGCGCCGCACGGGCGCACGGAAATCCGCTACATCAAGGACCAGTTCGACGCCGAAACCGCGGAATAACACGAACATCTGCGTAGCCGCTGCCGAAGGCTGCGCTGGCCCTCCCATACGCCCGCGAAATCAGGGTTGGAATACGGGCCAGCGCAGCCTGCGGCAGCGGCTACGGTCAGTGTGTTGCTTCTTCGGGCGGGGTATCGCGGGTGACGCTTTTCACCAGCTTGCCGATACTCAGGCCCTGCAGCAGGATCGACGACAACACCACGATGTAGGTGATGCTCAGCAGCAGGTCGCGCTCCGGGCCCACCGGCAGCGCCAGGGCCAGCGCCACCGACACCCCACCGCGCAGGCCACCCCAGGTGAGGATGCGGATGGTGCCCTTGGGCACGCTGCGCCAGCGGCGCAACAGCAGGATCGCCGGGGCCACGGTGAGCAGCCGCGACAGTAGGATCGCCACCGCCAGCAGGCTGGACGCGATCACGTGCATCCACGAGAACGGCAACAGCAGCAGTTCCATGCCGATCAACGCGAACAGCAGCGCGTTGAGCATGTCATCCAGCAGCTCCCAGAAACCGTCCATGTAGCGCCGGGTCATGTCGTTCATGGCCAGCTTGCGCCCCAGGTTGCCGATGATCAGCCCAGCGGTGACCATGGCGATGGGCGCCGACACGTGCAGCTCGTAGCACATGGCCGAGCCACCGATCACCAGTGCCAGGGTCAGCATGACCTCCACCTGGTACTGCTCGATGCTCTTGATCATGCGGTACACCACGTAGCCGATCAGTGCGCCGAACAGCACGCCGCCGATGGCCTCGTGCACGAACAGCATGGCGGTTTCGCCCAGGGTCGGCGTCGCACCCTGCTGGGCAATGCCCAGCAGCACGGTGAACACCACCACTGCGGTGCCATCGTTGAACAGCGATTCACCGACGATGGTGGTCTTCAGTGGCTTGGAGGCGTTGGCGGTCCGCAGCACGCCCAGCACCGCGATGGGGTCGGTGGGCGAGATCAGCGCGCCGAACAGCAGGCAGTAAAGGAAGCTCACGTGCCAGCCGAACATGCCGAAGATCCAGAACGCCAGCGTGCCGATCACCAGGGTGGCGATCAGCACGCCGAAGGTGGCCAGCAGGCCGATGGGCCAGCGGTAGCTGCGCAGGTCGCTGAGGTTCACGTGCAGGGCGCCGGCGAACAGCAGGAACGCCAGCATCCAGTTCATCAGCAGGTCGCCGAAGTCGATCTGGCCGATCAGGCCCTGCACCCGGGCTTCAAGGCCGGGGTAACCGAGCACGCTCAAGCCTTGCAGCAACAAGGAGAACATCAGCGCCGTGACCATCACGCCGATGGTGGGGGGCAGGCCGATGAAGCGGAAATTGACGTAGGTGAGAAGGGTGGTAAGGCAGATAAAGGCGGCGACTAACTCGAGCATCCGGGCTCCCATGGTGGTGTGACGGAGTGGCGCGCGCAGGCGCCATGTAGGGGTTGGACGAGCACGTAACTCGTTGTGACACAGGCACGAATGTCGCACTTGTTACAAAGTCTTGCGAAGACCCGCACCGCAGCCTTGGACCCACGCTAAGATAGGCCCGTTCATTTCTCCCCGGCCTCTCGGATGCCTAAGGAAACCCCGCGTGCTCGCCACAGGTTTGGTGCTGTTCGCCGCGTTGTTGCACGCGGCCTGGAATACCCTGGTGAAATTCAGTTCCGAGCGCCTGCTGGTGGTGGCGGCCATGGACTCGGTGGCGCTGTTGCTGGTAGCGGTATTGCTGCCCTTCGTGCCAGTGCCACCCGCCGAGATCTGGCCGTGGATGCTGGCGTCCGCCGGCTTCGAGCTGCTGTACCGCTACCTGCTGATCCAGGCCTACAAGGTGGGCGACCTGGGGCTGGTGTACCCGTTGATGCGCGGCCTTTCGCCGTTGATCGTGCTGGGGCTTACCCTGGCCACCGGTCGCGAGGCACTCTCGGGCCATCAGGTGGTCGGAATCCTGTTGATCCCGTGCGGCATGGCATGCCTGCTGTGGCAGGGCGGGGGCGGTGATCGCCTGCCCTGGCGGATGCTGCCGGTGGTGGGGCTGATTGGCCTGTGCATTGGTTGCTACACCTGGCTGGACGGGCAGGCGATACGCCGCTGGCCGGAGCCGCTGGGCTACCTGACCTGGCTGACGCTGATCAGCGCCTGGCCGTTCCCGCTGCTGGCGGTAACCACCCGGCGCGCCAGCTTCCGGCACTTCTGGCGCACCCAGTGGCGCATCGGCCTGAGCGTCGGCTTCTTCGTGTTGGCGAGCTACGCCCTGGTGCTGTGGGCAATGCAGCTGGGCTCCATAGCCGAAGCCGCGGCATTGCGCGAGATCAGCGTGATCCTGGTGGTGCTGCTGGGCATGCGTTACCTGAAGGAACCCTTTGGCCGCCCGCGGCTGCTGGCGTGCGCGCTGGTGCTGGTGGGCATGTTGATCATGAAACTTTAATAAGAGATCCGCTAAATGACCGTTGCTTTCTGGTGTGTCCTGATTGCCCTGGTGCTGCCGTTCGTGTGCACCAGCATCGCCAAGTTCAGCGGTGGCAAGTTCGGCCCGCGGCAAAACCATGACCCGCGCACGTTCCTGGCCAACCTCGACGGTTTTGCCAAGCGTGCCCATGCCGCGCAGCTGAACAGCTTCGAGGCGTTCCCGGCGTTCGCGGCCGCGGTGATCATCGCCGATATCTGCCATAACGCCCAGCAGGTGACCATGGACGTGCTGGCGGTGTTGTTCATCACCAGCCGCCTGCTATACATCATCTGCTACCTGGCCGATTGGGCCATGCTGCGCTCGCTGGTGTGGTTCGTCGGCCTGGGGCTGATCGCCAGTTTCTTCTTCATTTCCATGTGACCGGGCGCCCATGACCCTCAAGACTTTCACCGTGCTGACCCTGGCGTGCCTGGCCCTGAGCGCCTGCGGCGGCGTGGACCCCAATTCGCCGCTGGGCCAGCGCAAGGCAATCTTCAAACAGATGCTGCACACCAGCGAGGACATGAACGGCATGCTGTTGGGCCGCTTGAGCTTCGACGGCCCGCAGTTCGCGGCCAGTGCGGTGAAGCTCGACCAGCTGGCGCACCAGCCCTGGCAGCATTTTCCCAAGGTGCGAGAGGAAGACCACACCAGCGCCAAACCCGAGGTGTGGGAGAAACAGGCGCGGTTCCAGCAGCTGGCCCAGGCGCTGGAGGTGTCAACCGGTGAGCTGGTCGAAGCCAGCCGCGCGCAGCCGCTGGCGGCTACCAGCCTCGACGGGCCGATGCAGAAGGTGGAAAACGCCTGCAAGGCCTGCCATCGGGAATTCCGCGACCACTGAGGGCGGGTTATTTGTCCAGCTCGTCCAGGGCTTGCTGCAGTTCCTTGCGGGACTGCGCCAGCTTGTCCTTGCGGCTGTTGATCTTGTCGGCGTCACCTTTCTTCATGGCCTTGTCCAGGTCGGCCTGGCGCTTGGCCACTTCGTGACGGGCGTCGAGCACCTTGTTTTCGCGCTCTTTCTGCAGGCCGGCGTCGGTGCAGTGCTCCTTGTTCTCGGCCAGCGCTTTTTCCAGGCCAGCCTGTTGCGCGCCATTGCCGTGGGCGCGGGCCTGCTCGATCTGTTCGTTGATGGCCTGTTGCTTGGCCGCGCAGCCCTTGAGTTCAGCGGCGTCTTCGTCGGCGGCCAGCAGCGGCGTGGCTACTGCGCAGCACAGGGCGAGCGCTGTGAGGAGAGGTAAGGGTTTCATGGTGACTCCATGTGATGGACTGCGCTATTGGAAAACTAATTGAAGCCTTTGTCTGTAGGAAGTTTCCTTCCGTCCCGTAATTATTCCCGTTGCAGCGGCCGCCAGGCCGCGCCCCGGACCCTGCGGCGTTCCCATGACGCGGCCTGCGGCCACTGCTACGGGAATGCGGGGATGTTGGCGTTGTGCAGCTGTTCGGCCAGCAGTTGGACTTGCGGGTGGTTGAAGAACTCGTGCAGCTGCCGGGCCTTGGTGGCGCCGATGCCGGGCTGTTCACGCCATTGCTCGGGTGTGCGTGATGCCAAGGTCTGCCAGCGGTCCTGAGGGGCCAGCCTGGCTCCGGCAGGCATGCCAAGGGCGCGCAACCATTGCTCCAGGCTGCGCTCGCGGGCCAGGGTGAGGCTGGCGAGCAGGCGTTGCCCGGGTATTTCGTGCAGTTCCAGCCAGTCCAGCAAGCCCTGCACCTGGCCAGTGTTGATCAGCCGTTGCCAGGTGCCGGGCCCCACGTGTGGCAGATCCAGGCCCTGCTTGCCACTGAGCCAGGCAAGGCGCGCCAGGAACTGGCCTTCACAGCCCGGCTCGGGCTGCCAGCAGCTGAGCCCGTGGTAGCGGCTGCTGTCGGGGGCGGTGACGGCGACGCGGTCCGGGCTGCGCCAGACCAGGCTATTGAAACGGGGGATGGTCAGCCCTGCCAGGTCAATGGCCACCTGGTCGCCGGGGCGAATGTCCAGCGCCTGCCAACGGGCCAGCGAGCCGATGCTGACGCGCTTCACGGTGCGGTCGTCGAGGCGCACCGGCAACAGCTCGAGCACGGGCGTGATGCGGCCGCTGCGGCCGATGCTGAAGGTCACGTCGCGCACCTCGGCCAGGGCTTGGGCGTACGGGTATTTCCAGGCGGCAATCCAGTACGGCACCTTCGCCTGCCAGCGCGAGGCTGGCGGGCGGCGGCTCTGGCGCAGGATCAGGCCGTCGCTGGCGAACGGCAGGGGGCTGGTGTACCACTGCTCGCGCCAATGGCTGGCATCCGCCACCGTCTGGATCGGCTGGCTGTAGGCGGCAGGCTCGGCAAACCCCAGCGCCTGCAGGTCGGCAAGGCGCTCGGGCAGCGTGGCGGGCCCCTCGGGCCAGTCCCAGACAAACAGCCCCAGGTTGGCGCCGTCTTCCATTGACAGGGTGTTGCGCGCCATCAGTCCCGCCACCTTGCTGCGGGCGTTGTCGCTGCCGGCGGTGGCCTGCACGTGCCCTGCGTAGCGCCAGTACAGCTCGCCCTGCAGCACCAGGTCGACAGGCTGTGGCAGGGTGGCCGGAATCGCGCTGATCGAGCGCGCGGCAATGCTCCAGTCCTGCCCGCGCACGCCATCGCCGCGGCTGATCAACTGGTGCAGGCTGCCTTGGCGATAAACCAGGGTGACGGCGACGCCATCGACCTTGGGCTGCACCCACACCTCTTCGCGGCCCTTGAGCCAGGCGGCGACGCTGTCTTGTTCGGCATGTTTGCCCACGCCGGTGTGGACGATGGGGTGAGGTACGGGGCCGGCGGCGGTGGCCAGCGGGGAAGGGGTGGCCGGGGCGTGTTCGGGGAAGCAGCGGCGCCAGTTTTCCAGGCGCAGGCGTGACTGGTCGTACAGTTCGTCGGCAATGGCTGAAGCACCCTGGCGGTGGTAACGATCGTCCCACTGGGTCACCTGCGTCTGCAGGGCACCCATCTGGCGGATGGCCTTGGCAGCGTCCCACGGCGGGCACTCACTGGCGTGGACCGTGGGCAACAGCAGGGCGAGCAGCAGCAAAAAGACTTTCATCGTCGGCGTCCTTGCACGACTGGGCGAACCCCAAGCCTAGGAAAGCTTTGCTACCGGCGCCCAGCCGTCTGGTTACCGGGTGCTACCGACTCAGCGGTTGGCCGGGGTGTCGCGGTGTTCCTGGTTGCTGTGGGCCGGCGCCTTGCGCGCCTGGACCTTGTGCTTGGGCGCCGGGGCCTTCTTGGTGACGATCTTGTGCTGCGGCGCCTTGTGCACCTGCACCTGGGCGTTGTCGTGGCGGTCAGGCGAGTTGGCCATGGTGGCCATGTTGGCGGCCTGGGCGTTGATGGCAAACAGGCCCAGCAGGGCGGCGGCGGGGGCGAACAGCGAAATGCGCATCGGAACCTCAAAGTCTGAAAATAAACGTTGCCCGTGGAGAGGGCAGGCATAGGAGCGAAAAAGCCCCGGCCAGTTTCCCGGCCGGGGCTTTTTATTTGGTGTCGGTCTTGTTACAGGCCGGCAGCAGCACGCAGCGCGTCGGCGCGGTCGGTGCGTTCCCAGGTGAACGTGGTGAAGGTGTCATTGCCCACGGTCACTTGCTCCGGGGTACGGCCGAAGTGGCCGTAGGCCGCGGTCGCCTGGTACATCGGGTGCAGCAGGTCGAGCATGGTGGTGATCGCGTACGGACGCAGGTCGAAGTGCTCGCGGACCAGGTTGATGATCTTGTCATCGCTGATCTTGCCGGTGCCGAAGGTGTTGATCGAGATCGACGTAGGCTGGGCCACGCCGATGGCGTAGGACACCTGGATCTCGCAACGGTCGGCCAGGCCGGCGGCAACGATGTTTTTGGCCACGTAGCGACCGGCGTAGGCTGCCGAACGGTCAACCTTGGATGGGTCCTTGCCGGAGAACGCGCCGCCGCCGTGGCGGGCCATGCCGCCGTAGCTGTCGACGATGATCTTGCGGCCGGTCAGGCCACAGTCGCCCACCGGGCCACCAATGATGAAGTTGCCGGTAGGGTTGATGTGGAACTGGGTGTCACGGTGCAGCAGCTCGGCCGGGATCACCTTCTTGACGATCTCTTCCATCACGCCTTCACGCAGGTTGGCGTAGGAAACGTCCGGGTTGTGCTGGGTCGACAGCACGATGGCGTCGATGCCCACGACCTTGCCGCCTTCGTAGCGGCAGGTAACCTGGGACTTGGCGTCCGGGCGCAGCCACGGCAGCAGGCCCGACTTGCGCGCTTCGGCTTGGCGCTCTACCAGGCGGTGCGAGAAGCAGATCGGCGCTGGCATCAGCACGTCGGTCTCGTTGCTGGCGTAGCCGAACATCAGGCCCTGGTCGCCGGCGCCCTGGTCTTCAGGCTTGCTGCGGTCAACGCCCTGGGCGATGTCCACGGACTGCTTGCCGATGATGTTCATCACGGCGCAGGTGGCGCCGTCGAAACCGACTTCGGAGCTGTTGTAGCCGATATCGACGATCACCTTGCGGACGATGTCTTCCAGGTCGACCCAGGCCGAAGTGGTCACTTCGCCAGCGATGATGGCGACACCGGTCTTCACCAGGGTTTCGCACGCGACGCGGGCGAACTTGTCCTGGGTGATGATGGCGTCCAGCACCGCATCAGAAATCTGGTCGGCGATCTTGTCCGGGTGCCCTTCAGAGACGGACTCGGAGGTGAAAAGAGAATATTCGCTCATCTCGACGGTTTCCTAAATTTACCGATGGTGAGTGTCGCCAGCCGGCCGCTGAAAATGACGGACCTGAATCTGGAAACCATTACGTAAGCCTACATACAGGCTTTCCCCGGGAACCAGTCCCGCAGCAGCGGCCCAAAAGGCCAGATCTTCCTGTTCGAAACCCAGCCACAGGTCGCCACAGGCGTCCCTGGCCCAGCTCTGGTTGTGACTGCACAGCTCGGTCACCAGCAGGCTGCCGCCCGGTTTCACCCGGGTGGCCAGTTGCTTGAGGGCCTGGGCCGGCTCGGGAAAGTGGTGCAAGACCATGTTCAGTACCACGCAGTGCGCCTGCACGCTGGTGTCGCCCAGGGCGTCGGCCAGGTGCAGCTGGACGTTGTCCAGGTTCTCGCGCTGGCACAGCTGGCGGGCCAGGTCGAGCATCTCGGCACTGTTGTCCAGCGCCGTCACCTGGGCAAAACGGCTGGCCAGGTCGGGCAGGAATGCACCGTCGCCGGGGCCGATTTCCAGGGCGCTGGCCTGGGTATCGAAGCTGAGCTTGTCGAGCAACGCCAGCACGCTGTCGCGGTACTGCGCCAGCCCGGCGATCAGGTCCTGCTGCGCACGGAATTTCTCTTCCATGCGCGAGAAAAAGTGTTCGCTGGTGGCCGCGCGCTGGCGCTGCACCAACGCCATGCGTGCCTCGGCGTCGGCCGGCAGGTCGAGGTCGTCGACCTCGTCCAGCAGCGCCGCGTACAGGCGGCCGCCCAGCGCGCCGGTGTCGGGCAGGGCGCGGCGATAGAAGATCGCGTTGCCTTCGCGGCGGGTGGCCACCAGGCCTGCCTGGGCCAGCACCTTGAGGTGGTGGCTCATGCCCGACTGGCCGATGGCGAAGATCTGCGCCAGTTCCAGCACGCCGAACGAGTCGCTGGCCAGGGCGCGCAACACGTTCAGCCGCAGCGGGTCGCCGCCGGCCTTGCACAGGGCGGCCAGCTCGTCGCTGTATTCGTGGCGGATCGCGGGCGCAGGTAGATTCATAGGGTCGGCAGTCTAGTCAGCGAAATGCCACCCCGCAAGACCAATATCAAAAAGTTTTGATATTGGTCGATGGATGGAATCCCTGGCCGGCAAAAGGGGTCCACTGCAGGTATACGTTGCAGGCCGATCGACATTTAGGCTCCGCAAGGCAGGAAAAACGCTGCGCAATGACTATCTGTCATTGCCCAGAGGCGTGGCCTGGGGGAAAATGCCGGTCTTTTCGAAATCCGTACTTTTTATAAAGCCCAGGAGATAAGCGATGCCCAGCCGTCGTGAGCGTGCCAACGCCATTCGTGCCCTCAGCATGGATGCCGTGCAAAAAGCCAACAGCGGCCATCCCGGTGCCCCCATGGGCATGGCGGATATCGCCGAAGTGCTTTGGCGTGACTTCTTGAAGCACAACCCGACCAATCCGTCGTTCGCCAACCGCGACCGTTTCGTGATGTCCAATGGTCACGGTTCGATGCTCGTCTACTCGCTGCTGCACCTGACCGGTTACGACCTGTCGATCGACGATCTGAAAAACTTCCGCCAGCTGCACAGCCGTACCCCGGGCCACCCGGAATTCGGCTACACCCCGGGTGTGGAAACCACCACCGGCCCATTGGGCCAAGGCCTGGCCAACGCCGTCGGCTTCGCCATCGCCGAAAAGACCCTGGGCGCCCAGTTCAACCGCCCAGGCCACAACATCGTCGACCACCACACCTACGTGTTCCTGGGTGATGGCTGCATGATGGAAGGTATCTCCCACGAAGTCGCTTCCCTGGCCGGTACCCTGGACCTGGGCAAGCTGATCGCCTTCTACGACGACAACGGCATCTCCATCGACGGCGAAGTCGAAGGCTGGTTCACCGACGACACGCCGAAGCGTTTCGAAGCCTACAACTGGCAGGTGATCCGCAACGTCGACGGCCATGACGCCGACGAGATCAAGACCGCCATCGAGACCGCCCGCAAGAGCGACCGTCCGACCCTGATCTGCTGCAAGACCACCATCGGCTTCGGTTCGCCGAACAAGCAGGGCAAGGAAGAATCCCACGGCGCGCCACTGGGTGCCGAGGAAATCGCCCTGACCCGCGCCGCGCTGAAGTGGAACCACGGTCCTTTCGAAATCCCGGCCGACATCTACGCCGAATGGGACGCCAAGGAAGCCGGCCGCGCGCTGGAAGCCGACTGGGACCAGCGCTTCGCCGCCTACTCCGCCGCACACCCTGAGCTGGCCAACGAGTTCATCCGCCGCATGGCTGGCGAGCTGCCAGCCGACTTCGCCGAAAAGGCCGACGCCTGGATCGCCGAAGTGGTTGCCAAGGGCGAGACCATCGCCAGCCGCAAGGCCAGCCAGAATGCCCTGAACGCCTACGGCCCGCTGCTGCCTGAACTGCTGGGCGGCTCGGCTGACCTGGCCGGTTCCAACCTGACCTTCTGGAAGGGCAGCAAGAGCGTCAGCGCCGAAGAGCCAGGTGGCAACTACCTGCACTACGGCGTGCGCGAGTTCGGCATGGGCGCCATCATGAACGGTATCGCCCTGCACGGCGGTTTCGTGCCCTACGGCGCCACCTTCCTGATCTTCATGGAATACTGCCGCAACGCCGTGCGCATGTCGGCCCTGATGAAGAAGCGCGTGCTGTACGTGTTCACCCACGACTCCATCGGCCTGGGCGAAGACGGCCCTACCCACCAGCCGATCGAGCAGCTGGCCAGCCTGCGCTGCACCCCGAACCTGGACACCTGGCGCCCAGCCGATGCCGTGGAATCGGCAGTGGCCTGGAAGCACGCCATCCAGCGCAACGACGGTCCTTCGGCGCTGATCTTCAGCCGCCAGAACCTGCAGAACCAGCCGCGCGATGCCGCGCAACTGGCTGACATCGCCCGTGGTGGCTACATCCTCAAGGACTGCGACGGCGAGCCGGAGCTGATCCTGATCGCCACCGGTTCCGAAGTTGACCTGGCCGTGAAGGCCCAGGCCAAGCTGGCCGAGCAGGGCCGCAAGGTCCGCGTGGTGTCGATGCCGTGCACCAGCGTGTTCGAAGCCCAGGACGCCAGCTACAAGCAGGCCGTGCTGCCACTGGAAGTCAGCGCGCGCATCGCCATCGAGGCCGCGCACGCCGACTACTGGTACAAGTACGTAGGCCTGGAAGGCCGCGTCATCGGCATGACCACCTTCGGCGAGTCGGCCCCTGCGGCCGCCCTGTTCGAAGAGTTCGGCTTCACCGTCGACAACATCGTCGGTACTGCCGAAGAACTGCTGGAAGACTGAAAGCGGTAAAGCAGCCCTGCCTCCTTCTGTAGGAGCCGGGCTTGCCCGCGATGGCCATACCTCGATATCGGCGGTGTGGCCAT
>NZ_JBWGIG010000032.1:0-75306 GCF_056312595.1 Pseudomonas sp. GYB4201 | reverse complement strand
GGGCCCCCGCGCCTAGCGGACGCGGCTACACCGAACCCGCGTAGCAGCTGCCGCAGGCTGCGTCCTGCCATGGCGCGGTATGCCTGGGGATGCGCGGTGTGTTCGGACGCGGCCCTTGGCCGCTGCTACAGGTTCGGTGCGCGATCTGTAGCCGCCGCCGCCAGGCTGCGCTGGTCCCGGCGTGCACTGAAGGTTTTCAGCGTGGGGAAGGGCCAGCGCAGCCTTCGGCAGCGGCTACACCGAACCCGCGTAGCAGCTGCCGCAGGCTGCGTCCTGCCATGGCGCGGTATGCCTGGGGATGCGCGGTGTGTTCGGACGCGGCCCTTGGCCGCTGCTACAGGTGCGGTGCGCGATCTGTAGCCGCTCCCGGCAGGCTGCGCTGGTCCCGGCGTGCACTGAAGGTTTTCAGCGTGGGGAAGGCCAGCGCAGCCTTCGGCAGCGGCTACAAGCTGCTGCAGGCTGCGTCCTGCCATGGCGCGGTATGCCTGGGGATGCGCAGTGTGTTCGGACGCGGCCCTTGGCCGCTGCTACAGGTGCGGTGCGCGATCTGTAGCCGCTGCCGGCAGGCTGCGCTGGTCCCGGCGTGCGCTGAAGGTTTTCAGCGTGGGGAAGGCCAGCGCAGCCTGCGGTCGGTGTTACGGGGTGCGCATCGACAGCTCCACGTCCTCGGCGAACGGCAACGACAGGTAGCCGCTGGCCGTGGAGCTCACCTTTGCCAGGTACTCGGGGCTGTGGTCGGCGTTGTCGGCGACGATCAGCGCGCCGGGCTTCAGGCGGCTTTCCAGCAGCGCCAGGATCTCCGGGTACAGCGCCTTGGCGCCGTCCAGCAGCACCAGGTCGATCTGCGCAGGCAGGTCGCGGCTCAAGGTCTGCAGGGCATCGCCTTCGCGGATTTCCACCAGGTCCAGCAGCCCGCCGGCGCTCAGATTCTGCCGGGCGATGGCGACCTTGGACGGCTCGAACTCGCTGGTGATCAGCCGGCCGCCGCCGTTGTCCTGCAGGGCTGCGGCCAGGTGCAGGGTAGAGAGCCCGAACGAGGTGCCGAACTCGACGATGGTCGTCGCCTGGCTGCTGCGCGCCAGCAGGTACAGCAGCTTGCCGGTGGCGCGCGACACGGGCAGGGCGAAGTCCTTGAGGCGGCTGTACAGCTCGCGGTAACCCGTCTTGCTTTGCATCAGCTGCGCCAGCTGCTCGGCTGGCAGTTGCGACATGTCCGGGTGGTAGGCGTCGGCCTCGTCGAACAGGCGCTCCAGCAGGGCGGCGAGGGGGGCGCAAGTCAGGGTATTCATCGCATTCTCCAGGGTGAGTGTGCAGCGGTGTGGGTGTGGGTCTAGAATGCGATCAATCCATCACATTTTCTATTCGCATTCCCAGGCCCCCCATGAGCGAACGCCCCGCGCCCCCGATTTCACAGCGCAAACAGCCGCGCCAGGCCCGTTCCACCGAGCTGGTGGCGGTCATTCTCCAGGCCGCCACTCAGGTTTTGGCCCAGGAAGGCGCCCAGCGCTTCACCACCGCCCGCGTGGCGGAGAAGGCCGGCGTGAGCATCGGCTCGCTGTACCAGTACTTCCCCAACAAGGCCGCGATCCTGTTCCGCCTGCAAAGCGAGGAATGGCGCCAGACCAGCGACCTGCTCAGCGCCCTACTTGCCGACGCCGCCGCGCCGCCCTTGCAGCGCTTGCGGCAGTTGGTGCACGCGTTCATTCAGTCCGAATGCGACGAGGCCGCCATGCGCATAGCCTTGGACGACGCCGCGCCGCTGTACCGCAACGCGCCCGAAGCCCAGGCGGCGAGGGCGGCGGGCGAGGGCGCGTTCCAGCGCTTCCTGCTCGACCTGCTGCCGGACGTTGATGACGCGGCACGTGGGCTGGCCGCAGAGTTGATACTCGCGACCTTGAGCGGGGTGGGCAAACGCTTTTCCGAAACACCACGCACGCCGGCGCAGATCGAGGCGTATGCGGCGGCGATGGGGGATATGTTTTGTGCGTACCTGATTGGGTTGAAAGGCGCGGGCGCTGCGCATCAAGCCCAATAGGCGTCAGGTGGAGGAAGTATCCTGATACACATTGGCGGCCAGTGTTACTTTTGTTTTGTTGCACCTTTATTGGCCTGCCGATAGTCTTTTTCGTCGCTGGAAACAGGGCGGTGCGGCTAGTTAAAGGCTGTAGTTTGAATGTGCTTGCACGGATGAAGTCATCAGGAAGGTGGCGTCACGCGGTCGGTATGAAGTTGGGTGTTCATGATGAATACGGCGGTTTCATAGTGATGTACGTTGCAGAATTTTCATGGGTTAATAGGTGTGCGTGTCTATAAGGGAATATCGGTAATACTGCCAGTCTATAATGTCGTGGGTTTTATTGAGGAGGCGCTGGACTCGCTGCTGCAACAGACGGTACTGCCGTATGAGATCATTGTCATCAATGATGGCTCAACCGACGGTACGCTGGAACTGTTGCAGTCGCGGTACGCAGGGTGTGAGCTATTGGCGGTGCATAGCCAGAGTAATCAGGGGGTTGGGGCGGCAAGGCTAAAAGGCTTGAGTGTGGCTCAAGGTGATTTCGTCTATTTTTGCGACCCGGATGATGTCGTGCGCACAGATATGTTCGAAGGGTTCCAACGGCAACTTGATATTGATGCAGGGCTGGAACTTTATTACTTTTCGATGCGTGCCTTCGTGGATGAAAGCGGCAGGCGCAGGTTCCTTCGCCGAACTACCGCTTCGGCCCGCCCAGGGTGGTTGGAGTCGGGGAAGTGCCTGTTGCAGGATTTAGTCATTGCGCGCAAGCACAGTGCGTCCACCTGCCAATTCATCTTCAAGCGTTCAGTGTGCCAGAAGTTTCCCGTCCGCTTCGTTGGCCGCGTTCACGAAGATCACTGGTTCAGCATGAATATCTATCTCTACAGCGGCAAGACTTTCTCGTTGAACGACAGTTTGTATTATCAACGTGTGCGCCCAGGCTCACTCACGCGCTGCACCAAGGACCTGGCGTACGTTTTCGCTGCCAATGAAGCCTATCGAGACACGCTGGGTGCCTTGAAACTGCATGTGGATACGTTTTACAAGGGCAGGGATGTGGCGTTGAGCTACATGGAGCAAAACGTGAAGACACTTCTCATGTTGTGCGTGAAAAACGCTGTGCCTGTGCCCGCGCGTTTTTTTTCGCTCACGCGCAAGGATGTGAAAGGCTGTGGTGTAACGCTGCACAGCCGTGCTGTGCTCTGGCTGCCGGAACTGTTCTACCACTATCAACAGTTCAGGCACAGGCTGCGCCTGTTCAGGCGCCGGCTACGCAGGTGTTGAAGTGCCGCCCCCTGTAGCCACTGCTGCCAGGCAGCGGCTACAGGAATGGCAGCGCCTGCTTACTTGATCAGCGGCACGCCGCTCAGCTTCTCCAGCTCTTCGAAGCTGATGTCCGCAACGATCTCGCGCACTTTCAGGCCGTCGCTGGTGACGTCCAGAATGGCCAGGTCGGTGTAGATGCGGCTCACGCAACCGATGCCGGTCAGCGGGTAGGTGCACTCGGGCACCAGCTTGCTTTCGCCGGTCTTGGTCAGGTGGTCCATCATCACGAACACCTGGCGTGCGCCGGTGGCCAGGTCCATGGCGCCGCCCACGGCCGGGATCGACCCCTCGGCGCCGGTGTGCCAGTTGGCCAGGTCGCCCTTGACCGACACCTGGAAGGCGCCCAGCACGGCGATGTCGATGTGGCCGCCGCGCATCATCGAGAACGAGTCGGCGTGGTGGAAGAAGGCGCCGCCGGTGAGCAGGGTCACGTGCTGCTTGCCGGCGTTGATCAGGTCGTCGTCCTCTTCGCCTTCGGCCGGGCTTGGGCCCATGCCCAGCACGCCGTTTTCGCTGTGCAGGAACACTTCCTTGTCGCCCAGGTAGTTGGCCACCAGGGTCGGCACGCCGATGCCCAGGTTGACGTAGGCGCCTTCTTTGATGTCTTCGGCCACGCGTTGGGCCATTTCGTTACGCGAGAGTTTTTTCAGGGTCATGGCGGGCCTCAAACGGCTTTGGCGGTCGAAGAAACAGGGTAGGTCGGCACGGCGACCACGCGCTGGACGAAGATGCCCGGCGTGATGATGTGCTCAGGGTCCAGTTCACCCAGTTCGACGATTTCATTGACCTGCGCGATGGCGGTCTTGGCGGCCATGGCCATGATCGGGCCGAAGTTGCGTGCGGCCTTGCGGTACACCAGGTTGCCCCAGCGGTCGCCCTTGTAGGCCTTGATCAGCGCGATGTCGGCGTGCAGCGGCATTTCCAGCACGTAGTTGCGGCCGTCGATGACGCGGGTTTCCTTGCCTTCGGCCAGCAGGGTGCCGTAGCCGGTTGGCGAGAAGAACGCACCAATGCCCGAGCCCGCGGCGCGGATACGCTCGGCCAGGTTGCCCTGGGGTACCACTTCCAGCTCGACCTTGCCGGCGCGGTACAGCTCGTCGAACACATAAGAGTCGGACTGGCGCGGGAACGAACAGATCACCTTGCGCACGCAGCCGGCTTTCAGCAGCGCGGCCAGGCCAACCTCGCCGTTGCCGGCGTTGTTGCTGATGATGGTCAGGTCGCGGGCACCGGTGGCGATCACGCCATCGACCAGCTCCGAAGGCATGCCGGCGGTGCCGAAGCCACCCACCATGATGACCGAACCGTCGGCAATCCCTTCCACCGCGGCAGCGACGGACTCAAACGTTTTATTGATCAAAGCGAGCTCCTGGTTTTTCCTGGAGTGTGAATGAGTCAAGGCACGGGCCACGGGCAATGGCCACGTCTTCTTGTTATCAATTTAGCCGAAGCGCTGTCGGCAGCGACGCCAGGCGCCCAATGGGCGGCGCTTGGCGTCATGGCTATAGCGTGCCGCAAAACGGGGGTGGGGGGAGAGTGCCTGAAGCTGAATTGGTGCGATTATCGGACTGTTGTGCGATATAAGGCCGCTTTTTACCGCCTTCAGCTCATCGACGGCGCCTGGCGCCGCGCCCATTGCTTGAGCCACGCCTCCAGCGCGACCGGCGCCAGGGGCGGCGAGAACAGGTAGCCCTGGCCCACCGGGTAGCCTTGTTCCTGCAGGCGTGCGCGCTGCGAGTGGGTTTCGATGCCTTCGGCCACCAGGGTCAGGTGCAGGCTCTGGCCCACCCCCAGGATGGCCTGGCTGAGGGCGCGGGCGGCCTCACTGTGGTCCAGGTCGGCGACGAAGCTGCGGTCCAGTTTCAGCTCGTGGAAAGGCAGGCGCCGCAGGTAGCTGAGGCTGGAATAGCCGGTGCCGAAGTCGTCCATGGACAGGCGGATGCCGCGCGCCTGAATGCGCTGGATGGTGTCCAGGGTGCTGGGGTTGCTGTCCAGCAGGATGCTCTCGGTCAGTTCGATGATCAGATCCTTGGGCGCCAGGTGGTGGCGGTGCAGCAGGGTGTCCACCAGCGTCGCCAGGTCCAGGCGGTGGAAGCTCACCGAGGACAAATTGACCGCCACCGACGGCACGTCCACACCCTGGGCGCGCCACGCCGCCAGTTGCCGGCAGGCCTCGTCCAGGGCCCAGCGGCCCAGCTCGTCGATCAGCCCGCTTTCCTCGGCCAGCGGGATGAAGCGGCCTGGCGGGATATCGCCCAGCTGCGGGTGGCGCCAGCGCGCCAGGGCCTCTACGCCGTACAGGCGGCCGCTGGCCAGTTCGACCTGGGGTTGGTAGTGCAGGTGCAGCTGGCGGTGGGCGATGGCCTGACGCAGCGCCGACTCCAGCGCCAGGTGCTCGCGGGCGACGCTGTTCATCTCGTGGCTGAAGAAACGGAAGGCGCCGCGGCCGCTGTTCTTGGCCTGGTGCATGGCGATGTCGGCGCGGTGCAGCAGGCTTTCCATGGTGGCGCCGTCCAGCGGGTACAGGGCGATGCCGACGCTGGCGGTGATGCTCAGGCTGGTCTGGGCGATAGTCATGGGCTGGCTGAGCAGCGCCTGCAGGCGCTCCACCGTCAGGGCGGCGTGCTCGGCATCGCCGTCAGTGAGCAGCACCACGAACTCATCGGCCGACAGCCGCGCGGCAATGTCGGCCTCGGTCAACTCGTGGCGCAGGCGCGCCGCCACCTGGCGCAGCAGCTCGTCGCCGGCCGGGTGGCCCAGGGAGTCGTTGACCTGGGTGAAGCGGTCGAGGTTGATGAACAGCACCGCCACCGGGTGCGCCTTGCCGGCGCCGCTGGCGATGATGGCGTCGGCGCGGGTCTGCAGGAAGGTGCGGTTGGGCAGGCCGGTGAGGCCGTCGTAGAACGCCAGCTGGCGGATGCGATGGCGCGACGCGTCGCGCTCCAGCGCCAGGGCGCAGAGGTTGGCGCAGGCGTCCACCAGGCGCTGGTGGAAGGCTTCGGCGTGGGCGTTGCGCGGCGCATGGAAGTAGAAGGCGAAGGTGCCGATGGGCTGGCCTTCGCTGTTGCGGATGGGCGTTGACCAGCTGCCGATGATGCCCAGCGGCAGGGCCAGGTAGAGAAAGTCGGCCCACAGCGGGTCTTCGGCGATGTTGTCGATGCGCACCGCTTCGTTGCGCCAGGCCGCGGTGCCGCACGAGCCCACCTTGGGGCCGATGCTCAGGCCGTTGAGCTGGCGGCAGTATTCGGGGTCCAGGCTGGGCGCGGCCAGGGAGTGCAGTTGGCCCTGGTCGTCCACCGCCAGGATCGAGGCGGTGACCTCGGGGGCGATGCGCTCCACCTCAAGGCAGATCAGCTCCAGCACCTCGGTCAGCGGCTGCTCGCGGGCCACCGCTTCCAGCACCTGATGCTGCAGGGCACGATGGATCTTGCTTTCGGTGATGTCGGTGAACAGGGTGACGGTGTGCTGCAGGCGGCCGTTGTCATCCACGATCGGGCTGCTGGTCATGCGCGCCCAGTAGCGTTGGCCCTGCTTGCCGGTGACGATGGCCTCGCGGTGGCCGCCGTCCTCGGCGCTGGAGTCCTCGCGCGGCGCCAGCAGCTGGGCAGGGTCGCAGCCCCAGACCTCGTGGTCGCTCCAGCCGAACATCTGCCCGAAGCCGCTGTTGGTGTAGGTGATCAGCCCCTGGCGGTCGGTGATCACCGCGGCGGTGTCACTGACCTCGGCGGCGATCGACAGCAGCTTCAGGCGCTCCTGCTGGGCGCGTTCCTGCTCCAGCCGCGCGGTAATGTCGGTGGCGATTTTGAGGATCTGCGCCACCTGTCCGTTTTCATCCAGCACCGGCAGGTAGGTCGCCTCCAGCCAGCAGCTGCTGCCATCGCGGCGCAGCCGCTCGGCTACGCCCGAGCGCGAGCCGCCGTCGCGCAGGCTCTGCCAGAACGCCGCATATTCGCCGCTGTTCACCAAGCTTGGCGGGCAGAACGCGCTGTGATGGCGGCCGCGCAGGTCCACCCCGCCATAGCCCAGCAGGGCCTGGTAGTTGGCGTTGGCGTCGAGCAGGGTGCCCTCGGGGCTGAACCAGGCCATGGCCATCACCCGGTGCAGGGCGGCCAGTTGGACGGCGTTGGCGGTGACGCTTGCGGTATCGGGTGTCATGTGCACGGCCTGCTTGCGGCAAACGGAAGGCTGCCGGCATCCGTGCCGCTCATGAGTGCTGAGTATAGCGCCGGGTTTATGCCGTGGCTGCAGAACGGTGGCGTGCAATACTGCCATTTCATTTTGTCAGGGAATACACGCCATGAGCCGCAGCGCCTTCGAATTGTCCAACCCACCGGGCCTTTACGACCCCGCCCCGAACGCCTATTCCCACGTGGCCAGCGTGCCCACCCAGGCGCGCATGATTTTCCTGGCCGGGCAGGGCGGCGAGGACCGCGACGGTGTGCTGCCCGCCGACTTCGCCGCGCAGGCGCGCCAGGCCCTGGCCAACGTGCAGGTGGCGCTGCAGTCCCAGGGCGCGACGCTGGCCGACGTGTTCAAGCTGACCCTGCTGATCGTCGACCACGACGATGCCCGGCTGCGCGCCTGGGTGGCCGCGGCGGACGAGGCCTGGGGCACGGCCATGAAGCCTGCCTGCACGCTGATCCCGGTGCCGCGCCTGGCGCTGGAAGGCATGCTGATCGAGGTGGAGGCCATGGCCGCGTTGGCTTGATGTTATTTGCCCATGGCAATGCGCGGCGCTTTTGTAAACAATAGCGCCCTGCAAAACCGCGCGGCCCGTTCGGGCCCGCGCCATGGTCATTTTTACCGGGAACTCCATGCCTTCGATTTTCGCCTGCCACGCGCCATGCTCTCCTGCCCGGGAGCTCCAGCCATGAACGATTTCACCGTCGAGCTGCTGCCCACCCAGGTGGACCAGGCACAGCTGATCCGCAACCTGTACCAGTTCTACGCCTATGAGTCTTCCGACTGGGAGCAGGAGGACGTCGACGATGACGGCCGCTACTACATCCACGACGAACACCTGATGCGCTACTGGCACGAGCAGGACTGGAGCGCCAACCTGCTGCTGGTCAACGGCTGCGTGGCCGGTTTCCTGCTGGTGGAGCGCAGCGAGCTGCCGGGCATCGACGCCCTGGAGCTGGCCGACCTGTTCATCCTCAAGCGCTACCGCCGCAAGGGCATTGGCAAGGCGTTGGTCACCCAGGTGCTGATGGGCGGCCACGAGAACTGGCTGGTGCGCTACTACCGCCAGGATGATGCGGCCATGGCGTTCTGGGACTCGGTGCTGGAAGAACTGCCGCGCCCGGCGCGGGCCATCGAGCTGGATGACGAGCCGGATCTGGCGAATTTCCTGGTCACGCGGGTGATGCACTGACGCGGCCGTTGGCCGCTGCTACAGGAGCCCCATGCGCCGCCCCGTAGCAGCCGCCGCAGGCTGCGTCACAGGGACGGGACAGGGTGCCGCAAGGCCTCGACCAACAACGCGAACGCCGGCGAAGCCTGGCGCCGGCTGGGGTAGTACAGGTGAAAGCCGGCAAACGCCGGGCTCCAGTCCTCCAGCACGCGCACCAGTTCACCGCGCTGGAAATAAGGCGCGCACAGGTCTTCCGGCACGTAGCTGAGCCCCAGCCCATCCACTGCCGCCGCCAGCAACTGGTAGACGCCGTTGTGGATGACCTGGCCGGTCACTTTCACGTTCAGGCTTTCGCCGCCCTTGGCGAACTCCCAGGCGTACAGCCCGCCGTGGGTGGCCAGGCGCAGGTTGTTGCACGGGTGGGCGGTGAGGTCGCGGGGCGTCAGCGGCTTGGGGTAGCGGGCGAAATGCCCGGGCGTGCCCACCACCGCCATGCGCATGTCGGCGCTGATGCGCGTGGCGATCATGCCTTCGGCCACCTGCTCGCCCAGGCGCACGCCGGCGTCGAAGCCCTGGGCGGCGATGTCCACCAGGCCGTTGTCGCAGCACACCTCGACCTTGATGTCCGGGTACTGCTGCAGGAAAGTCCTGAGCCTGGGCCGCAGCACCGTATCCAGGGAGTAGTCCGAAGCGTTGATGCGCAGGTTGCCGGCGGGGCGGTCGCGCAGGTCGCTGAGGGCGGCCAGCTGGATCTCGATTTCCTCGAAATGCGGGCCTACGGTCTGCAACAGCCGTTGCCCGGCCTCGGTGGGCGACACGCTGCGGGTGGTGCGAATCAGCAGGCGCAGGCCCAGCCGCGCTTCCAGGCCGCGGATGGTGTGGCTCAGCGCCGATTGCGACACGCCGATCTTGGCTGCCGCCTTGGTAAAGCTTCGCTCGCGGGCCACCGCGAGAAAGGCAAGCAGGTCGTTGGCGTTCTCGCGCAGCATTGAGGCGATTCCTTCAGGGGGCGGCCCCCCATTCTAGCAGGGGCCGCGTGGCATCAACCGCCTACGCGCTTCTGCAAATGGGCCGGGTAGCGGTCACCTGCCACGGTGATACCGTCCAGCGCCACCTGGATGGCCGCCAGGTCGTCGGCGCCCAGCACCACGCTGGCGGCACCGGTGTTTTCCTCCAGGCGATGCAGCTTAGTGGTGCCCGGAATAGGCACGATCCACGGCGCCTGGGCCAGCAGCCAGGCCAGGGCGATCTGCGCGCGGGTGGCCTGCTTGCGCTCGGCGATCTGGCCCAGCACCTCGACCAGCGCGGCGTTGGCCTTGCGGTTGTCTTCGCTGAAGCGGGGCACCTGGTTGCGGAAGTCGCTGGCGTCAAAGGTGGTGGTCTCGGTGATGGCGCCCGTCAGGAAGCCCTTGCCCAGCGGGCTGAACGGCACCAGGCCGATGCCCAGTTCCGCCAGCGTCGGCAGCACCTCGCGCTCGGGCTCGCGCCACCACATCGAATACTCGCTTTGCAACGCCGCCACCGGCTGCACCGCGTGGGCGCGACGGATCGAGCCGACCCCGGCCTCCGAGAGGCCGAAGTGCTTGACCTTGCCCTCGGCGATCAGCTCCTTGACCGCGCCGGCCACGTCTTCCATGGGCACGTTGGGGTCGACCCGGTGCTGGTAGAACAGATCGATGCGGTCGGTCTTCAGGCGCTTGAGCGAGGCTTCGGCCACTGCACGGATACGCTCGGGGCGGCTGTTGAGGGGCTGTTTGGAGTCGCCGTTTTCAAAGCCGAACTTGGTGGCGATGACGACCTGGTCGCGGAACGGCGCGAGGGCTTCGCCCAGCAGTTCCTCGTTGGTGAACGGGCCGTAGCATTCGGCGGTGTCGAAAAAGGTCACGCCGCGTTCAAAGGCGGCGCGCAGCAATTGCACGCCGGTGGCGCGGTCGACGGCGGGGCCGTAGCCGAAGCTCAGGCCCATGCAGCCCATGCCCAGGGCCGAGACCTGCAAGCCGGTGCTGCCGAGTTGGCGGGTTTGCATGGTGGGTGCCTCCTTGTGGGTGAGCAGCCCATGCTACAAGCCGCGGCGGCGCTGATTAAGGCGCCCCTGCAGGATTAACTTATGAGCCTGGCTCATGAATGTAGCAGCGGCCGCCAGGCCGCGTCAGGGCCGGACGCGGCCTGGCGGCCACTGCTACGGGCGGTGGCGCATCACGTGGGCGTGGAAGCCGGTCTCGCCGGGGGCCACGTCATCACGCAGGGTCAACTGCGGAATCTGGTAATCCCCGCCGTTCTGCGCCCGGAACGCGATCGGCGTCTCGCTGAACAACGCATCCAGCCGCTGCCCCAAGGCATGGGCCAGCGTGGCATAGCGGTCCTCGTCCACGCGGCTGGTGCGGTGCACCAGGAACGGCGGCAGCACGTCGAAGCCGGGGTAGTGCAGCATGCCGTGGTGGATGGGGAACAGCAGGTCGGCCATGGGCCCGTTGATACCGCGTTCGCTGTAATGCGACTCCCAGCCACCGCTGGTCACCACCAGTATGGCGCGCTTGCCCTGCATCGAGCCCTCGCCGTAGCGGTTGCCCCAACGGGTGTCGGAATGTTCGCCCACGCCGTAGGCGAAACCGTAGGCGTACACCCGGTCGAACCAGCCTTTCATGATCGCCGGCATCGAGAACCACCACAGCGGGAACTGGAAGATCACCGCGTCGGCCCATAACAGCTTCGCCTGTTCGGCGGCGATGTCTGCACTTTGCTGGCCGTTGGCGAAGGCGTGGCGGGACTCTTTCGAGGCGTCGAAGTGCAGCGGGTCCAGGCGCTGCTGGGTGTCGTCGGCGTCCAGCGTGGTCTTCCAGTGCATGGCGTACAGGTCCGAGACCTGCACCTGGTGGCCGGCCTGCTGCAGGTGGGCGACGCTGAAATCCTTCAGCGCGCCGTTGAGGGATTTGGCTTCGGGGTGGGCGTAGACAATCAGAATGTTCATGGTCAGGTCCGGGCGGGTGGGGTTGGGCCTATCCTCGCGCCGGCTGAGGTATAGTGGAAATGAATAACTGATATTGCAGGTATTGGCATGGTTAATTTACGGCAGCTGGACCTGAACCTGCTGGTGACCCTGGACGTGCTGCTCAGCGAGCAGAACGTGACCCGCGCGGCGCAGCGCCTGAACTACTCGCAGCCCTCCATCAGCGTGCACCTGGCCAAGCTGCGCGAGGTGTTCGATGACCCGCTGTTGCTGCCGGGCCCCCGTGGCATGCGCCCCACGGCCCGGGCCCAGGCCCTGCGCGAGCCGCTGCGCCAGGCGCTGGCGGGGCTGGAGCAGGCAGTGGCGCCCGTGGCGCCGTTTGACCCGGCCCAGGCGCGGGACACCTGGCGCCTGGCAGCCTCGGACAAAAGCACCGCGACCATCCTGCTGCCGGCCCTCGGCAGCCTGCGCGCCGCCGCCCCGCATACGCGGGTGGCGGTGTTGCAGCTGGTGCCGGCGCGGCTGGCGCGGCAGGCCGAGGAGGGCGAGGTGGACCTGGCGTTCCACACCCGTGACGACTCGCCGGAAAGCCTGCGCAGCCGCGTGCTGTTCGAGGAACGCTACGTGCTGGTGGGGCGCAAGGGCCACCCGCGGCTCAAGCGCAAGCCTACCCTGGCGCAGTTCTGCAAGCTTGAGCAGGTGATCGTCTCGCCCGATGGCGGCGGCTTCAGCGGCGCCACCGACAACGCCCTGGCGGCGCTGGGCCTGAGCCGCCGGGTGGTGCTGTCGGTGCCGCATTTCCTTCTGGTGCCCCATGCCCTGGCCAGCAGCGACCTGGTGGCGCTGCTGCCCGAGCGCCTGGTGCGTGGCGATCCCGAGCTGCGCGTGCTGGAACCACCACTGGCGGTGGCAAGCTTCCAGATGACCATGCTCTGGCCCGAGCGCTGCCACCGCGACCCGGCACACCGCTGGTTGCGCGAGCACATCGCCCAGGCCTGCACCAACCCCCTGTAGCAGCTGCCGCCAGGCGGCGTCCGGGGCCACCACAACAGGCCTGTCGAGAATTTCATGGTGTGGCAACTTGACGCAGGGGTGTCAAAATTGCGCTAATCGGTGCTTTGACGTGTATACAAAAAGCCTTCTCCAGCGGTGTCACGGGCGTGCAGCCTGCCGGCGATACCCTGGCCGGAGTGCTTTTGCCTGATGACGGAAATCACCCATGAAAAATGTGCCGAACCAGTCTCGCCCCCTGTACATCGCCTACGCCGGCCCTTCGCTGCTGGAAATGCCGCTGCTGAACAAGGGCAGCGCCTTCACCCCGCAAGAACGCATCGACTTCAACCTGATCGGCCTGCTGCCACAGAACGTCGAGACCATCGAAGAGCAGGTGGACCGCGTCTACCGCCAGTACGAGCAGTGCGCCAGCGACCTGGACAAGCACATCTACCTGCGCTCCATCCAGGACAACAACGAGACCCTGTTCTTCCGCCTGCTGGAATCGCATCTGGACAAGATGCTGCCGATTATCTACACCCCCACCGTCGGCCAGGCCTGCCAGGAATTCTCCAAGATCTACCGCACCCACCGCGGCCTGTTCATCTCCTACTCCGACCGTGACCGCATCGACGACATCCTGCGCAGCGCCACCAAGGACTCGGTGAAGATCATCGTGGTCACCGACAGCGAGCGCATCCTCGGCCTGGGCGACCAGGGCATCGGCGGCATGGGCATCCCCATCGGCAAGCTGTCGCTGTACACCGCCTGCGGCGGCATCAGCCCGGCCTACACCCTGCCGATCGTGCTGGACGTGGGCACCAACAACCAGGAACTGCTGGACGACCCCATGTACATGGGCTGGCGCCACCCGCGCATCACCGGCCAGGACTACGCCGAGTTCGTCGACCTGTTCATCCAGGCGGTGAAGCGCCGCTGGCCGGGCGTGCTGTTGCAGTTCGAGGACTTCGCGCAAACCAACGCCATGCCGCTGCTGGAGAAGTACCGCGACGAGCTGTGCTGCTTCAACGATGACATCCAGGGCACCGCCTCGGTGGCCGTGGGCACGCTGCTGGCGGCCTGCAAGGTCAAGGGCCAGAAGCTGGGCGAGCAGGTGGTGGCCTTCGTCGGCGCCGGTTCCGCGGGTTGTGGTATTGCCGAGCACATCGTCGCAGCCATGCAGATCGAAGGCCTGTCGGAAAGCGAGGCGCGCCAGCGCATCTTCATGGTCGACCGCTTCGGCCTGCTGACCGACGACATGACCGGCCTGCACGACTTCCAGATGCGCCTGGCGCACACCGCCAGCGCCCTGCAGGGCTGGCAGCGCGACGACAACGGCCTGCCGTTGCTGGAGGTGGTGAAACAGGCCAAGCCAACCATCCTCATCGGCGTCTCGGGCCAGCGCGGCCTGTTCACCGAGGCCGTGGTGCGCGAGGTCTACGCCCACTGCAAGCAGCCGCTGATCATGCCGCTGTCCAACCCCACCTCGCGCGTCGAGGCCACCCCGGCCGAAGTCCTGGAGTGGACCGAAGGCAACGCCCTGGTCGCCACCGGCAGCCCGTTCGCACCGGTGGAAATCAACGGCCGCAGCCTGCCGATCGCCCAGTGCAACAACGCCTACATCTTCCCCGGCATCGGCCTGGGCGTGGTGGCTGCCAAGGCCACGCGCATCACCGACGCCATGCTGATGGCCGCCTCCAACGCCCTGGCCGAGTGCTCACCGGTGGTCACCGGCAGCGGTGACGCGGTGCTGCCGCCGCTGAAAGACATCCAGGCGGTGAGCAAGAAAATCGCCGTGGCCGTGGCCAAGCAGGCCCAGGCCGATGGCGTGGCCCTGGAAACGCCCGAGGAGCTGCTGCTGGCGGCCATCGAGCGCAACTTCTGGTTCCCGCGCTATCGCTTTTACCGGCGCTCGGCGGTATAAGTTGCAGCTATCCAGCTGAGTGAAAACGGGCCTGGTCAGGCCCGTTTTTTTCGCCTGTCTTTCGTCCGGTGGCCAGGCCGAAAGCCCGGTCATCGCCTATTACTCAGTGACACCCAACGCACAGGACCCGCTGCGTGAGCGAGCGCCCGCACTCCCGATTCTCGCTGTTCTGGCTGCTGCCCCTGGCCGCGGCCATTACCGCCGTGCTGGTGCTGACCGGGCATTTCATCGGCCAGGGGCCGCGCATCACCGTCAGCTTTCGCACCGCCGAGGGCCTGGAAGCCAACCACACGCTGGTGATGTTCAAGCACGTGCCCATCGGCAAAGTGGTGGCCATCGATATCGACAAGAACCGCGACCGCGTGGACGTCAGCATCGAACTGCAGGCCTCGGCCAAGGCCTTCGCCGACAAGGGCACGCGTTTCTGGGTGGTGCGCCCGCGCATCGGCTTCAACGAGATTTCCGGCCTCAAGACCCTGCTCAGCGGCAGCTTCATCGGCGCCGACGCCGGCCGCGACGGTGAGCAGGCCGATCATTTCCTTGGCCTGGAACACCCGCCCGCCACCAGCTTCGGCGAGGCCGGCACGCGTTATGTGCTGCATGCCGACGACCTGGGTTCGCTGAACGTCGGCTCGCCGGTGTATTACCGCCGCGTGCAGGTGGGCCGGGTGATTGGCCGTGGCTTGAGCAGCGAGGGCAAGGGCGTCGACGTGACGGTGTTCATCAGCGCGCCCAACGACCGCTTCGTCACCCAGAACAGCCGGTTCTGGAACGCCAGCGGCGTCGACATCAACGTCGGCGTGGGCGGCCGCGAGGTGAACATCGAGTCCCTGGCCGCGGTGCTCAACGGCGCCGTGGCGTTCCAGAACCCGGCGTACCCGGATAACCCGCCCGTGGCGCTGGCCAACAGCCGCTTCACCCTGTTCGACGAACGCGACGACGCCCTGGCCCGGCCCTTGGGCTATGCCCGCTACATGGTGATGCACTTCGACGACTCGGTGCGCGGCCTGGCGGTGGGCGCGCCGGTGGAATTCTTTGGCGTCAGCATTGGCCAGGTCACCTCGGTACGCCTGGACTACGACGACGCGCGGCAACGGCCGGTGACCCACGTGGGTGCGGTGATCTACCCCAACCGCCTGGGCGCGGTGCACGAAAAACTGCACAAGGACCTGGGCCGCGACGACGAAAGCACCACGGCCATGCTGGTGGGGCGCTTTATCGAGCACGGCATGCGGGGGCAGGCGCGCACCGGCAATCTGCTGACCGGGCAGAAGTACATCCTGCTGGGCTTCGTGGCGGGCGCCGCGCCGGTGAAGTTCGACTATGCAGCGCGGCCGCTGGAGGTGCCGACGGTGTCGGGCAGCCTGTCGGTGATGGAAGACCAGCTCAAGCAGATCATGGCCATGGCCGGGCGCCTGCCCACCCGGCAGTTGTCGGAAAACTTCACCCGCAGCCTGCAGCAGCTGCCGCTGGTGGTGCAGCAGGTGAACCAGCAGGTGGTGCCGCAACTGCGCGATACGCTGTTGGAAGCGAACCAAACCTTCAAGGGCGTGGTCGATAGCGTCGCCGAGGGTGCGACCCAACGCGAGCAGTTCGACGAGACGGCGCTGCAGATCAAGCAGGCTTCGCGCTCGGTGCAGGCGCTGCTGGACCTGTGGAACCGCTACCCCGAACTGTTCCTGCGCGGGCGCGCGGCCGACGACCCGGCGGCAGCCACGGCGCTGCCGCGAAACTGACCGAAAATTTACCCTTTGCAGACGTTGCCTGCGTGTTTTTAACCGATACTCAAAGGCGTGAAAGCGAGCGCTGCTCGACTAGCCATGGAGATACACATGAAAAAGATCATTGCGGCAGGTTGTGCCTGCCTGATGCTGCTGACGCCGCTGGCGAGCTTCGCCCAGCCGGGCCCGGACAACGGCGGCCCTGATCGCGGCCACGGCGGTGGGCAGCAGCAGGGGCGCCCACCACAGGGTGGCGGTGGCGGCCCGCAACACGGCGGCGGCCAGCAGCAGCGGCCGCCACAACACGGTGGTCCACAACAACAGCATCGCCCGGGCTGGCAGGGCGGTGGCGGCCAGGCCTACCGCCCGCAACCGGGCATGCCGCGGCCGCACAGCGAATGGCACCGCGGCGGCTTCGCGCCGCAGCAATACCGAGGCGACCGCTACTGGGTCACCGACTGGCACGCCCGCCACCTGCGCCAACCGCCGCGTGACCACCGCTGGCTGTACGTGAACGGCGACTACGTGCTGGTGGCCATCGCCACGGGCGCCATCGTGCAGATCCTCAGCGGTTATTGAGCCCCTGACGCGGCCTGGCGGCCGGCAACGCCGCGGGTGCGTCTAATACAACGCGGTGCCGGTGGACGCGGCCTGGCGGCCGCTGCTACGCAAGATTCGCGTAGCAGCTGCCGAAGGCGGCGTCCGGCAACGCCGCGGTGTGCCTGATACAACGCGGTGCCGGTGGACGCGGCCTGGCGGCCGCTGCTACGGAAGATCGCGTAGCAGCTGCCAAAGGCTGCGTCCGGCAACGCCGCGGTGTGCCTGATACAACGCGGTGCCGGTGGACGCGGCCCGAAGATCGCGTAGCAGCTGCCGCAGGCGGCGTCTTACTGGCGAACCTGCCACACAGGCACACCCTGCTCATCAATGGCCCAATGCGCCGCACCGGGGGCTATGCACACGCCACCCACCCAACGCTCATGGCTGGCCAGGTCCGGCCAGTAGGCCAGCCCCGCCAACACTCGTTCACCCAACGCCGTCAACCGTACCGGCCGCTGCGCCCACGGCAACTGTGGTTCCTGCTCGATCAACAGTGGGTTCGCGCCATCGATCAAAGGCCGCATCATGGCGTAGAACATCAGGTCCCCCAGGTACGGCAGCGGCTCGTGCCGCAGCATGAGTGCACCGAACACCTTGCCCAGCGGCAACGAGCCTGCCTCGGCGATGACCCGCAGCGCCAGGCGTTCGGTCAGCGACAGCCCGTCGCGCACGCCGGGCAACTCCTGCAGCTGGCGCCGCAACGCGCCGCCCAGCAAGGGCAGGGCGGGGTGGTCTGTCCTGGCCAGGGCCGCCAGCGGCACCGGGGAAGCATCGCAATAGGCCTGCCACGCCTGCCGCGCCAGCTGCAGCATGGCAGCGTCCACGGCCCGCCGTTGTGGCCACAGCCACGCCAGCACGTCCGGCGCCAGTTGGCCAATGCCGATGAAGCGCTCGACCCCGGGCACGTGGCTGACCTCGATTAGCTCAAGCCTATCAGGCACTTGCGCCAACCCGGCCAGCACACGAATCAGGAACAGCTGGTCATAGGCGTCCGCCTCGCACCACAACACCCCCGGCTGGCCGTTGCCCAGCTCGGCCAGGTCGCGGTATTCATCGTCGAAGCGGCGGCTGACTTCGCCCAGCGCCAGGCCGAACGCCTGGCTGACGAAGCGGCTGCGCTGGCGCTTGTAGGCCGCCGCCGGCAACTGCTGCACCGGCCCCATGCACAGCGGGTCGGCGAGCATGCGAAAGCGCCCCTTGAACCCGGCCAGTTGCAGGCTGTGGGCGATGTCGTTGCCGCAGCGCCAATGGGTGGTGCGCGCCTCGTCGCTGGCGGCAAAATCGGGGTGGCGGGCGGCGAAGTCGATGGCGTCGACGTGGGCCACCAGCTTGGGCCCGCTGCTGAACCCCAGCTCCTTGGCGATCTGCCATTGGGCGTCGGCCAGGGTCTGGTCGAAGGGCGGTTGCTGCTTCAGCTGCTTGAGGCGTTCCTTGGCGCGCTTGCGCTGCTGCTCAAGGTTGATACGGCCATCGGTAGGGGATGACGGGACTGGGGCGGGCATACGATCTCCTTGTGCAACCAAGGTCCGCTTCATGGTTGGGAGTCGTAATGACAGGCAAGCGATTCGTGTCCTGGGCGCAGCCCTTCCCGCGGATGGCGGCGTGGATGACGCCGTGGTGGCACTATAGGCAGCCAGGCCGCGGCTGGCAACGCTTATGCTTCCCCGGCATAACCGGACACCATCGATTATTGGACGGCCAGCGTACCGCCGGGGAATGCTGCTGGCTTTTGCACGGCACAGGGAACCCCGCCCATGAGCACCACGCGACAACTCAAGCTGGGCGCGTTCATGCGCCCGGTCAGCATCCACACCGGCGCCTGGCGCTACCCAGGCGCCTGGCGTGACGCCAACTTCAACTTCCAGCACCTCAAGCGCCTGGCCCAGACCCTGGAGCGCGGCAAGTTCGACGCCTTCTTCATGGCCGACCACCTGGCGCTGCTGAACATGCCGCTGGACGCCCTCAAGCGTAGCCACACAGCTACCTCGTTCGAGCCGTTCACGCTGCTTGCGGCCCTGAGCCAGGCCACCGAGCACCTGGGCCTGGTGGCCACGGCGTCCACCAGCTTCGACGAGCCGTTTCACATCGCCCGGCGCTTCGCCTCCCTGGACCACCTGAGCAACGGCCGCGCCGGTTGGAACATCGTCACCACCTCCAACCCCGACGCGGCGAAAAACTTCGGCCTGGAGCAGCACCTCGACCACGACCAGCGCTACGCCCGCGCCCGCGAGTTCTACGACGTGGTTACCGGCCTGTGGGACAGTTGGGCCGACGATGCCTTCATTCGCGATGCCGACAGCGGCGAGTTTTTCGACCCGGCCAAGCTGCACACCCTCAATCATCATGGCGAGCATTTGCACGTGCGTGGGCCGCTGCACATCGCCCGGCCCGTGCAGGGCTGGCCGGTGATCGTGCAGGCAGGCTCCTCGGAGCCAGGCCGGCAGCTGGCGGCGGAAACCGCCGAGGTGATCTTTGCCGCGCCCAGCAACCTGGACGACGGCCGCGCCTTCTACGCCGACGTCAAGGCGCGGCTGGCGCCGTTGGGCCGTGAGCGCGACCACTTGAAAATCCTCCCGGCGGCCTTCGTGGTGGTGGGCGATACCCTGCAACAGGCGAAAGCCATTCGCGCCCGGCTCGACAGCCTGGTGCACTACGAAAGCGCCATCGCCTCGCTGTCCATCGCCCTGGGCACCGACGCCTCGCGCTTCGACCCCGACGGCTACCTGCCGCCGGTGCCGCAGACCAACGACAGCCAGAGCAGCCGCGAACGGGTGCTGGCCCTGGCCGACCGCGAGCAGCTCACCGTGCGCCAGCTGGCCCAGCGCCTGGGTGGTTACGCGGGCCTGGCGTTCGTCGGCACCGCGCAGACCATCGCCGACCAGATGCAGGAATGGCTGGAGCGCGAGGGCAGCGACGGCTTCAACGTAATGTTCCCGTGGCTGCCCGGCGGGCTCGATGATTTTGTCGACAAAGTGGTGCCGGAGTTGCAGGGGCGGGGGATTTTCCGGCGCGAGTACGAGGGCGCTACCCTGCGTGAAAACCTCGGCTTGCCGCGCCCGGCGAACCGCTTTTTCCCCGGGTAGCGAGGGTCTGCGCCAGCCCTTTGAAGGCAATCTCCCACAGGGCTGGCCTTATGCCTTTTGTATCGCAATTGTAAACTTTTAATTCCTTCCTGAAATCTCCCGCTTTGTTGCAGAGTGGCCGGGCCGCGCCCCAGCCGGGGCCTTTAACGTTCTGCATTCAAGGCATGGAGCATCCGATGGGCGCCACTCCCACTTCGCATTACCCGCTGATTGGCCAACTGTTCAAGCGTGACTACGGTTGGCTGTGCGGGCGCATCGCCCGGGTACTGGGGTGCCCGCACAATGCGCAGGACGTGGCGGCGGAAACCTTCCTGCGCGTCCTGGCGCTGCCTGACCCGTCGGCCATCCGCGAGCCGCGGGCACTGCTGACCACCATCGCGCGGCGCCTGGTGTATGAGGGTTGGCGTCGCCAGGATCTGGAACGCGCGTACCTGGAAAGCCTGGCGCTGGCCCCCGAGCACGTGCACCCTTCGCCCGAGGAGCGCGCGGTGCTGATCGAGACGCTGGTGGCGGTGGACCGGCTGCTCGATGGCCTGTCGGCGAAGGCCAAGGCGGCGTTCCTCTGCCACCAGCTGGACGGCCTGACCTACGCGCAGATCGGCGCGCAACTGGGGGTGTCCATCAGCCGCGTGCAACAGTACATGGCCCAGGCCTTCGCCCGTTGCTACCACCTGATGGCCGACGCATGAACGGCGCGGTGCCCGACAGCGTGGTCATCGACGAAGCGGCGCAGTGGATGGCGCTCCTGCATTCGGGGCAGGTCAATGACCAGCAGGTGCAGGCCCTGGCGCAATGGCGCGCCAGCGATCCCCGGCATGAGGCCGTGTGGCAGACGATGACCCAGGGCGTGGGCCAGTTGCCCAGCGCGGTGTTGCGCGGCGTGCCGCGCCAGGCGCTGCTGCGCAGCCTGCAGGCGCCGAGCAGCCGCCGGCGTTTTTTGCAGGGCAGCCTGGGCCTGGCGGCGCTGGTCAGCGGCGCCCAGTGGCTGGGCCGCGACGGTGCCTGGCCAGGCAGTGATAGCCTGCAGACCGCCACTGGCCAGCGCCAGGCTCTGACCCTCGACGATGGCAGCGCGCTGGTGCTGGACGCCCGCAGCCGCGTGGCCCAGCGCTTCGACGCCACCGAGCGGTTGTTGCACCTGTACCAGGGCGGCGTGTGGCTGGACGTGGCGCGCGAGCAGCGGCCCTTCATCGTCGAGACCGAACACGGCCAGGTCCGCGCGCTGGGCACCCGCTTCGTGGTGCAGCGCGATGAGGCCAGTACCGCGTTGAGCATGCTTCGCTCCCAGGCGTTGATCACCACCCGCAGTGGCCTTCGACAGGTGGTGGAGGCGGGGCACAGCGTGCGCTTTGACGGCGAGCAGTGGCTGGCCAGCAGCACCGCCAGCGACGCCGACGCCGCCTGGATCGACGGCCGCCTGGAAGCCCGCGACTGGAGCCTGGGGCAGGTCATCGAACGGCTGCGCAGCTACCGCTCCGGGGTGATTCGCGTCAGCGCCAGGGCGGCTGCCTTGCGCTTGAGCGGCATTTTCCCCCTCGACGACAGCGACCGCGCCTTGCAACTGCTGGGCCTGTCGCTGCCCATCGCGGTCACGCGCTACAGCGCGTATTGGGTGACCATCGACGTCGTGGACGTGTAAAGCAATACGCCTGTAGCAGCTGCCGCCAGGCGGCGTCTTGCGACCGTAGTGTATCAGGCGCACCACGGCGCCCCCGGACGCGGCCGTCGGCCGCTGCTACGCGGCTACGTAACGCCGCGTCCGAAAGCACCGCGCATCCCCAGGCAGGCCTCCTGCATAAGCTCAGCACCTTTGCGTCTAACCGCCCCCCTGTAAAACCGCGCCCCTCGCTGCACAACCCTGAAAACAACCAGATATCAGGGATGCCCCTTCGTGAAGCCATTTACCTTGACGCGTATCAGTGCCGGCCTGCTGCTGGGCTTGAACCTTGTGCCCCAGTGGGCGCTGGCGGTGCCGTTCGACCTGCCGGCCGGGCCGCTGGACGCGACGCTGCTGCAGATCTCCCGGCAGACCGGCCAGGCCATCGCCTTCGACCAGCGCCTGGTGCGCGGCCAGGTGGCGCCAGCGGTGCAGGGCGACCTCAGCACCGAGCAGGCCTTGCGCACCGCGCTGCAAGGCACCGGCCTGCACAGCGAGGCCACCGCCACCGGCGTGGTCATCAGCGCTGACGTCAGTGCGCAGCCTGCCGCCACTACCCGCGCCACGCCGCCCACCACGCAACTGGAGCGGGTGGAAGTCACCGGCAGCGCCATCCGCCGGGTAGACGCGGAAACCGCCGTGCCGGTGACCATCCTGCGGGTGGAGCAGCTCAAGGAGCAGGGCGTCACCAGCACCGAACAATTGGTCAGCCGCATCGCCAGCAACCAGTCCTCGGTCAACTCCAGCCGTGCCGTGGGCTCCAGCAGTGGCGGCGCCTCGTTCGCCGACCTGCGCGGCATTGGCCCGAACAAGACCCTGGTGCTGCTCAACGGCCGCCGCTTGAGCAACAACGCCATCAGCGGCGCCGGCGTCGACCTCAACACCATTCCCTTCGCGGCCCTGGACCGCGTAGAGGTGCTGCGCGACGGCGCCTCGGCCCTGTACGGCACCGACGCCATCGGCGGCGTAATCAACTTCATCACCAAGAAGAGCGTGGTCGGCGGCTCCATCAGCGGCGGGCTCACCAGCCCCACCCACGCAGGCGACGGCGACACCCACGACCTCAGCGCCAGCTACGGCTTCGGCGACCTGGACCAGGACCGCTTCAACGTATTCGCCGTGGCCAACTACGACAAGCAGGACAGCCTGGCCGCCAAGGACCGCAGCTACACCTACAACTACCAGCCCGGCTGCGGCCTGGACTACACCTCGGGCACCACCTCGCCGGCCAACTGGAGCCAGGGCAGCAACGCCACCAACCCGCTGGCGGGCGGGGGTTGCAAAGCCCCGGGTTTGATCCTGCGCAACGGCATCTGCCGCGAGAGCCTGTGGAGCTCGCTGGACCTGATTCCCGAATCGGAAAAGACCTCGCTGTTCACCAAGGCCAGCGGCAAGCTGGCCGATGACCAGACCCTGAGCCTGGAATATTTCTTCGCCAAGAACCAGAGCCGCACCCAAGTGGGCGCCGCGCCGCTGACCGGCCTACAGGTGAACCCTGGTACCACTTACTACCCCGGCAACGGCGTCACCCCCGGGCCCACGGGCTTCGCCCTCGACCCCACGCAGCCGGTGGACGTGAACTGGCGTGAAAGCGCCGAAGGCCCGCGGCGCCAGAGCGACGACAACACCAACCAGCGCCTGCTGCTGACCTTCGAAGGCAATGCCGCCGGCTGGGATTACAACCTGGGCGCCTCCTACAACCAGAACAAGGTGGTGGGCAGCATCAACAGCGGCTACGTCAATGACAGTGCGGTGGCCGCCGGCGTTGCCAATGGCACCATCAACCCGTTCGGCCCGCAAAGCGCGGCCGGCGCCGCCTACCTGGCCGCCAACGCCGTGGAAGGCGACTACAGCACTTCCATTGGCCGCGTGAAGGCCATCGACGGCCGCGCCAGCCGCGACATCGGCGACTGGTTCGGCGCCGGCCCCGCGGCGTTGGCGCTGGGCGGCGAGTACCGCAAGGAAGAGTTCCACCAGGATTACCAACCGTTCGCCGCCGAGGTCCAGAGCCTGGGCGTCGACCCCAACGCCGCCGTGTCGGGCGACCGCTCGGTACTGGCCGAATACGCCGAACTGAACGTGCCGGTGCTCGACAGCCTGGAAGTCAGCGCCGCCGTGCGCCACGACAAGTACAGCGACTTCGGCAGCACCACCAACCCCAAGTACTCGTTCCGCTTCCAGCCGTTCAAGGAACTGGTGCTGCGCGGCGCCTACAGCGAGGGCTTCCGTGCGCCGTCGCTGTATGAGCTGTACAACCCCAACTACACCACCTTCACCAACGCCAACTACAACGACCCACGCCTGTGCGCTGGCGGCCGCCCCAGCAACGGCGGCATTGCCAACCGCGACTGCGCCCAGCAGTTCTTCAGCCGCACCGGCGGCAACACCCAACTGAGCCCGGAAACCGCCCGCAACGTCACCTTCGGCTTCGTCTACCAGCCGGTGCGCGACCTGTCGGTGGGCCTGGACTTCTGGTGGATCAAGATCGCCAACCAGATCGCCGAATTCCCCGAGTCGGCGATCTTCGACAACCCCGACGCGTTCGCCGACCGCATCGTGCGCAAGGCCGACGGCTCCATCGACCACATCGTCACCGGCCTTGCCAACCTGGGCAAGGTCAAGACCAGCGGCATCGACGTGTCCCTGGACTACCGCTTCCCCAACACCCCGTACGGCCAGTTCGGCCTGGGCCTGCAGGGCACCTACGTGACCCGCTACGACTACCAGGAACAGATCGGCGGCCCGTTCATCGACAAGGTCGGCGACTTCCGCGGCGGTGACTTCACCTCGGCCGGCGCCATCGCCCGCTGGCGCCAGAACCTGGCCCTGAGCTGGAACCTGGGCCCGTACGGCGCCAGCCTGGTCAACCGCTTCACCAGCGGCTACCACGACTCCGACCCGGACACCCACCACAGCGTCGCCTCGTACAACGTCTGGGACCTGTCGGGCACCTACCACTGGCGCAAGAGCGTGGACTTCACCGTGGGCGTGCAGAACCTGTTCGACCGCGAGCCGCCGTTCAGCAACCAGACCTACACCTTCCAGAGCGGCTACGACCCCAAGTACGCCGACCCCTTTGGCCGCGTGCTGTTTACCAAGCTCGCCTACAACTTCTGAGGGCGGCGTTATGCACTTCGAGTCTGACCAGGCAACGGTTTGCGCCAATGAATACTAAAGCCCGCGCTATAAAAAGCCTGTGCTCGTTGCACAACCAGGCAGGCACGCACGTTTTCGCTGTCGCGCTGGCCGCGGTGTGCATGGCGTCGAGCGCCTGGGCTGCGCCCCAGGGCTACCTCACCGTCTACGGCGAGGCGCCACGCTACCCCGATGGCTTCCAGCACTTCGACTACGTCAACGCCAATGCGCCGAAGGGCGGCAGCCTGCGGCGCTCGTCCATGGAAGATGGCGCCTTCGACCACATCATTCCTTACGTGGACAAGGGCACCGGCGTGACCCAGGTCGACAGTTGGCTGTACGCGCCGCTGGGCTACCGCTCCAAGGACGAGCCCTACACCGTCTACGCCCTGGTGGCCCGGCAGTTCGAGCTGGCACCGGACCGGCGCTGGCTGCGCCTGACCCTCGACGACCAGGCGCGTTTCGCCGACGGCCAGCCGATCACCGCCGAGGATGTGCGCTACACCTTCAACCTGTTCATGACCCAGGGCAGCCTCAAGTATCGCCAGCAGTTCGCTGACGTCGACCAGGTGCGGGTGGAGTCGCCCACCCGCGTGCTGTTTACCTTCAAGGACAACGGCAACCGCAACCTGCCGTTGGACATTGCCAGCCTGCCGGTGCTGCCCGAGCACTGGTGGCGCACCCGCGACTTTGCCAACGGCGGCGGTTTTGAGCCGCCGCTGGGCAGCGGGCCGTACCGGGTGAGCCCCGTTGACCCCGGCCGCAGCATTCACTTTGAGCGCGACAAGACCTGGTGGGGCCGCGACCTGCCGGTGAGCCGCGGCCTGTATAACTTCGACGAACTGAGCGTGGAATTCTTCGGCGACACCCAGGTGTCGCAGCAGGTGCTCAAGGCCGGCGGCTACGACTACAACCGCGAGTTCTCGGCGACGGCCTACACCGTCGGGTATGCCGGCGCCGCGCAGGACGACGGCCGCCTGGTGCGCGAACACCTGGCGCCGGGCGCTGCGGAGAACAGCCAGGGGTTTGCCTTCAACCTGCAGCGGCCAATGTTCCAGGACCGCCGCGTGCGCCAGGCCATCGCCATGCTCTGGGACTTCGAATGGAGCAACCGGCAGATGATGCGCGGCATGTACCTGCGCCAGCGCAGCTACTTCTCGCACAGCGACCTGGCCGCCACTGGCTTGCCCAGCGCCGAAGAGCTGAAAATACTTGAGCCGTGGCGCGGGCAAGTGCCCGATGAAGTCTTCAGCCAGGCCTTCGAAGCGCCGAAGACCGACGGCAGCGGCATCGTCCGCAACCAGCAGCTGCAAGCTTTGCAACTGCTGGAAAGCGCCGGCTGGCACCCACGGGGCGACCACCTGGTGAACGCCGCCGGGCAACCGCTGAGCTTCACCTTCCTCAACGTGCAGCGCGGTTTCGAGCGCCTGCTGCTGCCGTTCAAGCGCAACCTGGCGCAGATCGGCATCGGCTTGAACATTCGCCAGGTCGACGCCGCGCAGTACACCAACCGCGTGCGTGCGCGGGACTACGACATGATCGTCATCGCCTACCCGGTTACGCCCACGCCGGGGCGTGAGCTGTACAACTACTACGGCTCGGCCAGCGCCGCCGACCCCGGTTCCAATAATTACTCGGTGCTGCGCAGCCCGGCGGTGGACGGCCTGATCGACGGCCTGGTGAAAGCCGACAGCCGCGCCGCCATGGTGCAGCACGCCCACGCCCTGGACCGGGTGCTGCAGTGGGGCTACTACTGGATTCCCAATTACTACCCGCCGGGCGTGTCCTCGGTGTGGTGGAACCGCTACGGCCGGCCCGCCGTGCAGGCGGCCAACGAGCCCGGCCTGGACACCTGGTGGCAGGTGAGCCCGGCGGCGCTGACCAGCGCGCAGATGCAACGGGCCGAGGAGGGCGACCGCCATGTGGGCTTATAGTCTGCGGCGCCTGGCGCTGATGGTGCCGACCCTGCTGTGCATCCTGCTGGTGAATTTCGCCATCGTCCAGGCGGCGCCGGGCGGCCCGGTGGAGCAGGCCATTGCCCGCCTGCAAGGCCTGGGCGCGGTGGCCAGCAGCGGCAGCGCCAGCGACAGTGCCGGCGGCGCTGGCCGTGCCAGCCGCGGCCTGGACCCGGCGCTGGTGGCCGAGATCGAGCGCCAGTACGGCTTCGACAAACCGCCGCTGCAACGCCTGTGGCTGATGCTGGACAACTACGCCCACTTGGATCTGGGCACCAGCTTCTTCCGCGGCGCCAAGGTCACCGAACTGATCCTCGACAAGCTGCCGGTGACCCTGTCGCTGGGCCTGTGGGCCACGCTGGTCACCTACCTGGTGTCGATCCCGCTGGGCATCGGCAAGGCGGTGCGCAACGGCAGTGCCTTCGACGGCTGGAGCAGCGCGCTCATCGCCTTCGGCTACGCCATGCCGGCGTTTCTGTTCGCCATGCTGCTGATCGTGCTGTTCGGCGGTGGCACGGCGCTGGACTGGTTCCCGGTGCGTGGCCTGGTCTCGGACAACTTCAGCCAGCTGGGGCCGTTGGCCAAGGTCGCCGACTATTTCTGGCACCTGGTGCTGCCGGTAACCGCGCTGGTGGTGGGCGGCTTCGCCACCCTGACCCTGCTGACCAAGAACAGCGTGCTCAGCGAGGTCAGCCGCCTGTACGTGGTCACCGCACGGGCCAAGGGCCTCAGCGAGCGCCAGGTGCTGTACCGCCACGTGTTTCGCAACGCCATGCTGTTGCTGGTGGCGGGCTTGCCCAACGCGCTGGTCAATGTGCTGTTTGGCGGCTCGCTGCTGATTGAGGTGATCTTTTCCCTCGATGGCCTGGGCCGCCTGAGCTACGAGGCGGCGGTGGCCCGCGACTACCCGGTGATGTTCGGGTCGCTGTTGCTGTTCACCCTGGCAGGCCTGGTGATCAAGTTGGTGGGCGACCTGTGCTACCGGCTGGTCGACCCGCGTATCGATTTTTCCCCAAGGAGCTGAGCATGTTTGCGCTTTCCCCCGTGGCGCGCCGCCGTTGGCTGCGCTTTCGCCAGCACCGCCGTGGCTGGTGGTCGCTGTGGCTGTTCGTGGCGCTGCTGGGCCTGTGCCTGGGCGCCGAAGGGCTGGCCAATGACAAGCCGCTGCTGCTGGCCTGGAAGGGCAACTATTACTTCCCGGCGCTGGTGCGCTACACCGAGCAGGACTTCGGCGGCCAGCTGCCGTTCCAGCCCGATTACCGCGCCGCGTCCACGCGCCAGCTGATTGAAGGGCAGGGCGGCTGGATGCTGTTCGCGCCGGTGCCATTCGGTGCCGAGACGGTGAACTACGACCTTGCCGGGCCTGCCCCCAGCCCGCCGTCGAAAGACAATTGGCTGGGCACCGACGACCAGGCGCGCGACGTGCTGGCGCGGGTTATTTACGGCGCGCGGGTGTCGCTGCTGTTCGCCCTGGCGCTGACCCTGGTCAGCACCGTTATCGGCGTCACAGCCGGTGCGCTGCAGGGGTACTACGGCGGCTGGGTGGACCTGCTGGGCCAGCGCCTGCTGGAGATCTGGTCGGGACTGCCGGTGCTGTACCTGCTGATCATCCTGTCGGGCTTCGTCGAGCCGAACTTTTGGTGGCTGCTGGGCATCATGGCGCTGTTCACCTGGCTGGCGCTGGTGGACGTGGTGCGCGCCGAGTTCCTGCGCGGGCGCAACCTGGAGTACGTGCGCGCGGCACGGGCGCTGGGTGTCAGCGACGGCCGGCTGATGCTACGGCACATCCTGCCCAACGCCTTCAACGCCACGCTGACCTGGCTGCCGTTCATTGTCACCGGCGCCATTTCCACGCTGTCGGCCCTGGACTTTCTCGGCTTCGGCATGCCGGTGGGCACGGCTTCCCTGGGCGAGCTGATCGGCCAAGGCAAGAACAACCTGCAGGCGCCCTGGCTGGGGCTGACGGCGTTCTTCGCCCTGGCGCTGATTCTTTCGCTATTGGTGTTCATCGGTGAAGCCAGCCGTGACGCCTTCGACCCGAGTGCCTGACATGACCGACCCGCTTATCACCCTTCGGCAATTGCACGTGGCGTTCAGCGGCACGCCCGTGGTGCACGGCCTGGACCTGGACATCTACCCCGGCGAGTGCCTGGCGCTGGTGGGCGAGTCCGGCTCGGGCAAGTCGGTGACCGCCCATTCCATCCTGCAACTGCTGCCCAGGGCAACCACCCACACCCAGGGTAGCGTTCGCTACCACGGCGAGGAGCTGCTGGGCGCCAGCGCCAAGCGCTTGCAGGCGCTGCGCGGCAACCGCATCGCCATGGTGTTCCAGGAGCCCATGAGCTCGCTGAACCCGCTGCACACGGTGGAGAAACAGCTGGCCGAAACCCTGCGGCTGCACAAGGGCATGAGCGCCGGCGAGGCGCGCGCGCGCATCCTCGAGCTGCTGGAACTGGTGGGCATCCGCGACCCGCGCCAGCGCCTGGGCAGCTACCCGCACCAGCTGTCCGGCGGCCAGCGCCAGCGGGTGATGATTGCCATGGCCCTGGCCTGCGAGCCGCAATTGTTGATCGCCGACGAGCCTACCACTGCTCTTGACGTCACCGTGCAGCGGCGCATCCTGGCGCTGCTCAAGCACCTGCAGCAGCGCCTGGGCATGGCGCTGCTGCTGATCAGCCATGACCTCAACCTGGTGCGCGACATTGCCCAGCGGGTGGCGGTGATGCGCGGCGGCGAGATAGTCGAGCAGGGCGCCAGCGCCGAGCTGTTCGCCCACCCCCGGCACCCGTATACGCGGCAGCTGCTGGACGCCGAACCGGGTGGGCGGGTGCACGCCGACCCCGACGCGCCCCTGCTGTTGCAGGTGCGCGACCTGCGCGTGGCCTTCGCCCGTGGCGGCTGGCCGTGGCGCAAGCAGTGGCTGCACGGGGTGGACGGCGTCGATCTGCAGGTGCGCCGTGGGCAGACCCTGGGCATTGTCGGCGAGTCGGGCTCGGGCAAGTCCACCCTGGGCCAGGCGCTGTTGCGGCTGATCCCGTCCCAGGGCAGCGTGCAGTTCCAGGGCAGCGAACTGCAAGGCCTCGGCGCCCGCGCCCTGCGTCCCTGGCGGGCGCAGGTGCAGGTAGTGTTCCAGGACCCGTTCGGCAGCCTCAGCCCGCGCCTCAGCGTGCTGCAGATCATCGCCGAGGGGTTGCAGGTGCACCGGCAATTGCCGCCCGATGCCTGCGAGGCACTGGTGATCGAGGCCTTGCATGAGGTGGGCCTGGACCCGGATTGCCGGCACCGCTACCCCCATGAGTTCTCCGGCGGCCAGCGCCAACGTATTGCCATCGCCCGGGCGCTGGTGCTCAAGCCGCAGTTGATCGTGCTGGACGAGCCCACCTCGGCACTGGACCGCTCGGTGCAAAAACAGATCCTGGCGTTGTTGCGGCGGCTGCAGGCCGACCATGGCCTGGCCTACATTTTCATCAGCCACGACCTGGCGGTGGTGCGCGCGTTGGCGCACCAGGTGATGGTGCTGCAGGCGGGCAGGGTGGTGGAGTACAGCAGCACCGAGCGCTTGTTCACCCAGCCGCGCCAGGCCTACACCCGCGAACTGCTGAGCGCCGCCGCGCCTTGACCGAACCGCGTCGGGGCCGGACGCAGCCTGCGGCAGCTGCTACGGGGGTACGCACCTCCGCCGTAGCAGCGGCCGCGAGGCCGCGTCCCCAGGCACCGCGGTGTTGCAGTGGAACCGCGTCGGGGTCGGACGCAGCCTGCGGCAGCTGCTACGGGGGTACGCACCTTCCCCGTAGCAGCGGCCGCCAGGCCGCGTCCCCAGGCGCCGCGGTGTTGCGGTGGAACCGCGTTGGGGCCTGACGCAGCCTTCGGCAGCTGCTACGGGGGTACGCACCTTCCCCGTAGCAGCGGCCGCGAGGCCGCGTCCACAGGCGCCGCGGTGTTGCGGTGGAACCGCGTTGGGGGCGGACGCAGCCTTCGGCAGCTGCTACGGGGCGGGGAAATACGCACCCCCGTAGCAGCGGCCGCGAGGCCGCGTCCACGGGCGCCGCGGTGTTGCGGTGGAACCGCGTTGGGGCCTGACGCAGCCTTCGGCAGCTGCTACGGGGGTACGCACCTCCCCCGTAGCAGCGGCCGCGAGGCCGCGTCCACGGGCACCGCGGTGTTGCGGTGGAACCGCGTTGGGGGCGGACGCAGCCTTCGGCAGCTGCTACGGGGCGGGGAAATACGCATCTCCCGTAGCAGCGGCCGCGAGGCCGCGTCCACAGGCACCGCGCGGTGGGGGGAGGGCGGTGCGGGTGTCAGGCGTCCTTGAGCACCGAACGCAATATCGCGTCCAGGTCCAGCCAGGGGTATTGGTCCTGCTCGGTGCGCGCCGCGCAGGCCTTGGCGTGGGTGAATGGCGTGTACGCCTTGCTCGCCAGCTGCGATTGCCCGCACAGCGGGCACTGCAGGTGGTCGCCCAGCAGACGCCAGGCGCGGTCCCAGTTCTGCAGCTTGAGGGGTCTGTCTGGCACGGCATCATGCCCCGTCGACTTAAACGCTGAGCATGCACCTATCCGGCAGGGAAATGCCGGCCATTGGTCGGGATCAGCAAGTTTTCAGATCGCCGTTTCCTGTAAAAAATGCCACTGCACGCCGGCCTCGTCGACGCTCATCACCACCACGGACCAGCGCGCGGTTTCCACGCCCTGCAGCCGATGCACCTCGCGGTAGCGCAGGGTCACGCCGTTGCCGGCCTGCCACACGGCCTGCACGTCGCTGACTTGTATCTGCAACCCGGGCCTGGCGCCGGCGGCGCCCTGGAACATGCGTTCGACCTGCTGGCGGTTCACCTCGACGCCCTGGGTGGTGACCATGCGGAAGTCGTCGGCGAAGGCGGGCATCAGCTCGGTGATTGCCGCCTGGCCCTGGGCGGCGGTGAAGACTGTGTGAATCAGTTCATGTACGTGGTGCACGCTGTGGCAGGCGCGCTCAAGTTTAGTGGTTGGCACTGGAGTCCCTTCGGCAGATGGGTGAGCAGGATGTGACGTCAGTCTGCCACACCGCAGCGCCAGTGACGCGGCCTGGTGGCCGCTGCTACGGGAGCGAATTGGCGATGGCGGCGTTGAATGCCGGTAGGTCCTCGGGCGTGCGCGAGGTAATCAGGGTCCAGCCGTTGGCGCCGCATTGCTTGACCTCTTCGTCCACCCAGCCGGCGGCCTTGGCGTTGACCAGGTCGGTGCGCACGCTGGCGTAGGAGGTCAGCGTCTTGCCTTCGATGACGCCGGCGTCGATCAACACCCAGGGGCCATGGCAGATGGCGGCCACGGTCTTGCCGGCCTTGACGAATTCGTTGACCAGCCGCTGCGCGTCCTTGTCCTGGCGCAGGGTGTCGGCGTTGACGGTGCCGCCGGGGATCACCAGCGCATCGAAGTCGGCGCCTTTCACCTCAGCCAGGCGGGTGTCGGATTCCACCGTGCGGTCCTTCTCGGTGTCCTGCTGGAAGGTCTGGGTGGTGCCGCCCTTGATCGAACCGTGCACCAGGGTGGCGCCCAGGCCGCGCAGGGTGTCCAGCGGCTTGAGCAGCTCATCGCGCTCGATGCCGGTGTTGCTGGTGATGACCAGGATGCGCTTGCCTTGGAGTGGGGTGCCCATGGGGAATGTCCTCTGCCGGGGATAGGGAATTTTCAGTGAGGAGTACAAATGTGCTCCTGGCGTTCATGCCCGCCTTGATCAGCTTTCGGCAGGCTCCGACGATGCGGTTTCATCAGTGCCTTCGCGCGGGCTGGGGCGCTGGCCGGCCAGGCGCCATTTCACCTCGGTAATGCCGTAGCGCTCGGCCATGGGCCGGCTGACCTGGCGGGTCTGCTGGCGGCCGAACTTGGGGATGATGCCGACCCCTGCGTCGCAACTGGCCCAGTGCCAGGCCAGGGCGTTGTCCATTTTTTCCAGGCGGATGATGAACGAGGCCGGTTTGCCGTGTAGCAGGTATTCGATGACGTAGAGCTGTGGGTTCATGGGCGCCTCCATCGTGCCATGTGGGTGGGATCACGGCGGGGCGCGGTTGATTCAAAAAAAATGCAGGCAAATGCGATAAATGGCGTGTCTGCGCGGGTTCGCCGGATTCCTGACGCGAATCCGTGGTGCGCGCGGATGCGGCCTGGCGGCCGCTGCTACGGCGCAGATCAGAACCGATCCAGGCGGTAGGCGCTCGAAGCAGGTGGCTCGCCGCTGGCCAGCGCCGCAACCATCTCTGCCGTCAGCGCCGCCTGGGTCAGGCCCAGGTGCTGGTGCCCGAACGCCAGCAGCACCTTGCCGCCCGCCACCCGGTCGATCACCGGCAGGGAGTCGGGCAGCGACGGCCGGAACCCCATCCACTCGGTAGCGCCGCGGGCGTCCAGGTCGTGGCTGAACAGGCCCTGGCTGAGGCGGTGCAGCTGCCGCGCGCGGGCCATCGACGGCGGTGCGTCGAGACCTGCGAATTCCACCGTGCCGGCCAGGCGCAGGCCGCCCTCCATGGGGGTCATGATGAATTTGCGTTCCAGCGAGGTGACGGCGAACGGCAGGCGGTGTTGCTCGGCTGGCAACATCAGGTGGTAGCCGCGCTCGGTGTCCAGCGGTACCTGCTTGCCGGTGAGCCGCTTGACCAGCGGCGCCGAATGGGCGCCGCAGGCCAGCAGCACTTGGCGCGCGGCGATCGCGCCCTGGTCGGTGTTCAGCACCACGCCGCCGTCGTGCAGGCGGCCGTCGAGCACGCCATGCTGCAGGAACTGCACGCCGCAGCCCTTGGCTGCCTCCACCAGTTCGGTGAGCACGGTATAGGGGTCGATGAAATGCCCGGTGGCGGGGAAGAACAATCCGCCCAGCAGGCGCTCGCTCAATTGCGGCGCGGCCTGGCGCACGGCGTCGGTGGCCCAGAAGTCCACCGGCACCTGCTGCTGGCGCATGCGCGCCTGCAGGGCATCCAGGGCGGGGCGGGATTCTGGGCGCTCGAACACCAGCAGCGAGCCGTCTTCCTTCAGCAGGCCCGGCCGGTGCACGCTGGCCAGCAGGCGCTGCCAGGCGCCCAGGCTGCCTTCGTTGAGCGCGCGGATGCCGGCCACCGTGCGCTGGAACGGCGCCGGGCGCAGGTTCAGCAGCAGCCGGGTGAACCACGGCAGCGCCCGCGGCAGGTACTTCCAGTCCAGGCGCAGTGGGCCCATGGGGTCCATGAGCATGGCCGGCAGGCGCTTGAGAATCGACACGTCGGCGATGGGAAACACCTGCTCGGTGGCCAGGTGCCCGGCGTTGCCGTAGGAGGCGCCAAGCCCTGGGGCCTGGCGGTCGAGGACCAGCACCCGGCGGCCCTGGCGTGCCAGGGCCAGGGCGCAGGTGACGCCGATGATGCCGGCGCCGACCACGGCGACGTCCGCCGTGGTCGGTTCAGCGAAAGGCTGGGTCATGGCTCAAACCTCCCGCTGGCCGTCGACCAGCCGCCGCAGCTGCAGGTCGTTGGCAGCGCCAAGGGCCACGGGCAGCAGGCTGTCGGGGAAGTCCTGGTAGCACACCGGGCGCAGGAAACGCAGGATGGCCGCGGTGCCCACCGAGGTGCCACGGGCATCGGAGGTGGCCGGGAACGGCCCGCCGTGCACCATGGCGTCGCAGACTTCGACGCCGGTGGGCCAGCCGTTGACCAGCAGGCGCCCGGCCTTGCGCTCCAGCACCGGCAGCAAGGCGCGGGCCTGGGGCAGGTCGGCGTCGTCCAGGTGCAGGGTGGCCGTCAGCTGGCCTTCCAGGTGTTCGAGCACCTGGCGCATTTGCTGATCATCGTCGCACTGGACGATCAGCGAGGCGGCGCCGAACACTTCGGCTTGCAGCGCCGGGGCGGCGAGAAAGTCGCGGGCGTCGGCAGTAAACAGCTGTGCCTGGCCCTGGTTCGGCCCGGTGGCGGCCAGGCCCTGGCCCAGGGTGTGCGCCAGCGGGTGGCTGGCCAGCGCCGCGACGCCCTGCTGGTAGGCCTGGCAAATGCCGGGGGTCAGCATGGTCTGCGCCGGGGCGTCCTTGAGCGCCGCCACGGCGGCCGTGGCAAAGCGTTCCAGCGCCGCGCCACGCTGGCCGATGAGCAGCCCGGGGTTGGTGCAGAACTGCCCGGCGCCCTGGGTCAGCGAACCGACGAACGCCTGCGCCAGCGCTTCCCCTCGGGCCTGCAGGGCGGCCGGGAACAACAGCACCGGGTTGATCGAACTCATTTCCGCGTACACCGGAATTGGCTCCGGCCGCGCCTGGGCGGCAGCGCACAGGGCCAGGCCGCCGCTGCGCGAACCGGTGAAGCCGACGGCCTTGATGCGCGGGTCGGTGACCAGGGCGATGCCCACTTCACGGCCCGAGCCGAACAGCAGCGAGAACACGCCCTCGGGCAGCTGGCAGCGCTGCACGGCGCGGGCCACGGCCTGGCCCACCAGCTCGCTGGTGCCGGGGTGGGCGCCGTGGGCCTTGACCACCACTGGGCAGCCGGCGGCCAGGGCCGAGGCGGTGTCGCCACCGGCCACCGAGAAGGCCAGGGGGAAATTGCTGGCGCCGAACACCGCCACCGGGCCCAGGGCGATGTGCCGCTGGCGCAGGTCGGCGCGCGGCAGGGGCTGGCGCTGGGGCAGGGCGGGGTCGATGCGCGCGTCCAGCCATTCGCCGGCCAGCACCACGCGGGCGAAGGTGCGCAGCTGCTGGCAGGTGCGCCCGCGTTCGCCAAGCATACGTGTGCGCGGCAGGCCGGTTTCGGCCACCGCGCGGTCAATCAGGGTGTCGCCCAGGGCTTCGATTTCCTCGGCGATGGCTTGCAGGAAGGCTGCGCGGGCGGCGGGTGTCGTCTCGCGGTAGGCGTCAAAGGCGTCCCACGCCAGGGCGCAGGCCTGGGCCACGTGCTCGCGGTTGCCGCCCGGGTAGCCGGGTTGCAGCGGCTGGTCGGTGGCGGGGTTGATGGCGTAAACCGGGGCGCCGGTGCCGGCGACGGCGTGGCGGCCGATCAGCAGCTTGCCTGTCAGTGTCATGGTGCATCCTTAAAAAGTCACGAGGCCGGGCCCCAGGGCCCGGCGCGGCAAGGGTGTCAGGCCTGGTTCTGCTCGGCCGACCAGGCGGCGTACCACTGGCGGAACAGCGCGTACTGCTGTTCGGCGTAGCGGCGCTGGGCGTCGCTGAGCACGTCGGTGTCGTTGAAGTGCAGGCTGTATTCCAGGTCGCCGTTGAGCACCATCAAATGCTTGTAGTACAGCACCAGGTCGCAGCCTTCATCGAACGACGACAGCACCGCCAGCGCCGCCTCCAGCTCGCGGGCCAGGCGGCGGGCGCGGGCGTCGCCCTTGGCCGCCTGCTTGCTCAGCGCCACCAGGTGCAGCACCTCGCGCGGCAGGGCGTTGCCGATGCCGGTGATGGCGCCGGTGGCGTTGCAGTTGACGAAGCCGTGCACCACCTGGGTGTCGACGCCCACCATCAGGGTCACGTCGTCATCCTGGGAGGTGATGTTTTCCGCCGCGTAGCGCAGGTCGGCGGCGCCGCCGAATTCCTTGAAACCGATCAGGTTCGGGTGCTCGCGGCGCAGTTCGAAGAACAGCTCTGCGCGGGTGGCGAAGCCGTAGTAGGGGCTGTTGTAGATCACCGCCGGCAGCTGCGGCGCGGCTTTCAGGATGGCGCTGAAGTGCGCCTTCTGCGCGGCCGGCGAGGCGCCACGCGACAGCACCCGCGGAATCACCATCAGGCCCTGGGCGCCGACCTTGGCGGCATGGGCGGCGTGGGCCACGGCTTCGCGGCTGTTGACCGCGCCGGTGCCGACGATGGTCGGGATGCCGGCGGCCACCAGGCGCGCCACGCCTTCCTGGCGCTGGGCCTCGGTGAGCAGCGGCCAGTCACCCATGGAGCCGCAGTAGACCACGGCGCTCATGCCGGCTTCGATCAGTTGGCGACCCTTGGCCACCAGGGCGTCGAAGTCCGGGGTGCGCTCGGCGGTGCACGGGGTCATCAGGGCGGGCATGCAGCCGGTGAAGATGTTGTCGGTCATGGTGCGTTCTCCAGTAGTCAGTTGAGTGCGAGAAAAGTGGGCTCAGATGCCCCAGGCAAACGGGTCTTGCTCGTCGATCAGCAGGGTGCTGTCGGCGGTCATGTAGGCGCGGCCGGTGATGAACGGGCGAATGCGCTCGCCGTCCCATTCGAAGCGGCCTTCGAACTGGCTGCCGGTGATGCTCGCCTGCACCCAGCGCTCGCCCTCGGCCAGCTTGCCGTCGGCGGCCAGGCACGCCAGCTTGGCGCTGGTGCCGGTGCCGCACGGGGAGCGGTCGTAGGCCTTGCCGGGGCACATCACGAAGTTGCGGCTGTTGGCGTGCGGGTCGGCGGCGAACAGCTCCACGTGGTCGATCAGCGCGCCGCCTTCGCCGTGGATGCACTGGGCTTCCAAGGCCTTGAGCAGCGCCCAGGTGAAGGCGGTGAGGGCCTCGACGTTGGCCAGTTCCAGCACCTGGTCATGCTCGGCCACCAGGAAGAACCAGTTGCCGCCCCAGGCGATGTCGCCGTGCACCAGGCCATGGCCGGGCACCTGCACCGGCACGCGCTGGCGGTAGCGGTACGACGGCACGTTGCCGACGGTGACGGCGCCGTCGGCGTGCAGCGTGGCGCTGACCTGGCCCACCGGCGTGTCGATGCGGTGCTCGCCGGGGCCGATCAGCCCCAGGTGCTGCAGGGACGCCACCAGGCCGATGGTGCCGTGGCCGCACATGTTCAAATAGCCGCTGTTGTTGAAGAAGATCACCCCGCAGGTGGCGTCGGCCGACACCGGCGGGCAGTACAGGGCGCCCACCAGCACGTCGTTGCCGCGTGGCTCCAGCAGGCAGGCGCGGCGCCAGTGGTCATGCAGTTCGCGCAGCTCGTCGCGCTGGCCGGCGAGGGTGCTGGCGGTCAGCGCCGGGAAGCCTTGCATCACCAGCCGCGTGGGTTCGCCGCCGGTGTGGGAATCGATCACGTGTACCTGTTTCATGGGTGCGTCCAGGTTGAATTAACGGGTAGTGGTGTGGGGCAGGTGCGCCGGTTGCGCGCGGCCGGCGTGCTCCACCGCCTCGCTTTCGGCGTCGTCCGCGTCCAGGCGCACCAGGTGGGCCGGCACCCCGGTGGCGGCGCCCCAGTAGTAGATGACCAGCGCGCTGGCGGCCACGGCCAGGGTGTCGTAAGGGTGGCCGAGCACGCCCAGGCCGCCGAAGCTGCCCAGCCAGGAGAGCAAAATGGTCACGGCGTAGAAGCCGATCAGCCAGGCCGAGGAACGCACTTGTTGGCCGATGCTCAGGTGGTCGGTGGGCACCAGGCGCTGGCACAGCAGGTACACCACGAACATCAGGATTTGCAGGCCCAGCAGCCAGGACACGGTGCCCCAGCCCGACCAGTAGACGATCAGCGCAGCGACGATGAACGACACCGGGCCCAGCAGCGCGAAGCCTCTCACCCGGAACGGCCGTGGCATGTCGGGGGCGTTGCGGCGCAGGGCGGCCACCGAGATCGGCGCGATGGCGTAGCTCAGCACCAGGGCGGCGGACACCACGTTGATCAGCGCTTCCCAGGACGGGAACGGCAGGGTCCAGAACAGCGACAGGCCGAAGGTCAGCCACAGCGCCGGGCGCGGGATGCCGGATTTCTCGTCGATGCGGGTGAAGACCTTGAAGAAGGTGCCGGTGCGCGCCCAGCCGTAGATCACCCGCGGCGTGGCGTTCATGTAGATGTTGCCGCAGCCGCTGGGCGAGATCACCGCGTCGGCCACCACCAGGTAGGCCAGCCAGCCCACGCCCAGCGCCAGGGCGATGTCGCGGTAAGGCAGCGAGAAGGCCTTGCTGATGCCGGCCCAGCCCTGGCTGAGCATCTCGGTGGGAATGCCGCCCAGGAACGCTACCTGCAACAGCACGTAGATGCCGGTGGACAGCAGCACCGAGAGGATCAGCGCGATGGGAATGGTGCGTTGCGGGTTGCGCACCTCGCTGGCCACTGAGATGATCGGCGTCAGGCCCAGGTAGGCGAAGATGATGCCGCCGGCCGACACCGCCATTTCCACGCCGGACAGGCCGAACGGGGCGAAGCCGTGCACGGTGAAGTTGGCCGGCTTGAAGAAGGTGAACAGCACGCCGATCACCAGCAGCGGCACGATGAACTTGAACAGACTGATGAAGTTGTTGGCCTTGGCGAAGGTCTTGACGCTGTAGTAGTTCAGCGCGAAGAACAGGCACAGCAGGGCAAACTGCAACAGCCAACCCAGCAGGGTCGGGTTGCCGGTGCCCGGTTGGCTCAGCGCCGGCAGCCACGCCGCGGCGTACTGGCGGGCGGCGACCACTTCGATGGCCACCAGGCTGGAAAACGCGATCAGCGTGATAAAGCCCATCAGGTAGCCCAGCAGCGGGCCGTGGGAGAACACCGGGTAGCGCACCACGCCACCGGCGCGGGGCAGGGCGGCGCCCAGTTCGCAGTAGACGATGCCCAGCAGCAGCACCGCGAAGCCGCCCAGCATCCACGAGAAAATACCCGCGGGGCCGGCGATGGTGGACACGTGACTGGCCGCGAACAGCCAGCCGGAACCGAAAATGGCACCCAGCCCGATGAAGGTCAGGTCCATCAATGAGAGTTGTTTCTTGAACTTGCCTGTGCCGGACATGGCGTCGCCTTCTTGTGTGTTATTGGTCGGCAGGAGTGGATGTCGCCTTGCAGTTGTTATTGTTGGGCGGCGCCGCCTGGGCGCTTCCCGTGGGCTCTACAGTGAACCTTGCGGCGCCGCTTTACTTGATGCTTTTCGCCAGCGACGATGACGAAATCGGCACAATTGGCAGAATGGTTTCAGCCGCTGGACAGCGCTCGCCCAGTGCGGCAAGCTGGCCGGCCGCAGCGCTGCCATGGCGGTGCGTGCCGCCGTGAGGAGCCTGGTCCATGACCCTGGATGCACTGACGCTGCTGGGCCAGGGGCATCCCCTGGAACGCCCGCAAACACTGGATGAAATGCTCGCCGGCATGGCGCCCCTGCTGCCCATGCTCGACGTGATTCCCAACGCGGTGGTCTTCATCAAGGACCCCCAGGCGCGCTACCGCCTGGCCAACCGCACCCTGCTGCAGCGCTGTGGTTTCAAGCGCCTGCAGCCGCTGCTGGGCAAGACCAGCGCCCAGGTGTTCCCCGCACAATTGGGCCCCGGCTACACCGAGCAGGACCGCCGCGTGCTGGAGGAAGGCCTGGTGCTGGAGGACCAGCTGGAGCTGCACCTGTACGGCAGCCGCGAGCCAGGCTGGTGCCTCACCCACAAGCAGCCCATCTACAACCGCGACGGCGCCATCATCGGCCTGGCCGGCATCTCCGTGGACCTGCAGACCGCCAGCGCCAGCCACCCGGCGTACCAGCGCCTGGCGGCGGTGGACGAGTACATTCGCGGGCACTTCCAGGGGCCCATCAGCATGGCCGAGCTGACCCGCATTGCCGGGATCTCGGTGGCGCAGCTGGAGCGCTACTGCAAGCGCGTGTTCCACCTCACGCCGCGGCAGATGATCCACAAGGTGCGCCTGGAGCACGCCCATCGGCTGCTGCACAGCGAACTGCCGATCACCGAGGTGGCGATGCAGTGCGGCTACACCGACCACAGTGCGTTCAGCCGCCAGTTCAAGACGCTGACCGGGTTTACCCCGCGGCAGTATCGGCAGGCGACGGTTGCCCGGGGTGGTGGTGGGTTTTGACGCGGCCTGGCGGCCGCTGCTACAAGGGTGGTTTATTTCAAGGGAATGGTCATGACGTCAGGACAATGCCTGTGCGGCACCGTGCGCTTCAGCCTGGAAGCGGCGCCGCGAACCTTCTACCGCTGCCACTGCACCTTGTGCCGCCGGCAGACGGGCGTGGGGCATAACCTCGCTACCGTGGTGAAGGCCGCCGACTTCCATTGGCACGCCGGCGCAAGCGCCATCAGCACCTGGCAGAAGCCAACCGGCTACCGCAACGACTTCTGCGGCCAGTGCGGCGCCACCGTGCCCAACCCCCTGCGCGGCGAGCCGTATGTGTGGGTACCGCTGGGTCTGCTGGACGGCCCGCTGGAGGCCGAGTGCGTGGGCGACTACTGCACCGACGACGCCATGCCCTGGGACCAGCAACGCTGCGCCACCCACCACGCCGCCGCCCCCCAAACCCTCGACGCCCTGGTCCAAGCCCTGGCAATATCCCCGTAGCAGCGGCCGCAGGCCGCGCCAGGGGCATGATCCCCCAACATCCGTTCCAGGAGGGAACCATGACCGCACCCACGTTCGATAGCCCCATCCCCATCCTGCGCAGCTTCGATGAAGCCAAAGCCCGGGAGTTCTACCTCGATTTCCTCGGCTTCAGCGTCGAGTTCGAGCACCGTTTCGAAGCCGGCCTGCCGCTGTACCTGGGCATTCGCCGCGGTGCGCTGCAACTGCACCTGTCAGAACACCACGGCGATGCCTGCCCGGGGGCGACGGTGTTTATTCCGATGCACAACATAGAACAGCTGCGCGATGAGTTGCTGGCCAAGCGCTACGGCAATGCGCGGCCCGGTATCGTGCAGCAGGACTGGGGGCAGGTGCTGGAAGTGTACGACCCGTTCGGCAACCGTCTGCGGTTCTGCCAGATGTAAGGGTGGTGGGCGGGACGCGGCCTGGCGGCCGTTGTTACGGGGTATCTGGGAAATATTTTGAAACATTTATGACGGCCGCCAGTCCACTGCACACACCTGCCAAAGACGCCCCCATGAAAACACCCAGACCCTCCGCGCGCCTCGCCCCGCTCACCGAACTCCGCAACCTGAAAATGGCCCGTTCCGCCCACGCCTACGTGCGCGGCAGCACGGTGCAGTTCTACCAGTGGCTGCACAGCCAGCCGGGCAAGCGCCTGCCCAGCGGGCCGGCGGTGTGGATCTGCGGCGACTGCCACGCCGGCAACCTGGGCCCCACGGGCGACCTCAAGGGCAAGATCGACATCCACATCCGCGACCTCGACCAGACCGTGATCGGCAACCCGGCCCACGACCTGGTGCGCCTGGCGCTGTCGTTGGCCACCGCCGCGCGCGGCTCCGACCTGCCCGGCGTGGCCACGGCGAAAATGCTCGAAGAGATGATGCGCGGCTACGAACTGGCCTTCGAAACCAACGTCGACGAAGACCCGCCACGCCCGGCCCAGGTCAAGGCCGGCATGCGCAGCGCGGTGCAGCGCACCTGGAAGCACCTGGCCCAGGAGCGCATCGAGGACACCCGCCCGACCATCCCCCAGGGCAAGCACTTCTGGCCGCTGGCCAAGGACGAGCGCACGGCGCTGAAGAAGCTCTGCGCCAGTGACGACATCCACGCGCTGGTGACCTCGCTCAAAGGCCGCTCCAAGGATGACCGCGTCGAGCTGCTGGACTCCGCCTACTGGGTCAAGGGCTGCAGCTCCCTGGGCCTGCAGCGCTACGCGGCGTTGCTGAGCGTGGGCGATGACGACGACCCCGACTACTGCCTGATCGACATCAAGCAGGCCGTGGGCGCCGCCGCGCCGCGCGCCGCCCGCGCGTCCATGCCACGGGACAACGGCCAGCGCGTGGTGGAGGGCGCCCGCCACCTGTCACCGGGCCTGGGCAACCGCATGCTGGCCACGCGCATGCTCGACAACGGCTTCTTCATCCGCGAACTGCTGCCCCAGGACATGAAGCTGGAGCTGGACCAGCTCACCCAGGTCGAGGCCATGCGCGTAGCGGCCTACCTGGCGCGCGTGGTGGGCCTGGCCCACGCCCGGCAGATGGACCTGGCCACCCGCGCCGGCTGGATCAAGGACCTGCAACTGAACCGCTCGCGCACCCTGGATGCGCCGTCGTGGCTGTGGAAGAGCGTGGTGCAACTGGTGGCCAGCCATGAAATGGGCTATCTGGAGCATTGCCGGCGTTATGCGCTGGAGGAGGCCAAGCGGGCGAAGGCCGGCAAGTAGCGAGCGGGGTTCAGCGGCTCGGGCATGCGCCCTCGGGTTGGGCCATGACGGCGGGGCGCTGGCCCATCATCAGCAGTGCCACCAGCAGGGCCACGGCGGCGATGGCCGTGGCGATCAAGCCCAAGGCATCCAACCCCAGGTGCCGAATCCCCAGCCCGCCCAAAATAGCCCCCAGGCCAATGCCTGCGTTGGCCGCCGAAATGTTCAGCGAAGCGGCCAGTGCCTGGGCGCGGGCGCCAGCCTGCATCACCCGCACCTGGCACACCGGGAACAGCGCGGTGTAGCCGATGCCCCAGGCGACCAGCGCGACGATCAGCCAGGCGTGGTGCCCGGCGGCCGGGACCACAGCGAGCATGCCGGCGCCCATGACCAGCAGGAACAGCACCATGGCCCCCAGCGGCTTGCGGTCTACCAACTGGCCGCCCCAATGGTTGCCCAGCATGCCCACGGCGCCGAAGCCCATCAGCCACCAGCCGACCTGGCTGGCGGGTACGCTGGCCACGCGTTCAAGGATGTCGGCCAGGTAGGTGTAGGCGGTGAACATGGCCGTGAAGGCCAGCACCGACAGCAGCACGTGGGCCAGGAAGCGCGGCTGGCGCAGGATGGCAGTCTGTTTCTCGCCGTCGGCGGGCTTGGGTGAGGTGGGCAGGGTGGGCATGGCCAGGTGCATCAGCGCGGCGATCACCAGCGACACCGCCGCCAGGGCCCAGAACGTGCCGCGCCAGCCCAGGGTGTCGGCGGCCACGGTGCCCAGCGGCACGCCAAACACCAGGGCCGCGGAGATGCCCATGTACACTTTAGACACCGCCTTGCCGGCGTTGCCCGGGCCTGCCAGTTGCCCGGCGGTTTCGCTGGCGGTGCCCCAGAATACCGGCAAGGCCAGGGCGGGGATGAAGCGCGCCAGGGCCATGATCCAGATATTGCTGGCCAGCGCGGCCAGCACGTTGGAGGCGGCGAACACCAGCAAAATCACGGTGAACAGGCGCTTGCGCTCCACCTGCGCCAGGCGCGCGGTGAGCAGCGGGCCGAACAGCATCACGGTGAAGGCGAATAGCGTCACCAGCTGGCCGGCCACGGCGATGGACACGTCAAGGTCACGGGCCAGGGCCGGCAGCAGGCCGACGATGAGGAACTCGGTGGTGACGATGATGAACGCCGCCACGGTCATGATCAGAATCTGCAAGGCTGAATGGGCGGATGGCGTGGCCTGGGCCACGGTTGAGGACGGCATGACACTTAACTCCAGAAAGGTTTTGCCATAGCCTATTGGAGAATTGACGGCCTATTTGCGCCGTTTTTTACCAAATGTCTTGAACCCAGTTCAACAATGGAGCGGCGATGTTTTCCGCGGAACGGCTCAAGGGGGATGCCTGAGAAAAAATCCTGCTCCTTAAGCTCTGTACGAAAAATGATGCCGTAGACACCGCATGGCGCAAGCCAGAGTGACCATCGCGGCATAACTTTTTGCAAGCTTGTCGAAGCGCGTCACGATGCGGCGACTTTCCTTCAGCCAGCCAAAAACACGCTCGATGACGTTCCGCTTCCGATGTTTTGGCTTGTCAAATAATCTGGGGACGCCGGGGCCGGCTCGCGCTTCATGATCCGTAACGGAATCACCGGCTGCATTCGGAAACGATCACAGTAGCGACCTAACTCCTTGGCGTAGAAACGCCAATGAAGTAAAGCCGGCTCGCAACGCCGGGCTTTTTCTTCAAGGATCGGGTGAGGCGGGTGGCGCATTTCCACAAGTATTTTTATCATGCAGGTCATACGCCTCCACTTATCAAGAAAAAGAAAAGCAGCACCGCTATTGGTTGAGCTGGGATTGCAATCAAAATAATGAGGTGGGGCGTTTTTTTATTTAATGCCAGAAGCAGTAGGTTTGCTAATAGTAATGCTCCTGGAAGTATGATGCTGCTATAAAGCTGCTGCGCGTTTGGGTGGCCTGCTATATTTCGGGAGGCTAGTTCGAAATACAGGCTGATGCCTAGGTATAATATCAGCATCCAAATTGTTATGGATACTCCAAAGAAGGCTGTAAGTTTTCTCATTGTAAGGGGCCTGATAGGCTTCGTGAAACCTGCTCGCAAAAAAAATGTCCAACCAGCGTCTGTTTGGTTGTCGTCTTCTCGCAAGAGTTAACTGTTTGACGGATTGGGTTTTCTCCTGTAGGTACAAGATCATGAATCCCCACTGCAGCATAGGATGCACCTGGTGCCGAATAGTTTCTCATAGCATTGAATGCGTCCGCAGTCGAACAAAAAGTACAAAGTAGAACCAAAATATTGCAATAAACATCTTCCCAATCATGATGGCTTCCACTTTTTTCGGAGCCTGGGTTCGGTACCCAATTTTCGTCACATTTGGGATCCGCGTAGTTGGATCGGTATTGCCTGGGTATGCTCGAATGGTAGAGATAGATCCACAGCTATCTTTATTTATTGTTGGTTAATTCGGACTCGTGACGTATCCCGTTGGTATCAATCTTGCAGCACCATTTTACGTGAGAACTAAAATCGTTGTTGTCGTTCTTGGTTATCGTGCCGGTGGCGATTATATTGTCTAAGTTTCCTGACTGATCGAAATCTTCCTCGATTAGTATAACTATCATTCCCTCTGCTATCGTAACGATAGTGCCGTGAATATTGGTCTTTTCGTCGTGCTGCGAGAACATGATCGTCTCGAAGTCAATCATCTCATTAAAATCGACTCTGAATATGTTAGCTTTTGTGGTCATCTTTCGGGTGCTCTCAGGCTTTTGGACGGTGGGTTTGGTATTGTCGGGGTGAATAACCCTTGCAATTGCCTTGCGGTCAGATTTTTTGCTGTAATGTGATTCGGGTTTTTACCGTGCTGTCTTGAATTACCTCTTCATTAGCGGTTCTAATAAGACCAGCGTTTGATGCTCCAATAGCGTTGTTTTTCGAATGGAATTGATCATTCATCTATGGAAGCCCTTGGTGCACTTTTATCTCTCGTCACTGCAACGGTGGCGCCCAATACAGCTTCGGCGGTTCCTGCGGTACGCGCAGAGACGGCTCCAGAACCTCCTACGGTTGCAACAATTGCTTCGAACGCTTCGACTGCTGGGATAAGGAAGGCGAACTGCCCATTCGAGTGGATATAGCTCAGCGGATTAGCGTTTGCATATCCCTAAGTGTTGGCGCCGGCGACCACGCCGATTGGGTCGCTCTGCACGTATCGCCCAAGATTCGCCTCGTAATCCTTGAAGTAGTTGTAGCTCAACTGCGCCTGCGCGTCATCTGCCGCTGCCCGGTGGTGCCGCTGTAGTCGGTCTGACCGATCAATTCGCCACTGGGGCCGTAATAAAAGGTGCTGCCGGTTTGCAGTGCGCCGCAGGCCTGATACACCGCGTTCATCCGTCCGCTTTCATTATAGGTGTGGCGCAGCCAAAGCTCTTGAAATTGCCGGCGAGATGCGGGCGGTCACCTCGATAAGCGAAATTGCCCTGCATCTCGATGCGCCGCAAGCTATTCCTGATTCGGATTTTTCAATTTTTCCTTAACTATTTCGAGTAAGGATGGGGCAATGAGGATCCCTTTTTTTTGCGCTTTTTCTAATAGTAGCAAGGCTGTTTTAAGGTCCTTCTCTACCCCTGAACCATCCAAGTACATTAGCCCTAATCGGTACTCCCCACGTGGGTCTTCGCATTCGGCTGCGTAAGAAAACCACTTCGCTGACTCGGTATCATCTCGTTTGATGTGACGACCTTCGTAGTAGAGTTGTCCAAGGTTGAGGTATGCCTCGCATACTAGATTTTTTGCTGCCATCAAGTATAGATTGATGGCTTTCTCTATATCTATCGGTACGTATCTTCCTCGTAAGTAGTACGCGGCGAGGTTGTTCTGTGACCAGCCATCTCCTTGTCTGGCTGCCTTCTCCAAGAAAAAGACAGTCAGCATGTCGCTATGGCCTTGGAAAGAGGCTCCAAGAAATCTCAAGGTTCTTTTGGTAAAGGATTTTAACATTGTTTTGCTCCGCTAACTTTAATTGTGCAGGCCTATTTGGGTGGGGGCTCCAAGGGCTTCCTTCTTCCATTCGCAATATCAAAAAACTTTACGGCTGCATATGTTTTGGCTTTTGAAGTCATCAGAATGGTGCCTCTATAATTATTTCTGGCGGGGCAAGCTCTGGGAGTATCTCCGTTAAAACAACGACAGCCGGAATTCAGGCGTCGTAGGCGTAGTGGGTGATGTCGGATACGTCGGCACGGGGCCATCGACGCTGGCGATCTGGCTCAGGTCGGTGTAGGTGTAGGCACTGGTACTGTAGGCGTGGGCCATGACAGATGATAGTGAGCGCGCCCAGGCAGCGACCAGCAGTCGTTTGCGAAAGGCAGAAAATGCCATGTTCAGGTCCTTCTGAAGGTCGTTTGCACGGCTGGGGTCGCGCCCGACTTTACGGGTTGTAAATGAGCATTCCGAGCCTGTTTTCAACGCAGCGTGGGCGAGCTGGGATACATTTCGTACAGAGTCAAATAAGCTGGTGGCAATAGGCTTAGTCGTTGTGTTTGATTTATTTGCTCAAAAGTTTTTTTAATAATGTGTGGCTGTCAGTGTATTCTATGTCTGCGATTTTCCAACCTTTTGAGGTTTTGGTCATGTCATACGAAACTCTAATTTTTTCATGATTTGCTGGGTAGGAAAATTCTACATCAATGCTTGTAGGGGTGGCGCGCTTGATGCTCAGTTCAGAGGCGGAGGAGTCTTGTGATGCAAATATTGGATTAAACTCCAATTTGCATAGCTTGCCTGGTTTTTTTTTAACGCAATCGGCTTCTTTTAGAAAAAGTAGCACAAGTTCGTTGTCAAAATATTTTGCAAGAATCTCCTTTGGTTGCATTAAAAGAGTAGGGCCTAGGAATTTTTGGGCATCGTCTGGTGATGCGAATAGTGCCTCCCAACCAAAGTCATGATATAGCCGATAAACAACAGGTGCTGCCTCGCTTTCTTGTGGGTAAGCTGGTTGCGAGAATGAAAGCGTGAGCCACGCGAATGCGAAGTTTAAAAGCGCCGTTTTTCGTATGCAGGATGACCTTTTGGTTTTCATGTCGTTGGCTCGGTGCTCTATAAGTTTGATAGATCGAATTTCCATACCCTGTACCTTCAGGTGGCATGGAAAACCAGTGGCCATACCTAATTTTCTAGCAAAGCTGTTCGAGTTATAACCTGAGGGGGTCGAAAATGCCTTGCGGTAGTAATGTATACCATAGCGATTTGTGTTGGGGGCAATATTTTGAAAACGGGGGGCATGTTTCTGATCAGCCCTAAGCGCCATTTCTGACGGTATTTCTGTCAATTATCTTGGCCGAACGCTTTACGAAACAGTGCTGCTCCACCAAAAGATATAGCTCTGCCGCACGTGACGGCGAAGCAATGGACTGGTTTTGAAGGTAAGTTGTACTTGACATTATCTTAGCCTGGAACCATTAGGGTTAATAGCCTCTTCATCTTTGTGGGTGGGGTAGTAAATCTTTTTTGTGTCCAAATTGTAAAACAAGGTCCCGTGAATGCCATTCGCCAATTTTTTGTTTACTCTCCGTGTCCAGATCTTCTCAAATGCTTTGTCCAGTTCCTTTTGATTTGCATACGCGAGAACTTAATCAATAAAAGCAATGTCGGTTCCGGTGGGAAAAATCAAATCGAATTGTTCGTCGGTGGCTGAAAAAACATCGTATACGCAATTTGCTGCGCTAGATATTATTTGTATGTTTTTCATGCGGCTTCCACTTTGTTTTTTAGTTGTAAAAATATTGCGATAATCCCCTGTGTGTCACCAGCAGCATCTTTCCAACCATGGCTGGCTGAGCCTTTTTCGGGGTTTGGGTTCGGTACCCAATTTTCGCCGCGTTTGGGATCTGTGTAGCCATCCTCTTCGCTAGGTCTTCCCGGTGCTTTTGGCCCGGTTGGATCATAAGCATTAGCAGGGGGGGCATACTGGCAGCGGCCTGCGCAATGATTCATGGCAGGGCTTACGAGCGAGGTATTCGGATATAGAAGGCTAGCTGTGCTCGTCACCCTTCCACCAGATTTTGGAATGAGTCGTGGAAATTTCGCTATATTTTGCCAAGAAGGAAGCGCGATTGTTTCCAAGCCCAAAGGGTTGGTGTAATAGCCCGGGTTTCCCACGGCATAACTGTATGCGTTTATTCCGCCATTTAGCGTACTTGGATCACTCTCCACATATCGCCCCAGATTCGCGTCATAATCCGTGAAGTAGTTGTAGCTCAACTGCGTCTGCGCATCATAGTACTGCCTTGGGACGCGCAGGGGGAATATGCGTGGCCACCCCATCGCCGTCCACGTCCTCATTGGGCAGCGCCGCGCCGAAGGCGTCGCTGTTCCAGGTCCACACCACAGCTTGCTGATTGGTGGCGATGCGCGGGGCGTTGAGGTGGTCAGGGTGCAGGTAAAGGATCTGGCCACCGCTCAGTGCGCCCTGGGTGTAGTTCACCTCGACTTGAGCGAGGGGCAGGCTGTCCAGCCACACCCAGTAACGGGTCATCAGCCGCTGCCCGGTGGTACCGCTGTAGTCGGTCTGGCCGATCAGTTCGCCGCTGGGGCCGTAGTAAAACACGCTGCCGCTCTGCAGTGCGCCGCTGGCGGGGTCATAGGTCAGCTTCAGGCTGCGCTGCCCCAGTGCGTTGTAGCTGTACACCGCCACCCGCTGGGCACCGGCTTGGTACACCGCGTTCATCCTCCCGCTTTCATCATAGGTGTAGCGCAACCCGGTAGTGTGCTGCTGCAGGTTGCCGGCGGCATCGTAGGGCAGGGTGAGGTTGTCAAGCGTGGCAGGGCACCTTCCGATCAAGATCAAAATGGCTCATCGTCCTCAGCGACATCACCTCCCTTACGCTTTCGTTCACGTGTCTTGATCTTTGTCCGGTCAGCTAAGGTGCTGTGTTGCAGGCGGTAGGAGTCATTGCCCGTTTCGACGATGTGGCAGTGGTGCGTCAGTCGATCCAGCAGTGCAGTGGTCATGTTGGCATCGCCGAACACGCTCGACCATTCCGAGAAGCTGAGGTTGGCCGTGATGACTACGCTGGTGTGCTCGTAAAGCTTGGACAGAAGATGAAACAGCAGCGCGCCACCGCTCGGGCTGAAAGGCAGATAGCCCAGCTCATCCAGGATGACGAGGTCTGTGCGGAGCAGCCCCTGTGTAATCCGGCCCGTTTTCCCATCGTACTTTTCACGCTCCAACAGATTGACCAGGTCTACCGTGGAGAAGAAGCGGACTCGCTTGTTGTGAACGGTGATGCCGGATATGGCCAGCGCGCTGGCCAAGTGTGTTTTGCCGGTTCCAGGCCCGCCTATGAACACCACGTTTTGGGCCGTCTCTGTAAACTCCAGGCTCGATAGCTCCCTAACCAGGCGGGCATCAGCGCTGGAAACGCTGAAGTCAAAGCCCGCTAAATCACGGTGCATCGGAAGCTTGGCCATGTTCATCTGATGGTTCACAGAGCGCACGGCGCGATCTGCCTGCCCCTGTTGGAGCAGATGCTCAAGCAGCCATTTTGAGGATGCTGTCGATGCTTCCCCCTGAGCAGCCAATTCTTCCCAAGCGTGCGCCACCCGCTCCAGCTCTAGGGCATCTGACAACATAAGCCCCTTGTATTGCGGGTGCGGCAGCTCACTCCGGAGAGTTCGGCAGCGTTGGCCGAGCCAGATATTCAGGTCATCGAAGGTATGAAACAGGCAGTCTTGAGCATCGAGCCAGATACGCCGCCGACTGTCTTGGACGTTCTTCTCGACGATCCCTTTTTTCCAGCCCGAAGCCACGTTGCAGAAGTCTGGGTCGAACAGATAATGCACGCACATCACCGAAAAGCGGGCATTGACCGTCCGGCCTTTACCCTTGCTGACCTTGTCGACAGCCGTTTTCATGTTGTCGTAAATGCCGCGACGAGGAACGCCGCCCAATGCCCCAAACGAGCGAGTATGGGCACCAAACAGCATCTCGTGACCTAGGCTGGGATAGGCCACCAGCCAAAATGCGCGGCTGGCACAGAGCTTCATGTGGGAGACCTGGATCCGCCTGAACAGCCCGCCGATCAACAGACCTTCTTCACTCCAGTCGAACTGGAAAGCCCTCGCTCAACGCGAACGTCAACGGTACAAAGGCTCGCAGGGATTTTCCCTGCTCGCCGCGCCACGCGCGGATGAATGCGGTTAGCTGACTGTAGCCGCCGTCGTAGCCCGTGCCTTTGATCTGCTCGAAGTGAGCCTTGGCGGTTCTGCGGTTGTGTTTTGCCCGGAGTGAATCGGCTTTGAGTGCCTGTTCCAGCGTTTCGTGGAAAGGACTGAGCTTGTTGAAAGCGGATTGGCGCTGGTACACCGGCTGTTTGGTTTCGGGGGCTCTGACCCACTTTCGGATGGTGTTTCTGGACAGCCCGGTACGCTTCGCTATTTGGTGAAGCGACAGCTTGTCGCGGAAATACATCCGCCGAATTTTTCCCATCATTTCCATGCTGATCACCTGGTGTTCTCCTGCTCGGAAAGTGAGCAGAAGCAGTTGAACACCTGGGTCAGTCTTCAGTCGGCAGAACAGCCTTTAATGGGTCAGTTTTCGGTCAGCGGCAACACTCTATGAGGTCATCGAGGAATGTTTCGATTCGGCGCGTAGCAAGATATTGGACGTCAAGGACGATGACTACCTGCTTCGACATGACATTGACGAAATCCTGGACAGCAGCCGACCGTTGGATGCACACCTTGATCGCTTTAGGTTCGTCCTGTTCGTTGGATATGACTCGTGCCTGGTCACCGATCTTGAAACACCGGGGCACGAGGACGGCCTGCAGCAGGAAACGGCAGCACTGTTTGAGCAATTCGCCGCTGACCTTGTAGGGGGGGCTCCGTTCGGGTAGCTGAGCGTCCAAATCTTTCTCTACCCCCGCTCCAAGCCTACAAAAGCTAGCTAGATTGGTCGAAGAAAAAGTGAGGGTGTAATGGTCAACTGATCCCGGACACTGTGTTAAATTTTTCCTCAGCGAGCTCAGGCGGCAACTCATGGATAAGTGGCACGTCATTATTAACCTCTCTCCGTTTCATCGCGATGGCAAAGACGCGCCAATAGAGTTTCAACTCGGAATAGCTACGCTGCAAGCGAGCCTTTCCCAGCATATAACACACTGATCCATGTTTCTTTTTTTCGTCACATTAGCGAAATTTGCGTGTAATTATTAAATTCGATGCATGCTTCTAAGAAAGCAATTTGTTGATTTGCTGTACGTATTCGAACACTTGACGTCGTCGTGTCACGATGAGTCTCCTAGCACCACGCGCTCACGAACAGAAAGAGATAAACTTATAATTAATTGTTATTATAAATATTAATTTCATAAGGATCATTGTCCTTGACAGAAAGATTTAAAACGGGCAACACTTTACGCCATTGCATGACACGACTTGGCAATTTTCCGAAAGATCAGGCTAATGTTTAGGTATTGAAAGGAAGTAAATCTCAAGACAGTGGAGCCGTGTATACGGAATCATATATGCCATCCCGAGCAAACATTTCAGGTCTAACATTCATTACATGCACATTACAAACCATCTCCGATGTGCGTATGAAAATAATAACCTTTGCCATCCCATTCATGCTGTCTATCGACACAATAACCACCTCTAATAAAATCGCAGTACTAATAGCCATAACGTTCGCTGCGCAGGTCGTAGGCAATGCTATTGGCAGCCTATTGCTACAAGTGACAGGGACTAAAACGTTATTGATTGCCACATGCGCCGTTGAAATAACGGCCATTGGCGTTATTGAAGTATTGGCACTTCTGCGGTGTCTTACATTTAGTACGGCATCATCACCTTTAATATTATCGAGCTTTGCAGCGACGGTCGGGAGTTTAGCTCTACAAACAATCTACCCTAAACACTATTCCGCTAGTGAACTCACCCGATTCAACGCAATACTTTCCGCTTCGCGAAATACTGCAGCACTGTTGACGCCAATAGTTGCGGGTATCTTGATTACAATTACCGATGTAACGACTGCTTTAACTGGCGTAATAGGACTAGCGTGCATCTCGATACCAATTGCTGGGCTTTTAAAGTTAAAGCAGGTCGACATAGACAACCTAGAAATCAGAAATAGAAGTATTGTAGACAAGCTCCTAACTGGGTATCGGTTTATCTTCCGACACCATGCGCTATCGCAAGTCACGAAATTCGCTATTGTAGCTAATATATTTCTTGGCGGCTTTACCGCCCTGCAGATGGTGTATTTATCGAAGTTTTTGAGCTTTGATGCGTTCTCCGTTAGCTGGTTTCTGGCCATGCAAGCATGCGGAGGGATTCTCACAAGCTTCCTACTGATGATCAAGCGCTACTCGCATCAAGGCAAGGCTTTAGTGGCCTTTAGTATCGCAATAACATCCATAGGAATAATAATTTACGGAGCAGTCCAAGGCTTGGAAACCACAGAATGGAAAGTAGCAGCGATATTGACCGGTTCTTTTCTGATCGGTAGCGGAACCGCAACTTTTAACACCGTATATATATCAATACGGCAGTTGTACAGCCCTTTTGCTCTTATTGCCCCAGTGAGTGCTGCGGCGAGAACCTTAGTTTTACTGGCAACACCAATAGGGGCATTGATTGCAGGCATGGCAATTAGCTACCTCACACCCGCCGCAGCAATAGTAACATTAGGAGTGATTATGTTTAGTGTTGCTCTTTTAGCCGGAACTAAGATTTTCTCAAAAGAGGTATCCTATGACCGTTAATATGTCCACCGACCACGTGCTTTTTCAGCATAAAATAAAAACTGTGCCAGAAGACTTTAGAGTTCGCGAGTTATTGGCGCCGAGTGATCAATTCCAAGGGAAGATTCAAAACTTCTTGCTAAAAAAGAAACTGCACACTACCACGGAAGCAATTTCGCATCTGGCAGAGTTTGTGGGATGTGCAACCAGCCAAATAACATACGCTGGCCTAAAAGACGAAGATGGTATAACAGAGCAAACAATTGCATCGACATACTTGTTTAGTAAAGATGAAATCGAAAGATTTAACGCGAAGATGACCTCGGCCAACGGAGACTATGTAGCTATAACGCCGCTGAAAGGAGAGTCTCGCGAAATATCGATTGGTAACCTGCTTGGGAATGCATTCAAAATTAACGTACGCAATCTCAATCAAGAAGTGGCCCGATACATTTCTCTAAACTCAACCATCGTGATCGACTGGTTAAACTACTACGACGTGCAGCGCTTTGGAATTCCAGGACGTGCGCCGACGACCCATTTGATCGGAAAGGCTCTAATCGCGGGCGACTATAACACGGCACTACAGCAGACCATTCTCTCTGGTACACCTGAAGGACAAGCGGGTTCGGAATGGAGTGGTGAGCCAAGAGAGTTTTTTGACTCTCTCGATCCACGGCGCGTCGACTTTTACTTAGCTTCGCATGCATCGCTTGAATGGAATGAAGATCTGATTCAACTGGTTAAGAACGTGCCAAATATTCCATTGCACTGTAATCAACGCCGAGGCATAGACTACTTTTTTACAGGGAACTCGGAAGCGACGAGACGTCTCTCGGGGCCGCTCGACTCACTGCAGATGAATCGGTATACAAAACAGGGGGGGCAAATACTCAGAAGCTTCCGGTACCGTCCGCCCATAATCCAAACAAGTTTTAAAGTTTCGCAAAAGGCACCAGATGAACTAAATCTCGGACGTTGGAAAGCGTCTTTCGAATTTTTCTTACCGTCTGGATGTTATGCAACCATGGCGATGGACCAATTAATCTTCTCAATGCAGTTATCAGTTGCAGAATAACTGGAGAATATGAATGAAGACGACAAGCCTTTTGTTAATGATTCCTCCCCACATTCCTAGCTACTTTAATGCCGGGCACCATCTGCCACTATTTCAGGTTGGAGCTTATATACGTAAAACAAGGCCTGATATTTCGCTTACGATAGTCGATGCGGCAGCGTTAAATATTCATTGGCGAGATATCTGTGAAGTCCTAATCAGGCAATACGACGTTATAGGGCTCATGAATGACTTTGACGCGGTCGACAGTTTCGAGAGGATGCTAGATTATATAGCGGAACTATCTCCAAAAGCTAAGGTATTTACATTCGGAAGGCTCTCTAATCAGTTGCCGGGACTATTTGAGCGCATGGGGTTCGACGGGGTAGTATTTTCCGGCGACTACGAGGCGGGAGTGCATGGATATCTGCGTTGTCTATATGATGAAAAAGAAACTCCACTCGGTGTATCGGTTAAACGGAGCTCTGGATATCTACGTGGTGGCCCCGGTATAGCATTGCCGGCAGAATCCTGGGTATTTCCAGACATTAATGATATTCCCTACGAGCATTACGATCGACTGTACAACAAAGATCTCAACAAATTCTGCGGTATCCCGGAGCGTCGAGAGCTAGTAGTTCCTATAGCTCGAGGTTGCCCTGTGGGTTGTGAATACTGTGACGTCCCAATTATGCAGGGTAAAAAAGAACGACGAGTTGATGTCCTAGACGTAGTCAAATATATTAGGGAATCTTTTTCCGCCCAACCTTTCGAATACGTTTCGTTCTACGCTCCAACTTTTACTCTTAATCGATCTTGGGTTCTGGAGCTGTGTCGCGAACTCAAGGCTAAAAATATTGTATTCCCTTGGAAGTGCGTAACGACTACGTTTCACCTGAGCTTGCCGCTGATGCAGGAAATGGCGGATAGCGGATGTATAAGAATTAGCATCGGTGTTGAAGCATTTACCTCTACCCTCGATGCACTTCCTAAAATAAAACACAACGGCCGAGCACAGTTCGACTTGGTTTCGGGGTGGGCTAAGGAGTGTGGTATTGAGCTAAACTGCTTCGTTATTGCTGGTTTACCTGGTACACGTGTTGAGGATTTCGAGGCCACTTCTAATTATATGGAGGAGCATGGCGCAAGAGTACGCCCCACGATATATACACCCTACCACCATCTGACTGATTCTATGTCAATTCGTGAAGTGTCAAAATTCAATAGACAAACGTTCTTCAATGCGTCAGATATAGAATATAATTCTAGCGTTTATAGCTTGGTATACGGTCATACATACAAGTCCACATTAGTGGCAGAAAAAATAAACTTGCGTCACATTAGTAGCGACTCTTCAACTGCGGTCGGAGAGTTCTAAATGGCACTGGGGGAAGATCATAGCCAGTGGACATGGCACCACGAGCCCTTTCATCACGGCGTCATTGACAATTACCTGAAAAGCTCTACTTTTGATGAGTTGCGAGCTGCATTTCCAATCAAGTCGCTTAAATACTCGGATAGCCACACGCGTGGTTCGGCCAAACAATATCAGAATTATGTATTGACCCTTGCTATAAGGGGGGAGTTAGTTAAAGAGGCGTTTGATATTTTGCCTTGCTCCTGGCGTCACTACATACAACATCTGCTATCACCAGAGCATAATAAGCATACCTCAGAGCTATCTGGGATTGATTTAAAGCGGACTCTTCTTGAAGCACGACTAGTCAGTTACAGTGCAGATTGTTTTATGGAGCCGCATACTGATCGGAATGACAAGCTTCTTACCCAGATAATATATTTCTCCGAAGACTATACACCCGGATGCGGAGGAGATTTGCTTATACTCAACTCAAGTAATCCCAGTGATATCTTTGCTGAGATTTCTCCTTTGCCCAATCGCTCTGTAATCATTGTACCTACCTCCAATTCATGGCATTCAGTTACTACTGGTACAACTGGGAGAAGGCAATCTAGGCGCACGCTGCTGTTACATTATGGAAAAGTAACATCTTCCACTCGTGATTGACGGAGCAAATACTATGGATCTCCTCCGAAATGTTGTGGCCAATCAGGAACCTTATCTTTGGGGTATGGGTCGAGAGCTATTTGACACAGGTTTGGCACTACGCTTAGCTGATGCCTTCCCTTCAGAACAGCTAGTTCTATCTAACAGAACGAACGGTATACCAGGCCACGGTAAAGCCTATCGACATCACTGCTTATCACTCAACGATGCGGTGTTAAAAAACAATTTATGGAGCATCGTCCTTGAGGTGGCAAAGTCTCATTTGCACATGCAAGCGCTGTCTACAATGTTTAATCTGAAATTCAATACTGAAGCCACTTTTGTTGACCTAAATTTCTGGGAATACCAGGTCGGCGATTGGCTCGGCCCCCATACCGACAAGGAGGACAAGATTATTACACAGATCATAAACCTATGCCCCCAATGGGAATATGAATGGGGTGGAAATCTTCGTATTTTGGGTGGGCCAGATGAGAGCAGATATGCCCATGAAATTTTACCTTTGTTTAATACAACTGTGATAATTCCACGTAGTGACCAATCCTGGCACATGGTAACACCGTTAACTCATGCATCTCAAAGCAGTAAACGTCAAGTTGTTACCATTGTGTACAGAACCTGATTAGACTGAAAGTGACATCTTAGGACTTATATGACAATTTGGAAAGTTTCTGGTGGTCGACCACTTAAAGGCTCTGTCTCAATATCCGGGTTTAAGCATTCGCTAGTGGCGACTATTGCTTTTGGCCTATCTAGTCCAAGACGGTTTACAATTCGGAATGCGCCAGATGTTGCGGATACTAGGGTGCTGATGTTAATCATCGCGGAGCTAGGCGGCCTGACTACTTACGATGATGCTGAGCAGGTACTTACCGTTGAAGCCCAGTCACTACGCCCGCACGAAATCAACGCTGATCTGTCCGAACTGGTTCATGGATCAATTTATCTGTTGCCTAGCCTCCTAGCAAGACACGGAAAAGTAGGAGCTGGTCCGTTCGGGGGATGTTTAATAGGTGACGCCAAGAACGGTGCCCGACCCATATCCCACATATGCCAGGTCATGGAGCGATTCGGTGCAACTGTCTCTTTGAGTGGCGGCAAAGTGTACGCCGAAGCTGAGAAGCTTTCAGCTACGACTATAGACATGGCGGATTTCGGAACCTGGGACCAAAACGGAAAACTGACTGGACCGTATTATTCCGGAGCTACAAAGACAGCTATTATTCTAGGCGCGAATGCCATCGGAACAACCGAGATATTGAATCCATATTTGAAAGGAGATGTGGTTGATCTCCTAAAAGCGGTGAGTGCATCAGGAACTAAAATTTCGTTCGATGAGCAGAGAATTGTAATAACAGCAGTTCACAAACCGACGCCCGAAGACTTCGAAGTCGAGTTGACACATGACGCAATCGAATTGATGACCTTTTTGGCACTCTCTGCCTATACCAATTCTGAACTCAAGATTAAAAATGTTAACCACAGAGAACTCAGCACTTCACTTTCTTCTGAAATTCATTATCTCAACCTATTGGGATATCAGCTGGATATAGATGATGAAAACGCGCTTAGCCTTCAGAAGAGCTCACTACAAACTGGAGTTGACATTGTGGTGACTTCTCATGGCATATTCAGCGACTCTCAGCCCTTTTTTACACTGCTTCTTTCCAACGGACCAGAACCAAGCTCAATTACTGAGGAAGTATGGAAAGAGAGGTTCGGTTACTTAGATGCTATGCAAATACTTGGAGCTGAGATTACTAAAAAGCATAATAGTATTCATATTTCACCAAAACGCCCATCTGCGGTGAACAAGGTTATCCATGCGACTGATTTAAGAGCGGGTGCTATGTTGGTGATTGCAGCTCTGGGGATTCATGGATCGACCACTATTAGTGGCTTGGGGCACTTAGAACGTGGGTATTCTAGTTTTTATTCTAAATTAACGCAATTAGGTGCCGTGATTGATGTCCAGCATAACTAATCCGCCGGTGGGCGTATCACCATTTCCGTTACCTACTCCTGAAGCTAACTGGGGCTCCCATATCAGAGAGAATGGAAACTATGTAAACCTGGGAAGTTGCGAATTAATTCACCCATTAATGCTCAATCTTCTTTCCAGGTTGGAAATATCACCGGAGTCATTGGCCTATTACCCATCGCCATATCACTATTTAGAGTTGATCGCAGGCGAGATAAATTTACCTGCTGATCGACTGCGTCTATTCCCTGGGTCCGACGCGGCCATCTCTACAATACTTGACGCACTTACCAAAGTATCTAAAAGTATAATTCTGCAAACGCCAAATTATGTTGGATGGACGTATTATTCTAAACTACGATATCTAGATATTGTCGAATGTCATATGGATATTTCCGCGCCAATTGAGGAGTTCTACAGTAACTTCATCGATGCGTTACCGGATAAGAAGCCATCAATCGTAGTCATATCCAATCCAAATAGCCCAACAGGGTTTGAGTGCTCCTTGCCTTTCATTGGTGAGCTTGCAGTGAAATGCCAAGGGCTTGGCCATCTACTAATAATTGATGAATGCTTTTCCGACTTTTCCGATGTTAGCATAGAGGATTATCTCGGCGTTATGGATAATATCGTATATATTCGATCTCTCTCCAAGGGGTTCGGTATGGCAGGTTGTCGACTGGCTTTAGTAAACGCCCCGCCGGCGATTTCTAGAGTACTGGCCTCTTATCGATCTGAGAACGCGATATCTGGTGTTGCATTACACGCCGCGATGTATCTGCTGAATAACCAAGATAAACTTAAGTGCATACGATCTAATATAATTAGAACGCGTGATTGGTTTATTGCAAAGGTTGCAACACAAAAGCCTGATTGGCAAGCTATTCCTAGCGTTACGAATTTTGTAAACTTTAAGATTCCTGCAGCAAGTGCTAACTCAGTCGTGGCCAAGCTTGCGGAGAAAGGAATTCGAATAAAAAACACGTCCGATGCTTTGAAAGTCACGGATGTGATACGTTTTACGATTGCTGATAAACGGACAATGCAGTGCGTTTTACGTGCTCTGGATGGAGTTTGAAGTGTTAACTTTAAAGTCCGAAACTCATTCTAAAAGCAGCCGTTGGCTGCGTTTTCCAGGTGCAACAAATACTCGCGATCTTGGTGACGTACGCTTTAGGGATGGCGGATGTTTATCTAGACGTATACTAATTCGTTCGGCCGCTCCCCTTGCCGGTGACAATAGGTTGCTCGAATACTTAAGCCTGTCTCTAGGAAAGTTTCGGTGGGTGGATTTGCGGACTGCTAAAGAAATACAAGGCTTTGTGTCGCCAAGGTCTCATAATATCAACTATTCTTGGTTGCCTTTGGCGTTTCCAGTTTTAAATGATGAAGGCCTCAAGCCTACTACACTGACCGAGTTTTCAAAAATTTACTCCCTTATGCTTCCGCAAGCCATTCCTATTGCACTAGAGGTGTTACGACTACTGCCCTCAATGCCGACTCTCTTGACCTGTAGCGCTGGGAAGGACCGCACAGGGATCGTTATTGCAATCGCTCTGGACTTACTTGGGGTTGTTAATGAAGAGATTGAGAAGGACTTTGCTCTGACCGCTAGGGCTTTTCGGGCGGACGCGGCATGGCGTCAAAGATTATGTACCAAGCGCCAGGAGTCACTTTCTTCAATTTCTCGCCGTTATGAGCTTTCTGGGAGCGTCATTCGACCTGCGCTGGAAAAATTTCGCGCTATGGATAAAAGGTCTTTTGTTGGTCGGCTTTCGGAAGCTTGCCCAAATGCGGAGAAAACTGAACATGGACACTAGGGAAGTTATACTAGAAGCGTATAACCATCAATGGGCAGTTATTGCGGACGAGGTTGCCCGTGAACTGCATCAAGTTTTTGGGGACCTACTGATATCCTGTCACCATATTGGTTCTACAGCAGTTCCCGGTATAAAGGCAAAACCGGTAATAGACGTCATGCCCGTTGTTAGAGATTTGGAATTGTGTGATAAGCTGCAAGAGCAATTAACCGCGTGCGGTTATGAATGGTTTGGTGAGTATGGAATTCCGGGACGTAGATATTGTGTAAGGCCGGCGTCTGAATATCGACTTCGTGTCCAGGCCCATTTTTTTGTGATTGGATCTGCTCATGTTGATAGGCACCTGGCGTTCCGTGATTATCTCCTTAACAACAAATGTGCCCGGGATAAATACGAGCGCGACAAGATCCGGTGCGCTATGTGCAACCCTCACTCTACTAACGCCTACAGCCAATGTAAGTCAGCAGTTTTAGAAGAAATTGAAACTTTGGCCCTTAAATAAACTCAACTAATGAGTTACACCACGGGTAGTGAATTAATTTTTGCTATTAGGCCAAAGTGGATGAGAGATACAATGGAGCATTGTTTCTAGCCGCAGCCTCAATGAGGATCTGCTGTGTTGAACTTTTGTAGGAAGTGATTTTTTTGATGATTTTAGGAAAGTCTCCGTCTGGAAAAGGTACGCTAGTTGTACCCTGGACAGCCTCAGGGAGCAAAAAAATATCGCCAAGCCTTATACGTGATACTCTCTTACGATACCTTTCAACGCACGTGGCGTCGGGTGTGTCTACGAGTATTATGATATCTGAACACCTAAACCTCATTTCAGCCGTCTCTGCATACCCGCCTTCCATAATCCAATCTGGTTCCGCAATTGCGCATGCAAGTCGCTCCAACCAAACCGCCTCACTTGGTCGCGACCAGTTTGGTCCCCAATACATATCATCCATAGCGAATAGCTTTAGTCCTAAAGATGATGCAAGAGCTTTGCCAAACGTCGACTTACCGCTACATGGTGCTCCTATGATGCTTATTCGGCGGGCTTGATGGAGTTTGATAAGCCTTTCTGCTGTCATGACGCCAGTTACTAAGTTAAAAGTGGTTTCGTTCATTTCAGTTTATCTCTCCTGGATTGGGTATGAATTCAAAATCTCAGAGCTGCACCTTAACCTTCACTAAAATAAATGTTGCGACGACTCGTTCCATCCAAGAAAAAGTACCACTTAAGACCATCGAGATTTCAAGACATCAAATAGACTATCTTAAAACATGGAAAATGCAAGACCCGCTTCCCGTTTTCTCAGTTAACCGACCCGATTTAAGCGCGAAAGCACACGATCTTAAATTGCTTTATGATTTTGTCAGTCGACCGTTTCCGGCGGACGTCGGAATATTCTTTTTGCAAAGCTTAGAACTAGTTGAAGCTGCAAAAAACTTATGGTTTCCGCTAGCCAATAACTGGATTTATGTCAGCAATGATGCATTGCCGCCGACCTTCGATGAGCTGATTGGGCTATTCCCTAGTCTTGAAAGAGTTATAATCATCGCTCCCTATGAAAAAGTTTCTTCCGGGACATTTAATGACCTGGTCGACGGCGCTTATTTTGACGGTAAAAGCCGGGCGTCAGTAGGGATAATTACGGGTAGGGATGAGCAGTCGCTGCTGTGGTTGATTATAAAACAGTGGCTGGTTTCCCGCGAGGACATTGTCAACGTAGGTATAGTTTCAAATCGTTCGCAAACCGAGAAACCATCGAACTACAGCTTGGATGTAACCTTGGTTGAGCTAAATCAAATCTCAGAAACACTAAAAGAACCATGGCGTCGCCTCATGTTTCGAGGTCACGGTCGTGAGGACGCAATAGCTATAGATCATATTACTTTATGCGGTAAATTTGACGGCAATATGGTTTCTTCAGTTGCGCGGCCGAGTTGCGGCTGGGGGAACGGCTGTTATCGTGAGGGCGGCGATATTGTGCCCATCAATCGAACAAATGCAATATCCATTGCCCTTTCAAGTTGCGCGGCAGGCCCCTTCGGCCAGACACGCTTCCATTCAGACTACCAAATTACGCTTAGTGCAATCGATAGTGTCGCCAAGAATGTAATATTCGTTAGAAATTATGTTGATGCATCTGGTCACCCTGAGAATCAGATCTTTCTTACTATACCTGACGACCTTGACATGGCTCTTGCCTTAAATGAGAGCTTGTCTCAAGTAAGTGTAACTCCTACGTACTGGTGTTTTGGTCTTCCTGGGAAAAAGCCTGTACCAGGCACATCCGCTGAACATTTGGAGCGGCGACTATGGATAGTCGCTGATACGCTCAATTACTACTCCTCAATATGGCACGCTTCGGCAAAAAATCCATTGCAACAACATTTTGCGAACATGTCAACAAAGCTTGTGCATGCTCTTGCTCGCAACAATATATCTAAGCTTTCGCATAAGTTTAACGACGGGCTTGTTTCTACCCTCCGCGACCTAGATCGCAAGATCATTGATTGTATACTGGATCATAAGGGGCGGTATTTCTTAGAAATGAGTCATCGCCTCGCCAAAGTCGGTACTCGGCATCACGATAAGGAGGTGATCCGCGAAGCTTGTAACTGTGGCTTAGTCCCCTCTAATCTCCCCGTGCGGCTATTCTCCATTGCACCAATCGCCGGAAGACTAGAACTCAACCGAACGACTTGTACGCTCTGCACAGATGAGTCCAATTTTTTCTCGCAAGGTCCGCGATTATTTGTGACCGCAACCGAAAATCTTAGTCCCGGTTCTAGTTCTTCTATCACGGTCGAAACCGATGTTCAAACCGAAGGCCCTATTTTAGTGACCGTGTTGATATCAGGAGCTAATGGTGTGAATGTACAACCTCGATTCCATCGTCTTTCCAGCTCTGCAGAAAAAGTTTCCTTCAGGATTAATATTTCCCCTCTTACATTACCCCACGTCTATCACTACAAAGTCATCGCAGTAAAGGATCTCTCAGTTTCAGTGTATCGAAAAAAACTTTCTGTTAATCCTACTATGGATAACTAAGAAATCAATAATCATCTCTCGCCACATCAATGGTGCGCCTGGTTCAGTCAAAAACCTCAAATTCCACTAACTAAAGCAGCATCAGCCAACGAAGCACCGAAAGGTCGCGGTAGGGTAAGCCTCAACTCAGCGGACAACTGACGACCGGTTTGTTCGCCTTGCAGCAGATTCGATGTTGCTATCTACGGGTCGAACTCACCACGCAATGCATGTGGGGCTCTTGGCAGCGGCACCTTGAATAGGTCTGCGTAACGGGCAGTCAGCAAGCGTTGGGGGCAGGATTTGTCGGGCATCTGGTGGGAAAGGCGTCGACTGACTTTATTACGCGCCGACCGACTCTAATTCTAGTCATCATGACACTTAACTCCAGAAACATTTTGCCGTAGCCTATTGGAGAATTGACGGCCTATTTGCGCCGTTTTTTACCAACTGTCTTGAACCCAGTTCAACAATGGAGCGGCGATGTTTTCCTCGGAACGGCTGAAGGGTATCGACGTGTTCGTCAGCGTGGCGGACCTGGGCAGCTTCACGGCGGCCGCCGAGCGCCTGCACCTGAGCATTTCGGCGGTGAGCAAGAGCATCGCCCGCCTCGAGGCGCGGCTGGGCGCACGGCTGTTCAACCGCACCACCCGGCGCATGGCGCTGACCGAGGCCGGGCAGACCTTTTACCGCACCTGCACGGCGGTGCTCTGCGACCTGGAGCAGGTGGAGCTGGCGCTGGGCGCCGAGCAGGGCGAGCCCCATGGCCACCTGCGCATCGACCTGCCGGCGTCCTATGGGCGCCTGCATGTGCTGCCGCTGATCCTCGACTTCGTCAAGCAGCACCCGCGGCTGCTGCCCCATGTGTCGTTCTCCGACCGCTTCGTCGACCCGGTGCAGGACGGCATCGACATCGTCGTGCGCATCGGCGGCGCCGACGCCTGGCCGGCGGCGCTGGCGCACCGCTACATCGGCGCCCAGCGCATGATCTTCTGCGCCGCGCCCGCGTACCTGGCGCGCCATGGCGTGCCGCAGTCGGCCGATGACCTGGACCACCACCATTGCGTGGGCTATGGCCAGAACGATGGGCTGGTGGGGCCGTGGTACTTCAAGGGGCGCCAGCCGGGGGAGATGGAGCGGCGCATCATGCACCCGCACATTGCCGTGGGCGATGGCGAAGGCGAGGTAATGGCAGCGCTGGCGGAGCTGGGCATTGCCCAGTTGCCGACCTGGCTGGTGGCGACGCACGTGGCGAGCGGGGCGCTGGTGGAGGTGCTGCCGGACCTGGCCACCGATGGCCAGCCGATGAACCTGGTGTGGCTGCGCAGCCGTGAGAGCCTGCCCAAGGTGAGTGTGTTGGTGGATTACCTGGGTGAGCGCTTGACGTCGGTGGGGGGTACGCGGCGGCTGTGACGCGGCCTGGCGGCCGCTGCTACGGTTACGGGGACGGGTTGCCGATCAACCACTCGCGAAACGCCACCAACGCCGGCAGCGCGCGGTTGCGCGGCGGGTACACCAGGTAATAGCTGCGCGCGCTGGCGTAGGGCAGGGCAGGGCTGAGCAACTCGCCGCTGGCCAGTTCCTCGGTGATCAGCACCCGTGGCACCAGGCCGATGCCGATGTCGGCGCGCACCGCCTGCACCAGGTGCGAGGTCAGCTCGAAGCTGGCTCCCAGGCGCATGCCCTGGTGCGCCAGGCCATGGTGGGCGAACCACTCGCCCCAGGCGCTGGGGTTGTTGACCACGCTGAGCAGCACCTGCTGGCCGAGGGCCGCCGGGGTCCACTCGGCGCGGGTGGCCGCCAGGGTCGGCGACAGCACCACCATCAATTCCTCGGCGTACAGGCGGTGGCAGACCAGCCCCGGCTGGTCGCCGGTGGCGACGACGATGGCGGCGTCGATGCCGCTGGTCTCGAAGTCCACGGTCTCGATGCGCGAGTTGATGTGCACCATGATGTCCGGGTGCTGGCGGTAAAAGTCATGCAGGCGCGGCAGCAGCCATTTCGAGCCGAAGGTGGGCAGGGTGGCCAGGCGCAGGCTGCCGCTGCCGGTCTGGTGCGCCATGGCATGCAGGGTGGCGCTGCGCACCCGGCCCAGGGCTTCGCTGATCTCGCGCTGGTACAGCCGGCCCACCTCGGTGAGCCGTACCGCACGGCCTTCGCGGCGGAACAGCGTCACCCCCAGTTGCTGCTCCAGGGCCTGCACCTGGCGGGTCACCGCGCTCTGGGTCAGGGACAGTTCCTCGGCGGCGCGGGTGTAGCTTTCATGTCGCGCCGCCGCCTCGAAGGCCAGCAGCACCGACATGGATGGGGTGAGGTTGCGGTAATTCATTCGTAAAAGTCATCAATGCAGGTGCGAATATCGGTTTGTGCCGAACGCCGGGCTCCGGGATCATTGGCATCATCCACTACCTGGCCGCTGATAACCAGCACGCCCAGGCCAGTATCCATGATTATCCTGACATAAAGACGAGGCCATCCCCGATGATCGCCCAACTGACCGGCACCGCACCGGCCACCCTGTACCCCGAGTTCCTCGATGCCCTGCGCAGCGCCGGCTTCAAGGGCCAGCTGAGCACCGACCACGCCACCCGCACGGTGCTGGCCACCGACAACTCCATCTACCAGCGCCTGCCCCAGGCGGCGGTGTTCCCGGCCGATGCCGAGGACGTGGCGCGCGTCGCCACGCTGATGGCCCAGCCGCGCTTCCAGGGCGTCAAGCTCACTCCCCGTGGCGGTGGCACCGGCACCAACGGCCAGTCGCTGACCGATGGCATCGTCGTCGACCTGTCGCGGCACATGAACAACATCCTCGAAATCAACGTCGAGGAGCGCTGGGTGCGCGTGCAGGCGGGGGTGGTCAAGGACCAGCTCAACGCCGCGCTCAAGCCCCACGGGCTGTTCTTCGCCCCGGAGCTGTCCACCTCCAACCGCGCCACCGTGGGCGGCATGATCAACACCGACGCCAGCGGCCAGGGCAGCTGCACCTACGGCAAGACCCGCGACCACGTGCTGGAACTGCACAGCGTGCTGCTGGGCGGCCAGCGCCTGCACACCTACCCGCTGAGCGACGATGAACTGGAGCAGGCCTGCGCCGTGCCCGGCCGTGCCGGCGAGGTGTACCGCGCCGCGCGCAAGATCCAGGAAACCCAGGGCGAGCTGATCGAGCGCACCTTCCCGCCGCTCAACCGCTGCCTGACCGGCTACGACCTGGCGCACCTGCGCGACGAGCAGGGGCGCTTCAACCTCAGCAGCGTGCTGTGCGGCGCCGAGGGCTCGCTGGGCTACCTGGTGGAGGCCAAGCTCAACGTGCTGCCGATTCCCACCTACCAGGTGGTGGTCAACGTGCGCTACGCAAGCTTCATGGACGCCCTGCGCGACGCCAATGCGCTGCTCGAGCACACGCCGATCTCCATCGAGACGGTGGACTCCAAGGTGCTGTTGCTGGCCATGAAGGACATCATCTGGCACGCCGTGGCCGAGTACTTCCCGGCCGACCCGGCCCGCCCGACCCTGGGCATCAACCTGGTGGAATTCGCCGGCGACGACCCGGCCGAGGTCAACGCCCGGGTGGCGGCCTTCGTCGAGCACCTGCAGGCGGACAAGAGCATCGAGCGCCTGGGCCACACCCTGGCCGAAGGCGCGGCGGCGGTGAACCGCGTGTACACCATGCGCAAGCGCTCGGTGGGCCTGCTGGGCAACGTCGACGGCGAGGCACGGCCGCAGCCGTTCGTGGAAGACACCGCGGTGCCGCCGGAAAAACTGGCCGACTACATCGCCGACTTCCGCGCGCTGCTGGACAGCCATGGCCTGGCCTATGGCATGTTCGGCCACGTCGACGCCGGCGTGCTGCACGTGCGGCCTATTCTGGACATGAAGGACCCGGCCCAGGCCGCGCTGGTCAAGCCGATCTCCGACGCGGTGGCGGCGCTGACCCAGAGCTACGGTGGCCTGCTGTGGGGCGAGCACGGCAAGGGCCTGCGCTCGGAATACGTGCCGGCCTACTTCGGCGAACTGTACCCGTCGCTGCAACAGCTCAAGGGCGCGTTTGACCCGCACAACCAGCTCAACCCCGGCAAGATCTGCACCCCGCCGGACAGCGCCGAAGGCCTGATCAAGGTCGACGAAGCGCCGCTGCGTGGCGACTATGACCGCCAGATCGACGAGCGCGTGTGGCAGGACTACGGCACGGCGATGCACTGCAACGGCAACGGCGCCTGCTACAACTTCGACCCCGACGACGCCATGTGCCCGTCGTGGAAAGCCACCCGCGAGCGCCAGCATTCGCCCAAGGGCCGTGCCTCGCTGATTCGCGAATGGCTGCGCCTACAGGGCGCGGCGGACATCGACGTGTTGGCCGCTGCGCGCAACCAGGTGTCGTGGCTCAAGGGCCTGCCCACGCGCCTGCGCAACAACCTGGCGCGCCGTCGTGGCCAGGCCGATTTCTCCCACGAGGTGTACGACGCCATGGCCGGCTGCCTGGCGTGCAAGTCCTGCGCGGGGCAGTGCCCGGTGAAGGTCAATGTGCCCGAGTTCCGCTCGCGCTTCCTCGAGCTGTACCACGGCCGCTACCAGCGCCCGCTGCGTGACTACCTGATCGGTTCGCTGGAATTCACCCTGCCGTACCTGGCCCACGCGCCGGGGCTGTACAACGCGGTGATGGGCTCGGCGCTGATCGGCCGGCTGCTCAAGGGCCAGGCCGGCATGGTCGACAGCCCGCTGATCAGCCGCTACAACCTGCAGGCCACCCTGAGCCGTTGCAAGGTGCGCGTGGCCACGTTGCCGGCCCTGGCCGAGCTGACCCCGGCCCAGCGCGAGCGCAGCGTGGTGCTGGTGCAGGACGCCTTCACCCGCTACTTCGAGACGCCGCTGCTGGCCGCGTTCATCGAGCTGGCGCACCGCCTGGGCTACCGGGTGTTCCTGGCGCCCTACAGCGCCAACGGCAAGCCGCTGCACGTGCAGGGCTTCCTCGGTGCGTTCGCCAAGGCCGCCATCCGCAACGCCCGCCAGCTCAAGGCCGTGGCCGACTGCGGTGTGCGCCTGGTGGGCCTGGACCCGGCCATGACCCTGGTGTACCGCCAGGAATACCTCAAGGTGCCGGGCCTGGGTGAGTGCCCGACCGTGGCCTTGCCCCAGGAATGGCTGATGGACGTGCTGCCCGAGCAGGCCGCCAGCGCCACCGGCAATTACCGCCTGATGGCCCACTGCACCGAGAAGACCAACGTGCCGGCCAGCACCCGCCAGTGGGAGCAGGTGTTCGCGCGCCTGGGCCTGAAATTGGCCACCGAGGCCACCGGCTGCTGCGGCATGTCCGGCACCTACGGCCACGAGGCGCGCAACCAGGACACCTCGCGGACCATCTTCGAGCAGTCCTGGGCCGGCAAGCTGGACAAGCAGGGCGAAGCCCTGGCCACCGGCTACTCGTGCCGCAGCCAGGTCAAGCGCATGGCCGACCGCGAACTGCGCCACCCGCTGGAAGTGGTCCTGCAAACCCTGCTGTAACCCCCGTAGCAGCTGCCGCAGGCGGCGTCCCAGGCCACCAAGGTGCCCAGGACGCCGCCTATCGGCCGCGGCTACAGTTTTTTGTAAGGTTGTCGATACAAGGAGGTAACTCACTGGTACACGGAGGCGCAGGATGCGCATCAACCTATATACCCAGCAGTCGGTTTCCACCCTGGCAGCGTCTGCCGCTGCGCAATCCACCACGGTGCTGAGCACCGCGCGCAGCGCCGGGCAGACGGCCCAGCAGGCCACCGTCAACCTGAGCATCGACGCGATCACGCGTAGCCAGGCAGCCAATCTCTACAACCGCTATTTCCCGGTGCGCGAAGGTTTCAGTGCCGATGCCCTGGGGCTGGGCACCGCGCTGCCCCAGGCGACTTCAAGCTCAACGGGCCTGTCCGGTGACGCGATAGGCGTGGATGCGCGCAAGCGCATGGACGCCGTGTACGCGGCGATGGAAGCGTCGGGCAACCCCTATTCAATCGACAGCTATGAAGGCCAGGACACCAACACCCTGTTCGGCAGCCTGGACCGCCGCTCGCTGTCGGCCGTGGCCAACAACCAGGGCGGCTTGTTCTCGTCCCAGGAGCAAATGCTGGCCAAGTCGGTGATGGACCAACAGCAATCGCTGGCTTCCGGGCTGTACTCGGGGCCGATTCGCCTGGAGTCGACGTTCAAGTCAGTCACCGACAGCAACGTCTCCCAGGTGCTGGCCGCCAGCTTCCTCGACAACGTCAGCGACGAAGAAAAAGCCACGTCCAATTGGCAGGCCGCGCGCGCACGTGTTCTGCCCGCAGCGCCCACCCACACCCAGGACACCGTCGCCGACGCACTGGCCAAGGTGCTCGTGGCAACGGGCCTGGGTTCGCGGTGAAAGGTTCAAGTCTGCAGATCTCAGTAAAAACAACCTCACAAGAGCGTCGTTCACAGGCACATGGAGGCGCAGGATGCGCATCAATCTGTATACCCAGCAGTCGATCACCCAGCTTGCCGCCAGCAAGGCCGCACAATCCACCACGGTGATCAGCACCGTGCTGCAGCCTGGCCGGCAGCCGAAAGATGCCACGGTCACCCTCAGCATCGACGCGGTTACCCAAAGCCAGGCCGCCAGCCTATACGGTGCCTTCTTCACTGGCCGTGAAGGCTTCAACACCGACGCCTTGGCCCTGGGCGCAGTATTGCCCCAGGCCACTTCCAGCTCTACCGGGCTGTCCGACGACCAGGTCAGCCAGGACGCTCGCCAGCGAATGGATGCGGTGTATGCGGCGATGGCCACCACCAGCAACCCGTTCTCCAATACCGACCAGGACTACAACAGCCTGTTCGGCAGCCTGGACCGCCGTTCATTGCTGGCGGTGGCCCAGAACGAGGGGGGCTTGTTCTCGGATCAAGAGCAGGCTTGGGCCTACGGCTTGATGGGCCGACAACAGGCCCTGGCCACCGGCCAGGTCACCGGGCCCCAGGCCGATGCCCTGGGTTTGAAGCGTGTGGAGGATTACAACCAGATACTGACGCTGACGGCGTCGTTCCTCGACAACGTCAGCGACGCGGAAAAGGCCACCTCGGAATGGAAACTGGCCCGCGCCAGGTCCGCCGGCGTGTCGCCCACTACCACCAAGGACAGCACCGACGACGCCTTGGCGAAACTGATGATCTCCATGGGCCTGCGCTAACTACGCTCCGTACGGCCGCCATGCAGGCGGCGCCCTGTAGCAGCGGCCACGGGCCGCGTCCTGGGACGCGGCCTGCGGCCGCTGCTACGGGTGCGGTGTGCGCAGCATTCCGCGTAGCCGCTGCCGCCCAACTGCGCTGGCCCCTGCGTGCGCTGAAGATCTCCAGCGTGAAGAGCCGCAGCCTGTAGCAGCGGCCACGGGCCGCGTCCGGCCCACGCGGTGACAGGTGCGGTGTGCGCAGGATTTCGCGTAGCCGCTGCCGCCCGGCTGCGCTGGCCCCTGCGTGCGCTGAAGATCTCCAGTGAAAAGCCGCAGCCTGTAGCAGCGGCCATGGGCCGCGTCCGGCCCGCGCGGTGACAGGTGCCGTGTGCGCAGCATTTCGCGTAGCCGCTGCCGCCCGGCTGCGCTGGCCCCTGCGTGCGCTGAAGATCTCCAGTGTGAAAAGCCGCAGCCTGTAGCAGCGGCCACGGGCCGCGTCCGGCCAACGCGTTGACAGGTGCGGTGTGCGCAGCATTCCGCGTAGCCGCTGCCGCCCGGCTGCGCTGGCCCCTGCGTGCGCTGAAGATCTCCAGTGTGAAAAGCCGCAGCCTGTAGCAGCGGCCATGGGCCGCGTCCGGCCCGCGTGGTGACAGGTGCGGTGTGCGCAGGATTTCGCGTAGCCGCTGCCGCCAGGCTGCGCTGGCCCCTGCGTGCGCTGAAGATCTCCAGTGTGAAAAGCCGCAGCCTGTAGCAGCGGCCACGGGCCGCGTCCGGCCCACGCGGTGCCTGGGACGCGGCCTGCGGCCGCTGCTACGGGTGCGGTGTGCGCAGCATTCCGCGTAGCCGCTGCCGTCCTTGCAGGCCGGCGGAAATGGCGTAGGCCCAGTCCGCACCCGGGGTAATCACGAACAGGATCGACACCGCCCAGAAGGCGATAAACAGTCCCCAGGTAGTCGAGGCCCAGCGCCTGTTCGGCGAACCGGACTACCTGCTGCACGTCATCACCCAGGACCTGCCGGCGTTCCAGCGTCTTTACGATGAGCGCCTGTCAACCTTGCCCAACGTTCAACGGCTGACCTCCACGCTGGTGATGAAGCGGGTGGTGCAGGACCGGCCCCTGGCTCTTTGACAGGTGCGCCGATCCTGACCCTGACTCCGTCATTTGCATGACAAACCGTGTTCCAGGCCGTGTTACAACAGCCCGACTACTCCGCACGGAATGCCCTTGATGCCTGCACCCGCCCAACGCCCCGGCCCGCGCTTCGGCCTGTTCTGCCTTGCCAGTTTCCTGCTGTCCATCGCCTATGGCAGCACGTTCCTGCTGTCGTTGCTGGTGGCCGGCCACGGCGGCAGCGAGCGCGATGCCGGGCAGGTGTTTGCCGTGGCCATGGTCAGCACCTTGCTGGCGGTGCTGGTGTCGGGGCATGTGATGCAGCGCTTGGGCGCCGGGCGTTCGGTGGCGTTGGGCGCCGGCTGCCTGGTGCTGGCCTCGCTGGGCTTTGCCCTGGTGCCGGGGCTGGGCCTGGCGCTGCTGGGTTGCGGGCTGCTGCTGGGGGTTGGTTGGGGGCTGTTCTACACCCTGGGGCCGATCATGGTCGCGGCCATGGTCGAGCCGGCCCGGCGCACCCACTGCTTCGCGTTGCTGTCGGGCAGCATGCTCACCGGCATCGGCAGCGGCCCCCTGGCCGGCAAGCTGGCCAGCCTGTATGGCCTGCCGGTGCACAGTGCGTTCCTGCTGGCCGCCGCGTGCGCGGTGGTGGGTGGCGCGTATTTCTGGCGGCTTGGCAGCGGCGCGCAGGGCTCGGGCGAGCCGGTGCAGATCAGCCTGGCCAGCGCCGCCCAGGTGCTGCGCTCGCGCGCCGCGCTGGCGATCCTGATGGTGGGCCTGGGCGGGGCGATCTTTGGTGGCATGGGCAGTTTCCAGACCAGCTACGCCGCCAGCCTGGGCCTGGATTATTCGCTGTTCTTCATCGGCTTCATGGGCGCGGCCATCGGCTGCCGCTTGCTGATTGCCGGCTGGGTGGTGAAGCGCAACCCGCTGGTGGCCTCCGCCGTGCTGACCACGTTGATGCTGGTGGCGGTGTTCGGTTTCTCCAGCTGGGTGCACGGCAGCCTCAGCTACCTGCTCACCGCCGCGCTGCTGGGGGTCGGCTATGGCCTGAACTACTCGGTGATCAACGGCCTGGCCGCCAACCAGGCGCCACCCCGGCTCACGGCCCAGGCGCTGCTGTTGTTCAGCCTGGCGTATTTCATCGGCGTGTTCGGCTTTCCCTTCGTGATGGGCAAGGTCATCAGCGCGGCGGGGGTGCATGGGATGCTGGTGAGTGTCGGCAGCATTGCGGTGCTGGTCTGGGTATTGGCGGTGGCGCGAGCCAGTGCAGCCGGGCGGCAGCGGCTGCGGGCCGGGTTCACGGGGGCGCGTGGAAACGAATCTCCTCCAGGCTGACGCCGCCGCGGCGCAAGGTGCGCAGGCTGTCTGGCTGCGCCGTCCAGCCCATGCGTTGGTAGAATTCGATGGCCCGGGTATTGGCCGCCAGTACCCACAGGGTGGACTGCTGGTAACCCTGGTCGGCCAGCCAGCGCACGCCAGCCTCCCACAGCCCACGGCCCAGCCCTTCACGCCAATGCTCTGCCAGCAGGTAGATCGCCATGATTTCGCCAGTGGCCCTCTTGTCCGCATCCTCATCACGGCTGCCGCCTGCTGAAAGCCAGCCAACGACCTCGCCGTCGATTTCGGCAACGAAGACTTGTGCGTCCCCCTGGGTGATGGCCCCTGCCCAATACGTCTCGCGCTGGGCCAGGCTCTGGTCCAACGACGCAAGGTAGGCGGCCGGCATCAACGACGCATAGGCGGCCTGCCAACTGCGTACGTGCACATGGGCAATGGCGGGGGCATCCGTGGGCAGTGCAGGGCGGATCATCGCAACCTCCTTGGGGCGTCATGTCCGGCCATTGTGCACTAGGCTGATACCTGTGCTGCAACCCATTGGTTGGTCCAGGATCGGAGGAGACGAAGATGCGCGTCATGGTATTGGTCAAGGCTACTGAAGAGAGCGAAACGGGCACGCTGCCCAGCACCGAGCTGATGGAGGCGATGGGCAAATTCAACGACGAACTGGTGAAGGCGGGGCTGCTGCAGGCTGCCGATGGCCTGAAGCCGTCATCCCAGGGCAAGCGCGTCGCGTTCGATGGTGCCGGCCGCATCGTCAGCGACGGCCCGTTCGCCCACACCCGCGAGCTGGTCGCGGGGTTCTGGATCTGGAAAGTGAAGGACATGGACGAGGCGGTGGCGTGGGTGAAACGCTGTCCCAACCCCATGCCCGGGCCGAGCGAAATCGAAATCCGGCCGTTCTATGAGATGTCGGATTTCGAGTGACGCCCGGACGCCGCCTGCGGCAGCTGCTACGGGAGCAGGCGTTTCTGGAAGAAGTGGCGGGTGTGGGTGGGCGGATAGTCGTCGATGTGGCCGAACTCGGTGTAGCCGTGGCGCTGGTAGAACGCCGGGGCCTGGAAGCTGAAGGTGTCCAGCCAGATGCCCACGCAGTCCTTGGCCCGCGCGTGCGCCTCGGCCATCTCCATCAGGCGCGAGCCGGTGCCCTGGCCACGGGTCTGCTCGGGCACCACCAGCAGCTCGATGAACATCCACCGGTAGAACAGCTTGCCGTACAGGCCGCCGATGATCGCGTCGGTCTGCTCGTCGCGCACCAGCAGCGCGAAAGTCTCTGGCACCGTGCTGCCGGCGTTGGCGATGTTGAACGCGCGCAGCGGCTGGAGGATGGCGTTGCGCTCGGCTTCGCCGGGGTTGGTGTCCAGTTCGATGCGCACGTTCATTGGCCGGCCCTCACGGTGATCACCCCTTGCAGGTATTGCACGGCATGGCCGGCCACGAACACGCGGCCGTCCGCCACGCGGCAGTCCAGCTCGCCCTGGCGTTGCAAGCCTTGCAGCGCTTGCAGGTGCGACTTGCCCAGGCGCTTGGCCCAGAACGGTGCCAGCCCGGCGTGGATGGAACCGGTGACCGAGTCTTCCTCACCGCCGTTGGCCGGCCAGAAATAGCGCGAGTGGAAGTCGTGGGCAACGCCCGGCGCGGTGACCACCACATCGCGCGGCGCCAGGGTTTTCAGCAGGTCGGAACGGCTGACCACGGCCTCCACCTGCGCCGCATTGTCGTACACGGCAAAATACGCCTGGCGGCTGACCCAGTATTCGCTGGGGGCAATCGACAGCCCTTCGACCAGGGCCGCAGGTACTTCGGTGAGCGGCGTGGGTGCAAGCTCGGGGAAGCTCAGTTCGAGCTTGCCATCCGGCAGCCGGCGCACCGGAATATCGCCGACGGCCTTGGCCCAGAACGTCAGGGTTTCCGGCGCGCCCAGCTGGTTGAACAGCACGAAGGCGCTGGCCAGGGTGGCGTGGCCGCAGAAGTCGATTTCGGTGAACGGCGAGAACCAGCGAATCTCATAATGGCCACGCGCGTTGCGCACGAAAAACGCGGTTTCCGCCAGGGCGTTTTCAACCGCGATGGCCTGCATCACCTCATCGGGCAGCCAAGCGTCCAGGGGCACCACCGCGGCAGGGTTGCCGGCGAAGAGGCGGGAGGTAAAGGCGTCGATCTGGTAGAGGGGGAGTTGCATGGGCTGAGTCCTTGCCGATTCGTGGACGCACGTTAGCAAGGCCACGCACTGCACAGAAGTGACAGATCCCGATTATTTCCACGATACAGTGCCCGTAGCAGCAACTGTCTTGCCCAGTTATTTATGCCCGCCATGCTGTGCCGTCGCGCAGCATGGCGTTGAGCCGGATCAGCAGCACTCGCATGCACGCCACAAGAGCGACTTTCGCGCTCTTGCCTTTGCCACATAGCCCTTCATACCGCGCCTTAAA
>NZ_JBWGIG010000031.1:0-81662 GCF_056312595.1 Pseudomonas sp. GYB4201 | reverse complement strand
AACGGGCTGCCCGAAGGGCCGAGGCCGTAGGCCGAAGAGACGGTAACCCGCAGGCTTCTATAGCGGGTGCCGTCTGCCCGTTGAGCGACGCCGGAAGGAGGGGACCCGTAGCGCAGCGTAGGGCCCAAGCAGGGGCAAGCGTTTTTTGCTTACTTTTTTTGGCGTTTGAAAAAAAGTGAGTCGCCGTAAGGGCGAAACGGTCGGTGGTCGCACCACGAAAATGGATATGTTCGGAATCGCCGAAGCGGGATACCAAATCTGTGACCATATCCATTACCGAGGGTGATGCAGAATCACCTTTCCGGCCTTACGCCGGGTCACTTTTTGACAAACGCCTCAAAAAGTAACCAAAAAAGGCTTGCCCCTGCTTGGTCCCTACGCTTCGCTGCGGGTCCCCTCCCTCCGGCGTCGCCCAAGCGGCCGACGGCCCGGAATAGAAGCGCCTCCGGTTCCGTCTTCCCCGGCTACGCCGTGGACCGCTTGGCCGACGCCTCCAGTCGGCCCTGGCGCTTTATGGGGCACACAATCAAGATCAAAGGCCGCACGGGATCAAGATCAAAAGCGGGTTTGCGGTGCCGCCGTGGCTGTGCTCTGGCTGTGGCTGCGTGACTTGCCAAAGTCACTTCTCGATCACTTCCCCACGCATCGGCGCCAACCGCGCAATCAACCGGTTCTGCGCCGTCACCGGCACGCCCTGGTCTTCCATGGCCTTGATCAGGTCCTCCACCAGCGCGTTGAAATCACTGCGGGTCAGGTGCTGGCCCTTGTGCGACTCGGCCATGGTGTCGCCGGTGTAGGTGCACGGCCCGCCCGCCTCGACGCAGAACTGCTCGATCAGCTTGTCGCGCAGGCGGGTGATGTTGACGTTGCGGAAATGCTCGACGATGCGCTCGTCGTGGGCGATGTGCAGCAGCATGCCCTCGACGATCCGGGTAATGCCAGGCTTGGCCCCCAGGTCGCGGTAGAGGCTGTCGTTCTTGGGCGGCTGGGTGTTGGCGGTGCAGGCGCCGAGCAGCAAGGCGGTGGCAAGCAACAGGCGGCGCATGTCAGTAGCTCCCCTGGATCGACAGGTACGTGCCGTTCTGGTTGTCCAAGGTGGCGATTTCGCCCAGGCGCGCGTAGGCCAGCACCACGGACACGTGCTTGTTGGGGAACCAGCCCACGAACAGGTCGGCCCAGTCGCTCTCGCCGGAGAACGACAGGTTGTCAGGCTTTTCCTTGTATTCCAGGCCCACTGCCCAGCGCGGGTTGAACAGCACCGCCACCGAACCCTCCTTGAGCACGCTGCGGGTGTCGCGGCGGTCGCCGCCAAAGCCCAGCACGCCCAGTTCGTTGGCGCGGCTGTAGCGCAGGTTGCCGTTCACCAGCAGGTCGTAGCCGAACGCGCCGCCCAGGAACAGCCGGCTGGCGGCCAGGTAGCCTTCCACGTCGGAGTCGCGCCTGGCGCCGACCATCTGCGGAATTTCGAAGTTGTTGTCGTGCTTGTACTCAAGGCCCAGGGACACCTGGGGCAACTGGTCGTAGATCAGGTCGCCAAACAGGCGCACCTTCACCCCGAAGATGTCCTGGCCCAGGCTGCTCTGGGGCAGGTCGAGCTTGTGCCCCAGGGTGCCGAGGTCGAAGCGCTGGTGCGCGTAGGAGACTTCCACGCGGTTGTCGTAGCTGGCCGCCAGGCCCACCACGTCCAGGTTGTAGTCGGGCAGGTCGACGTGGGTGCCGAACGCCGTGGCGCCCCACTCGCCCTGCTCGCCATAGCCGGCCAGCACCGCCCAGGGGTTGATGCCGCCACCCGCGGCGCCATCCAGGCTGGAGGCGCCACCGGTGGCCAACAGGCGCCCCTGGTCCGCGACGGCGACCGAGGACAGGCACAACGAACACAGCAACAGGGACAATCGACGGGTCATATTTCAGTGGACCATGGCAGACAATGAAGGCAGGGGTTGCTTGAGCCAGGCCTCGAAGGCCATGGCGGTAAGCGGGCGGCTGATCAGGTAGCCCTGGGCCGTGTCGCAGTGCCAGCGCTCCAGCAGGCGCAGGCTGTGTTCGTATTCGACGCCCTCGGCCACCACCTTGAGCCCCAGGTTGTGGCTCATCTCGATGGTGGAACGCACGATCACCGCGTCTTCGCTGGTTTCATCCAGGTTGCGCACGAACGACTGGTCGATCTTCAACTCCTGCACCGGCAGGCGCTTGAGGTGCGCCAGGGACGAGTAGCCGGTGCCGAAGTCGTCCACCGACAGGCTGATGCCACATTCGCGCAGGCGGTACAGCACTTTAAGCGCCGACTCCGGCTCGCGCATGATGGCGCTTTCGGTGATCTCGAAAATCAGCTGCCCGGCCGGCACGTCGTACACCTTGAGCAGCGCCGAGACGCGTTCGGCCAGGTCCTGGCCCAGCAAGTCGTCGGCGGAGATATTCAGCGACAGCTGCACGCGCAGGCCGCGGCCGTTCCATTCGCTGAGCTGGCGGATGCCTTCCTCGATCACCCAGCGGGTCAGGATCTGGATGCTGCCGGTGCGCTCCGCCAGTTCGATGAACTCGCCGGGCGAGACGATGCCCAGCTGCGGGTGGTGCCAGCGCAACAGCGCCTCGGCCTGGCGCACCTGGCCCTGGCGGATGTCCAGCTTGGGTTGGTAGTTGAGCAACAGCTCGCCGTTGTCGGCGGCGCGGCGCAGGTCGCGGATCAGGCGGATCTGGCGCTGGTGCGCCAGGTCGCGGCCCTGCTCGTAGACCTGCAGGCGGCCGGGCATCTGCGAGGCGTCCTTGAGGGCCACGGCGGCGCGGCCCAGCAGCTCCTCGGCGTTGGCGCCATCGGCGGGGAACGCGGCGATGCCGATGCGGCAGTCCAGGGCCACGTCGTGGCCGTTGAAGCGGTGCGGCTTGAGCAGCAACTGCTGTAGTTTGTCCGCGCGGGCCACGGCGCTGTCGCTGTCGGTGTGCTCCAACAGCAGCAGGAATTCGTCGGCGATCAGGTGCGCCAGGGTGTCGCCGGGCGTCAGGGTGGCCTGCAGGCGCTGGCTGACCTGTTTCAACAGGCCGTCGACGAACGCCGGGCCGGCGCCTTCGCTCAGCGCCCGCAGGTTGTCCACGCCCAGGTACAGCAGGGCCATGGGCCGGTTGGCGGCGATGGCGCTGCTCAGGCGTTCCATGGCCAGGGTGCGGTTGGGCAGGCCGGTGAGGCTGTCGTGCAGGGCGTTGTGCGCCAGCTGCAGTTCGCGCTCGGCGATGCCCTCGCGCATGTGGTTGAAGGCCTTGGCCAGCACCCCTAGTTCGTCGCGGCGCTCCAGGTGCACCGGGCTCTGGTAGTCGCCGTTGCCGATGCGCTGGGCCGCCTGGGCCAGCACTTCCACTGGCTGCGACACGCTGCGCGCCAGCAGCAGGGCGCCGGCCAGGGACGCGGCCAGCGCCGCCAGGGCGATCACCAGAATGGTGTTGTCCAGCGTCGCGAAGGCGTGCAGGGCGTCGTCCAGCGGGCTTTGCAGCAAAGCGATGACCTGGCCGCCGTCGTTGTCATCGAGCATCAGCGGCTGGCTGAGGTAGCGGCGCTGGTCGTGGCTGGCCAGCGACACCTGGTGGCTGGCGCCGTTGGCCAGCATCCACTCGGTAATCGACGGCAGCAGCGCGGGCGGCTGGGTGCTGACCAGCCGGCCCAGTTGCCCGCCGTCACGGGACAGGAACGACACCTGCAGGTTGGTCAGGCTGTGCAGTTCCTGGGCCAGCGCGTCGTCCATGACGAAGCCCACCACCACCCGGCCGATGGGCAGCGGCGCCATCACCGGTGCCTCCACCAGCAGGTGCGGCTCGCCCCCCAGGGGCACGATCAGCATGGCCTGGTTCTGCCGCCGCGCGTCGCGCAGCGCCTGGTCGAAACGGAACGCCGTGCCATCCGCAAGCCCCGCCACGGTGCTGGCCATGACCTTGCCGTCCATGCCCAGCAGGATCATGTCGCTGGCGCCAATACGCGAGCCATGGTTGGCCAGGGCCGAGCGAATGGTCGCCGAGTCGCCGCTGGCCACGGCGTCGCGGAAGCCGAAGTCGGCGGCCAGCAGCTGCGCGGCGTCCTTGAGGCGCTTGCCACGGGCGTCGAGCAGGCGCTCGAACACCCGCGCACCCAGCTGCAGCTGATCGGCAGCCTGGCCCCGCACCGCATCGGTGGTGGCCAGCTTCACCGACAGGGTCAGCGCGGCGATCACCACCAGCAGCAACAGGATGAGCACGCAGGCGATGCGTGCCTGGAAACTACTTCTCAGTTTCACGGACAGCTTTATTGAAGGCATCGCCGAAGCCACTCGTTTCAGGAGCATGGGGGGTGTCGGCCGCAGGCGGCGTCACCGTGAGGTTCCAGGAACGCTGCAGGCCGCTGGCGGCGACGTCGATGGCGCCACCGCTGACGGTCTGCATGTCGGGCAACTGCGGGTGCCACAGGGTGACCTGATAATGGCCTGGCGGCACGTCCAGGCTCAGGCTGCCGTCGGCACCACTGACGGCAAACCACGGATCATCGGTCACGTAGATATAACCCAGCATCCAGTCATGAATGTTGCAACCCAGCACCACTACCCCGGGTTTGTCGAACAGCAGTGGCTTGGTCGGCGTCCCTTCGTACAAGCGTAGTTCGAAACGCTTGGGGGTTGAGAACGAATACACCTGGTGGCGGATGTTGTCGCTGTTGGGAAACTTGATGTTGGTGCCGGTGTGCACGGCCAGCACGTGGGGCACGAACTCCTGCTTGACCTGGTCCATGTCGGCGTTCGGCGCGGCGTTGCCCGGGCCCTGCCCTTGCAGGCTGAGCACCGCGCCCGGCAGCGGCTTGCCGGCGGGGTCGACGATTTGCACCTTCAATGGCGCGGCCACGCACGCGGCGGCCATACCCAGGCCCAGCAGCGTTGCAGCAACATGCTTGAACAATTTCGCCATAGCGGCACCCAAGGTCAGAAATCAGAATGCGCCAGCCTTGGCAATCGCGTGCTCCGGCAGATTAACCGTACCGGACAAAGAGATCACGCGGAAAAAAGAGGCAAATAGCCATCACTGAATTTTCCCGACGAAAGGCGGCGAGCCAGGCCGCGAGAATAGCACTTGAACGTCTATTCCGTGGCCTGCAACACAGCTCATGTGCACGTGCCGGTGGGTATATGAAGGTTATCGTCAGCTTTTGGTAAAGCTGGAGTGCCGCCATTGAAACCACCGGGCATCTGCCCCATCTAACCGCCATAGTCATTTGCGCAGGTGCCCCATGAGCGACCAGCAGGATTTCCCCGAACACCCGAACGAGCAGCCGGACCACGAGCACATCGAGCATTCGCCCCATTCCAGCACCGAGCTGGCCTTGCCCGACCAGAACCTGCCGGACAAGGTCTACATCATCCCGATCCACAACCGGCCGTTCTTCCCGGCCCAGGTGCTGCCGGTCATCGTCAACGAGGAGCCCTGGGCCGAGACCCTCGACCTGGTAGCCAAGGAGCCGCACCACTCGCTGGCGCTGTTCTTCATGGAGACGCCCCAGGACACCCGCCACCTGGACACCTCCAACCTGCCGCTGTACGGCACCCTGGTGAAGATCCACCACGCCAGCCGCGAGAACGGCAAGCTGCAGTTCGTGGCCCAGGGCCTGTCGCGGGTGCGCATCCGCTCCTGGCTCAAGCACCATCGCCCGCCTTACCTGGTGGAAGTCGAATACCCGCACCAGCCCGCCGAGCCCACCGACGAGGTGAAGGCCTACGGCATGGCCCTGATCAACGCGATCAAGGAACTGCTGCCGCTGAACCCGCTGTACAGCGAGGAGCTGAAGAACTACCTCAACCGCTTCAGCCCCAACGACCCGTCGCCGCTCACCGACTTCGCCGCCGCCCTGACCTCGGCCACCGGCGCCGAGCTGCAACAGGTGCTGGACTGCGTGCCGATGCTCAAGCGCATGGAAAAAGTGCTGCCCATGCTGCGCAAGGAAGTGGAAGTGGCGCGGCTGCAGAAAGAGATCTCCGCCGAGGTGAACCGGCAGATCGGCGAGCACCAGCGCGAATTCTTCCTGAAGGAGCAGCTCAAGGTCATCCAGCAGGAGCTGGGCCTGACCAAGGACGACCGCAGCGCCGACCTCGAACAGTTCCAGCAGCGCCTGGAAGGCAAGACCCTGCCCGCCCAGGCGCAGAAGCGCATCGACGAGGAAATGGGCAAGCTGGCCATCCTGGAGACCGGCTCGCCGGAATACGCCGTCACCCGCAACTACCTGGAATGGGCCACCGCCCTGCCCTGGGGCGTGTACGGCAAGGACAAGCTGGACCTCAAGTTCGCCCGCAAGGTGATGGACCAGCACCACGCCGGCCTGGATGACATCAAGAGCCGCATCCTCGAATTCCTCGCCGTGGGCGCCTACAAGGGCGAGATCAGCGGCTCCATCGTGCTACTGGTGGGCCCGCCGGGCGTGGGCAAGACCAGCGTCGGCAAGTCCATCGCCGAATCCCTGGGGCGGCCGTTCTACCGCTTCAGCGTCGGCGGCATGCGCGACGAGGCCGAGATCAAGGGCCACCGCCGCACCTACATCGGCGCCCAGCCGGGCAAGCTGGTGCAGGCGCTGAAGGACGTGGAGGTGATGAACCCGGTGATCATGCTCGACGAGATCGACAAGATGGGCCAGAGCTACCAGGGCGACCCGGCCTCGGCGCTGCTGGAAACCCTGGACCCGGAACAGAACGTCGATTTCCTCGACCACTACCTGGACCTGCGCCTGGACCTGTCCAAGGTGCTGTTCGTGTGCACCGCCAACACCCTGGACTCCATCCCCGGGCCGTTGCTGGACCGCATGGAAGTGATTCGCCTGTCGGGCTACATCACCGAGGAAAAGCTGGCCATCGCCAAGCGCCACCTGTGGCCCAAGCAGCTGGAAAAGGCCGGCGTCGACAAGAGCAAGCTGAGCATCAGCGACAGCGCCCTGCGCGCGGTCATCGAAGGTTATGCCCGCGAAGCCGGCGTGCGCCAGCTGGAGAAACAGCTGGGCAAGCTGGTGCGCAAGGCCGTGGTGAAACTGCTGGATGAGCCGGACCAGGTCATCAAGCTGGGGCCCAAGGACCTGGAAGCCTCGCTGGGCATGCCGGTGTTCCGCAGCGAACAGGTGCTGTCGGGCAAGGGCGTGATCACCGGCCTTGCCTGGACCAGCATGGGCGGCGCCACGCTGCCCATCGAGGCCACGCGCATCCACACCCACAACCGCGGCTTCAAGCTGACCGGGCAGTTGGGCGAGGTGATGAAGGAGTCGGCGGAGATCGCCCACAGCTACATCAGCTCCAACCTCAAGCAGTTCGGCGCCGACACCACCTTCTTCGACGAGGCCTTCGTGCACCTGCACGTGCCCGAGGGCGCCACGCCCAAGGACGGCCCCAGCGCCGGCGTGACCATGGCCAGCGCCCTGCTGTCCCTGGCCCGCGACCAGGCGCCGAAGAAAGGCGTGGCCATGACCGGCGAACTGACCCTGACCGGGCACGTACTGCCCATTGGCGGGGTGCGCGAGAAAGTCATCGCCGCGCGCCGGCAGAAGATCAACGAACTGATCCTGCCGGAGGCCAACCGTGGCAACTTCGAGGAGCTGCCCGATTACCTCAAGCAGGGGCTGACGGTGCACTTCGCCAAGCGTTTTGCTGATGTAGCCAAGGTGCTGTTCTAAGTCCGCCGCACGCAATCTGTAGCCGCTGCCGCCAGGCTGCGCTGGCCCTCTGCCTCGCTGAAGATATTCGGTGAACCCCAGGGCCAGCGCAGCCTGCGGCAGCGGCTACAGCTGTGCGCCATGATGCACATCTTCAGTTATGCTGACGGCCATCCCGTTCACCTGGAGCCGTCCATGACCGCTGCCCGCCTCCTCCTGCTTGCCAGCCTTGCGCTGCTGGCCGCCTGCGCCCAGCAACCGACGCACAACGTCGACCTGGCCAAGCAAAGCCAATGCCCATTGAAACTGGTCACCGGCCAGACCCTGACCCTGGCCCTGCCCAGCAACCCCACCACCGGCTACCGCTGGCTGGTGCAGAACCCTGCGCCCAACGTGCTGCAGGTGCTCAGCCCCGAGGTCTACACCAACCCCGAGGACGCCGGCCTGGTAGGCGCGGCCGGCCAGTCGGTGTGGCGCTTCCAGGCCAAGGCCGCGGGCGACGGGCACTTGCTGCTGGTGTTGCAGCAGCCGTGGGCGCCGGAGGTGAAGCCGGTGCAGGTGTTTGATTGTTCCATTACGGTGAAATGATGCGGATGCCGGACGATTCATCCGGCATACCTGCAATAAACCGCCAATCCCGGTAAAATCCCGGCCTTCGTTTTTTACCGACCCGCCGGAACCGCCGTGAGCAAAGAACCCGACCGCCTTTTCGCCCAGCCCCTGGCCCAGGTGCCCGACTTCGCCTTCAACGAAGACGTGGTGCGGGTGTTCCCGGACATGATCAAGCGCTCGGTGCCCGGCTACCCGACCATCGTCGAGAACCTCGGCGTGCTGGCCGCGCAGTTCGCCCAGCCGCACACCGCGCTGTACGACCTGGGCAGTTCCCTGGGCGCCGTCACCCAGTCGTTGCGCCGCCACGTGCGCAGCGACGACTGCCGGGTGATCGCCGTGGACAATTCCAGCGCCATGGTCGAGCGCTGCCGCGAATACCTCAACGCCCAGGACTCGATGTTCCAGGAGCTGCTGCCGGTGCAGGTCATCGAAGGCGACATCCTCAGCCTGGACTTCGCCCCGGCGTCGGTCATCGCCATGAACTTCACCCTGCAGTTCATCGCCCCCGACCAGCGCCTGGGCCTGCTGCAACGCATCCGCCAGGCCCTGGTGCCGGGAGGCGCACTGATTCTGTCGGAGAAGCTGCGCTTTGCCGATGAACAGGAACACGAACTGCTAACCGACCTGCACATCGCCTTCAAGCGTGCCAATGGCTACAGCGAACTGGAAATTGCCCAGAAGCGCAGCGCCATCGAAAACGTGATGAAGCCCGACAGCCTGGAGGAAAACCGCGAGCGCCTGCTGGCCGCCGGTTTCTCCAAGGTGGTGCCCTGGTTCCAATGCCTTAACTTTGCCTCGTTGATTGCCCTGCCATGATTGATCTAGCCCCCCTGGTCCGCCGCATGGCGGGCACGCCCCTGGCCAAGTGGAGCGAGGGCCTGCAGGCCCAGCTCGACGCCAAGATGGAAAAAGGCCACGGTGACCTGGAGCGCTGGCAAGCGGCGCTGGACGCCCTGCCCGCCCTGGTGCCCAGCGAAGTCGAGCTGGCCAGCAGCCTGACCCTGGACTGCGCCTGCGACGACGCCACCCGCGCGCAGATGCACAGCGCGCTGATGGGCCTGTCGCCCTGGCGCAAGGGCCCGTTCAATCTGTTCGGCGTGCACGTGGACACCGAATGGCGCTCGGACTGGAAGTGGTCGCGGGTGGCCCCGCACCTCGACCTCAAGGGCAAGCGCGTGCTGGACGTGGGCTGCGGCAATGGCTACTACCAGTGGCGCATGCTCGGCGCCGGCGCCGACAGCGTCATCGGCGTGGACCCCAACTGGCTGTTCTTCTGCCAGTTCCAGGCCGTGCAGCGCTACCTGCCGGACCTGCCGGCCTGGCACCTGCCGTTCGCCCTGGAGGACCTGCCGGCGAACCTGGAAGGCTTCGACACGGTGTTTTCCATGGGTGTGTTCTACCACCGCCGCTCGCCCATCGAACACCTGCTGGCCCTGAAGGACTGCCTGGTGAAGGGCGGCGAACTGGTGCTGGAAACCCTGGTGGTGGAAGGCGACAAGCACCAGGTGCTGGTGCCCGAGGACCGCTACGCGCAGATGCGCAACGTGTGGTTCCTGCCCTCGGTGCCGGCCCTGGAACTGTGGCTGCGCCGCGCCGGTTTCACTGACATCGAGTGCGTGGACGTCAGCCTGACCACCGTGCAGGAACAGCGCAGCACCGAGTGGATGAAATACCAGTCGCTGGGCGATTTCCTCGACCCCAACGACCACAGCCGCACCATCGAAGGCCTGCCGGCGCCAATGCGTGCGGTGATCAAGGCGCGCAAATAAGCGCTGGCCCTACACCAACCCGTCGATCATCACCTGCGCGGTGCCCCGGGAGCAGCGCTCCACCCGCCCGCGCACGCCATACACCGCGGCCAGGCTATCACCATCGATGACCTCGGCCGGCGCCCCATGGGCAATCAACCGCCCGCCCTTGAGCATCAGCACTCGGTCGGTCTGGCGCAGGCTGATGTTGATGTCGTGCAGCACGATCAGGGTCACCATGTCGCGCTCGCGGGTCTCCTGGCCAATCACCTCCATCACGTGGAACTGGTGGTTGAGGTCCAGCGCGCTCAGCGGCTCGTCCAGCAACAGCAGCAGCGGCTTGCGGATCAGCGCCTGGGCCAGGCCCACCAGTTGCTTCTGGCCGCCTGACAGCTGGTCGAGGAAGCTCATGGCCAGGTGGGCGATGCCCAGCCGCTCCAGCAGCGCTTGCGCTTCGTCGATGTCCTGCTGGCGCGGGGTGTTGCCACTGGCGCGGCGCGCCACCAGCAACGATTCGAACACCCGCAGGTGCACGCTGGCCGGCAGGCTCTGGGGCAGGTACACCACGCGCTCGGCGCGGGCGGCGTAGCTGGCCTTGAGCAGGTCGTCGCCTGCCAGCAACACCTGGCCGCTGGCCGGCGTCAGGCCGGCGATGGCCTTGAGCAGGGTGGACTTGCCGCAGCCGTTGGGGCCCAGCAACGCCGTGACCTGGCCACGGCCGATGCCGGCCAGGGACAGCTGCTCGATGATGCGACGCTTGCCGTAGCTGACGTCCAGTTGCCGTACTTCAAGCATCAGTGGCCTCCGCTGCGGCGCAGCACGATGGACAGGAAGAAGGGAATGCCCACCAGCGAGGTGACGATACCCACCGGAATCAGCACCCCGGGGATGATGTTCTTCGACGCCACCGAGGCCAGCGACAGGATCAACGCGCCGGCCAGGGCGCTGCCCGGCAGGTAGAAGCGATGGTCCTCGCCGAACAGCAGCCGCGCGATGTGCGGGCCCACCAGGCCGATGAAGCCGATGGTGCCGACGAAAGCCACCGCCAGCGCCGACAGCACGCTGACTCGCAGCAGGGTGCCCAGGCGCAGGCGCTTGACGTCGATGCCGAAGCTGGCGGCGCGGTCCTCACCCAGGCGCAGCGCGGTCAGCTGCCAGGCCCGGCGCAGGGCCAGGGGCAAGGCCACCGCCACGGCCAGCGCCAGCAGGCCGACCTTCATCCAGCTGGCCCGTGCCAGGCTGCCCAGGGTCCAGAACACCAGGGCCTGCAGCGAGTCCTCGGTGGCCACGAACTGAATCAGCGATACCAACGCACCAAAGGTGAAGCCCAGGGCGATGCCGAACAGCACCACCACGCTGGTGTCAGCCTTGCGCCAGCGCGCCAGCAGGTCCAGCGCCAGGGTGGCGATCAAGGCGAAGATGAAGGCATTGATCGCCACCAGCCACTCGTCCGGCACGCCGGGAATGCCCAGGTTGAGCACGATCGCCAGCGCCGCGCCAAACGCCGCGGCATGGGACACGCCCAGGGTGAACGGGCTGGCCAGCGGGTTGTTGAGGATGGTCTGCATCTCGGCGCCGGCCAGGCCCAGGGCGGCGCCCACCAGCACCGCCATCAGCGCCTGGGGCAGGCGGATGCTCCAGACGATCACCTGCTGGCCGGGGTTCACCGAAGCCTTGTGCACCAGGGTCTGCCACAGGTCGTGCAGGGTCAGGCCGGATGGCCCGAGGGTGAAGTCCAGCAGCAGCGAGGCGACGATGGCCACCGCGAACAGCCCCAGCAGCACCAGGCGCCGGCGCAGCACGCGCTGGTAGTCGTCGGTGATCGCCTGCTGCGTAGCAACCTCCATGTTCATGGCGCAGCCTTCAGGTCGGCCCAGAAGGCGCCGCTGATGTCTTCAGGCAACATTTTCTGCAGCTCGGCCTGGGTCTTCAGCGGGTCGAGGTCCTTGAACTGTTGCGGGTAGAACCACTTGGCCATGGCTTCGATGGCCATGATGTTCAGCGGCGAGTTGTAGAAGTTGTGCCACACGCCATGCACCCGGCCTTCACGCACGGCGGTAAGGCTGTTGATGCCCTCGCGCGACACCAGGGTCTGCAGGCTGGCGCGGGCGTTGGCCACGCTCACGCCGCCGCCAGCCTTGTAGCCGGCGTCGGTGGCGCTGTTGTCACGGGTCCCGCTGACCAGGTAGAAGCGCGGGTCGGCGGCAATGAGTTTTTCCAGGTTGATGTCACCGATGATGCCCGGCAGCAGCCCGGCGGCGATGTTGTTGCCGCCGGCGGCCTCGATGAACTCGCCCATGTTGCCGTTGCCGGCGGTGTGGCAGCAGGGAATGCCGCCCTTGCCGACGCCGGCCAGCATCTCGATGAACACGCTGGGGCGCTGCTCGCGGGGGATCTTGCCAACCACATCCTGCACGCGCTTGAGGTGCTGCTGGTAGAAATCGATGTAGGCCTGGGCCTGGGGCTCGCGGTGCAGCACCTGGCCCAGCAGGCGCATGCTGGGCACGGTGTTCTGCATCGGATGCTGGCGGAAGTCGATGAACACCACTGGCACGCCGGCGTCCTGCAGCTGCTTGACGATGGGGTTGTCCAGGCTCGGGCCATGGCCGGCGATGCCGAAGATGGCCACGTCGGGGTTCAGGGCCAGGACCTTCTCGGCGCTGACGCTGGCTTCGGAGGTGGTGCCAATGGTCGGCACCTTGGCGATGGCCGGGTAAATGGCCTTGAAGGCGTCGTAGCCGGGCTTGTCCACCGAGCTCAGCTCACCCTGCCAGCCGGCCACGCGCTGGAACGGCTGCTTGCCTTCCAGCAGCGCCATGGCGTAGATCATCCGCCCCTCGCCCAGCAGCACGTGCTGGGGGTTGTCCGGCACCTGCACCGTGCGCCCGGCGATGTCGGTGACCGTCTGCGCCAGCAGCAACGGGCTGAACAGGCTCAAGGCCAGGGCGGCCAGCAGGCCTTTGGCGCGGGTGGAACGGGTTGCACGGCGTTGCATCGGGACACCTCGGTCGGATGAAAAACGCCGCCGATTTTAACTGCCAATGATTCTTAACTCCGTGAAACATGTGTCAGGTGTGGCTCACACCAGCACACTACGGTCGAACACGAACACCTTGCCCGGCTCTGGCCGGTGCTCCAGCAGCGTCTGCGGGCGGCCCATGGGCGGGCGGTTCTTTTCCCCGGTGTCGACGATCCAGCCCTTGTCCTTCATACGTTCCAGGCGCCCGCGCAGGGTGGTGTGCTGCACCGCCTGGCCCAGGCTGGCCTCGAACGCGGCCAGGGCCTCGGTGACGGTGAAGCGCGGTTGCAGCAGGTGCAGCGGCAAGGCCGTGTACACCGCTTTCGCCGACAGGCGGGCGTGGGCCTGGGCCACCAGTTCGGCGTGGTCGAAGGGCAGCGCCGGGATGGCGTCCAGGGCGAAGAAGCGCAGGTCATCGCCGTCCAGCGCCGTGGTCGGGCACAGCAGCGCCAGGTAGATGGTGCTCATGGACCAGCCACGCGGGTCGCGGCTGGCGCTGCCCACGGTGGCCACCTGCTCCAGGTGGCGTGGCATCACCCGCGCCTTCTCGTCCAAGGCGCGGGTAGCGGCCGCGTCCAGGCTGGCGTCGGCACAGCGACCGTTCACCAGCACGCCGGGCAGCGCCCACTGGTCCTTGAACGGCTCGCGGGCGCGGCGAATCAGCAGCAGTTCCAGGCGCTGCTGCGGGTTGAGGCGCAGGGCGACGATGTCGACGCTGGCCAGTATCTGCGCGTTGTTCATAGGCATCCTTCTCGCTGTAGCCGCTGCCGAAGGCTGCGCTGGCCCTGTGCCTCACAGGAGATCTCCAGCGACCCGTCGGGCCAGCGCAGCCTGCGGCAGCGGCTACAGGATTGCGGGGCGGCAAAATTTGCTTGACCACATATTACATCAGGTGGAATATGTAGTCACGCACAGCGAAGCAAGGAGTTGCCCCATGAAGATCGCCAGTTTCGACATCGACGCCCAGAAAGGCTTCACCCCCCTCTGCCCGGCCGAGCTGCCGGTGCCCGAAGGCCATCTGATCGGCGCGGCGCTCAACCACCTGGCCAGCTTCGCCAGCCTGCGCCTGGGCAGCAAGGACGCCCACTCGCCGCAAGCGGCCTGGGTGGTCGACAGCCCGGAAAAAATGCTCCAGCCGCTGGCCCTGCCCAACGCCGACATCACCTGGGTCAGCCATTGCGTGCCCGGCACCGCCGGCTTCGAGCTGCTGGACGAGCTACCCAAGCCGCTGGACTACGACTTCTTCGTGTGGAAAGGCATCGAACCCGACCTGCACCCCTATGGCGCCTGCTACCACGACCTGGCCGACACCCGTAGTACCGGCGCTATCGAGTTCCTGCGCCAGCAGGCGGTGGGTTTCGTGCTGGTGGGCGGCCTGGCGCTGGACTACTGCGTGAAGACCACGGCCCTGCAACTGCGCAACGCCGGCTTCCGCGTCGGCGTGTACCTGCCTGCCTGCCGCGCCATCGCCCAAGCCACTGCCACCGCCGCCTGCCAGCAGATGCAGGCCGCGGGCATCGAACTCTACGCCAGCGCCGCTGAACTGGCCGCTGCCGTGAACAAGGAGGCCTGAGCATGGCCGAGAGCGTGTTTGCCGACCGTATCGTGCAGAACCTGCTGGACACCGACTTCTACAAGCTGACCATGATGCAGGCGGTGCTGCACAACTACCCCAACGCCGAAGTGGAGTGGGAGTTCCGCTGCCGCAACGCCGAGGACCTGACCCCGTACCTGGCCGAGATCCGCTACCAGATCGAGCGCCTGGCCGACATTTCCATCACCCACGACCAGCTGGCGTTTCTCGAACGCATTCCGTTCATGAAGCCGGACTTCATCCGCTTCCTCAGCCTGTTCCGCTTCAACCTGCGCTACGTGCACACCAGCGTCGAAGCCGGCCAGCTGTGCATTCGCCTGCGCGGGCCGTGGCTGCACGTGATCCTCTACGAGATCCCGCTGCTGGCGATCATCAGCGAGGTGCGCAACCGCCAGCGCTACGGCAATATCGTCATGGAGCAGGCCAGCGAGCAGCTGTACAAGAAGCTCGACTGGCTCAAGGGCGAAGCCAGCGCCAGCGAACTGGCCGGCTTCCAGCTGGCCGACTTCGGCACCCGCCGACGCTTCAGCTACCGGGTGCAGGAAGAGGTGGTGCACATCCTCAAGCGCGACTTCCCCGGCCGTTTCGTCGGCACCAGCAACGTACACCTGGCCCGCGAACTGGACGTGAAGCCCATCGGCACCATGGCCCACGAGTGGTTCATGGCCCACCAGCAACTGGGCCCGCGCCTCATCGACAGCCAGATCGCCGCCCTCGACTGCTGGGTGCGCGAATACCGTGGCCTGCTGGGTATCGCCCTGACCGACTGCATCACCATGAATGCCTTCCTCAAGGACTTCGACCTGTACTTCGCCAAGCTCTTCGACGGCCTGCGCCATGATTCCGGCGACCCGCTGCAGTGGGCGGAAAAGGCCATCCAACACTATGAAAGCCTGGGCATCGACCCGCTGAGCAAAACCCTGATCTTCTCCGATGGCCTGAACCTGCCCAAGGCGCTGGAACTGTATAGAGCGCTGCACGGGCGGATCAATGTAAGCTTCGGCATCGGCACCAACCTGACCTGCGACATACCCGGGGTCGAGCCCATGAACATCGTGATCAAGATGACCGCCTGCAACGGCCATCCGGTGGCGAAGATTTCCGACACGCCAGGCAAGACCCAGTGCCTGGACGAGAACTTCGTCACCTACCTCAAACATGTATTTCGCGTCTGAATCGCACCCTCAGGAGTTCGACATGAGCAACCGTCAAATCGAAATCGCCCAGGCCCTCAACGTGGTGCCGCCCTTCGCCGACGCTGCCGCGCTGGAAGCGGAAATCGACCGTCGCAAGGCCTTCATCAAGCAGTGCCTGCGCAACGCCCACGTCAAGGTGCTGGTGCTGGGCATCAGCGGCGGCGTCGACTCGCTGACCGCCGGCCGCCTGGCCCAGCTGTCGGTGGAAGAACTGCGCGCCGAAACCGGCGACCAGGGCTATAAATTCATTGCCGTGCGCCTGCCGTACAACATCCAGCACGACGAGCACGACGCCGCCGCCTCGATGCAGTTCATCCGCGCCGACGTGGAAGACACCGTGAACATCGCCGGCGCCGTGCTGGGCCTGTCCGAGCAGGTCGCCCACCTGCACGGCCTCACCGACGCCCGCCGTGACTTCGTCATCGGCAACACCAAGGCGCGCATCCGCATGGTGGCCCAGTACACCATCGCCAACGCCAACAACGGCCTGGTGATCGGCACCGACCACGCCGCCGAGGCGGTGATGGGCTTCTTCACCAAATTCGGCGACGGCGCCTGCGACCTGGCCCCGCTCAGCGGCCTGGTGAAACACCAGGTACGGGCCATTGCCCGGCACCTGGGCGCGCCGGAAAACCTGGTGGAAAAAGTGCCCACCGCCGACCTCGAGGAGCTGCGCCCGGGCAAGCCCGACGAAGAAGCCCACGGCGTCACCTACGCGCAGATCGACGCCTTCCTGCACGGCCTGAAGGTGAGCGACGAGGCCTACGCCATCATCGTCCGCACCTACGACAACAGCCAGCACAAGCGCGAGCTGCCGTTCGCGCCTTAACCCGCCAGCACGTGCTGGCCGCGCTCCTTGAGCAAAGCCAGCAGCACCTGCGCCGCCGGCGACAGGTAGCCATCGATGCGCACCGTGACCCCCATGGTGCGCGTCACCGTGGTCTCCGCCAGCTCCACCTCGCGCAGCAGGTTCATGCCAATGCCATGCTCCAGCGACTCACGCGAGAAGAAGCTGAGCAGGTGCGTGTGGGCGATCAGCCGCGGCAGCACCGACACCGTGTTGCTCTCCACCTGCACCACCGGCGGCGGCAGCTCGCGGCTGCTGAACAGGTTGTCCAGCCAGCGCCGCGACGACACCGTGGGCCCCGGCAGCACCCAGCGGTAACGGTTGAGGTCGGCCAGGGTGTAGGGGCCGTCGAAGATCGGGTGGCTGGCGCTGGCCACCACCACCGCCTCGTCGCGCAGCAGCGGGTAGCTGGCCAGCGGCCCTTCGCTGGCGATGAACGAACTGATGATCAGGTCCAGGCGCCCCGCCACCAGCGATTCGCGCAGCACGTCGTCCTGGCCGATGGTTAGGTTCAGGGTGATGTCCGGCGCCCGTTCCAGCAGTGCCGCGGTCAGCTGCGGCAGCAGGTGGTCGGCCATGGACGCGGCGCAGCCCAGGCGAATGGTGCCCACCGTGCCGCTGGCGAAGTCCTTCACCTCGCGCTCGGTCTCGGCGATGCTCTGGCGCAGCTCGCGGCCACGGGCCAGCAGCAGCTCGCCGACGTCGGTGAGCTTGATGCCGCGGCCCTCGCGGCGGAACAGTTGGGTGCCCAGGGATTCTTCCAGGCGCTGGATGCTCTTGGTCAGCGCCGGCTGGCTGCGGTTGAGCTTGTCGGCGGCCCGGCCCAGGTGGCCGAGCTCGGCGATGGTTTCAAAATAGGTGAGGTCGCGCAGGTCCATAATTCATAACCGCCAGTTATCGTTTCATCAGTATTAGAAAATAGACTTGATCGGTTGCCAGGTCGATAATTCTTCCGCGTCCTGCCTTGACCAGGGCGCCTGGAGACTTGAAACCGTGTCGCGTGCCCCTTCCCTCGCTCTACGCTACTGGCCCACCTGGGCCCAGTGGTTCGCCTTGATCCTCCTTGCCGGCAGCGCCGGCCAACTGCTCAACCACCTGCAACTGCCCGCCGGGCAATTCGTCGGCCCCATGCTGGTGGCCATCGGCTTCGGCGTGTGCGGCACCACCCTGCGCATCCACCGCCAGGCGTTCCGCCTGTGCCAGGGCACCATCGGCCTGCTGGTGGCGCATTCCATCAGCATGGCGGTGCTGACCGCCGTGGTGCAGTCCTGGCCGGTGATGCTGTTCGCCACCGCCCTCACCGTGCTGCTGAGCACCGCGGTGGGCCTGGTGATGGCCCGCTACGGCGGCATCGGCGCCCGCACCGCGGCCTGGGGCACTTCGCCCGGCGCCGCCTCGGCCATGGTGTCGATGGCCGAGGACAACGGCGCCGATGGCCGCATCGTCGCCACCATGCAGTACGTGCGGGTGGTGTGCGTGGTGATGATCGGCGCGCTGGTCAGCCGCCTGCTGGGCGCCGACGGCAGCGGCACCCAGGCCCATGGCGCGGTGGTCAGCCTGCAGGGCGCGCCGCTGCTGGACCTGGCCCTGAGCCTGGCGGTGATCGTCATCGGCGTGCTGCTGGGCACGCGCCTGCCGGCCGGCGCCTTGCTGGGGCCGTTGCTGCTGGGCGGCGTGCTGCAGCTGTGCGGGCTGATCCACATCGTGCTGCCAGCGCCGGTGCTGAGCCTGGCCTACGCCACGGTGGGCTGTTACGTGGGCCTGCGTTTCGACCGCACCACCATCCGCTACGTGTTCAAGCGGCTGCCGGCGATGATCAGCGGCTCGCTGCTGCTGATCGTGCTATGCGCGCTGTCGGCGTGGCTGGTGGCGGACCTGCTGGGCAAGGACTTCCTCTCGGTGTACCTGGCTACCAGCCCGGGCGGCCTGGACTCCATGGCGATCATCGCGGTGGACACCCATTCGGACGTGGGGCTGGTACTGGCGATGCAGACGCTGCGGCTGTTCGGGGTGATCGTGACCGGCGCGTGGCTGGCGCGGTGGGTGATTCGGTTGTCGGAACGCTAGACTGTATTGATTTCACTCCGAAGGAATGAAATCAATACGAAATGAACCGAGCGTCCGGCTTACCGAGCGATATCGGACCTCGGTGGCTTTGCGTCCGTAATGATTTCATTCCAACCTTAAACACTATAAAACCATAACTAATTGATTTATATAGATTTAATTTCTGGCACTGCCCTTGCTCTGTTCAACCTCATTCCAAACAGAACACAAGGACCGCGCCATGTTCTCCAAAAGCCTCACCCTCGCCGATTTCGACCCCGCCCTGCACGACGCCATCGCCCTGGAGGCGCGCCGCCAGGAGCAGCACATCGAGCTGATCGCTTCCGAGAACTACACCAGCCCGCAGGTCATCGAGGCCCAGGGCTCGGTGCTCACCAACAAATACGCCGAAGGCTACCCGGGCAAGCGCTACTACGGCGGCTGTGAGTTCGTCGACGTGGTCGAGCAACTGGCCATCGACCGCGCCAGGCAGCTGTTCGGCGCCGACTACGCCAACGTGCAGCCGCACTCGGGCAGCCAGGCCAACGCCGCAGTGTTCCTGGCGCTGCTGCAACCGGGCGACACGGTGCTGGGCATGAGCCTGGCCCACGGCGGGCACCTGACCCACGGCGCCAAGGTGAGCTTCAGCGGCAAGCTGTACAACGCCGTGCAATACGGCATCGACGACCAGGGCCTGATCGACTACGACGAGGTGGAACGCCTGGCCGTGGAGCACCAGCCGCAGATGATCATTGCCGGTTTCTCGGCCTATTCGCGCACCCTGGACTTTGCCCGCTTCCGCGCCATCGCCGACAAGGTCGGCGCCTACCTGTTCGTCGACATGGCCCACGTCGCCGGGCTGGTGGCCGCCGGCCTGTACCCCAACCCGCTGCCCTACGCCGACGTGGTCACCACCACCACGCACAAGACCCTGCGCGGCCCCCGTGGCGGCCTGATCCTGGCGCGCAGCAACCCGGCCCTGGAGAAGAAGCTCGACTCGGCGGTGTTCCCCGGCGGCCAGGGCGGCCCGCTGATGCACGTCATCGCCGGCAAGGCAGTGTGCTTCAAGGAGGCGCTGGCGCCCGGGTTCAAGGCGTATCAACAGCAGGTCATCGACAACGCCCAGGCCATGGCCGCAGTGTTCGTGGCCCGTGGCTACGACGTGGTGTCCGGCGGCACCGACAACCACCTGTTCCTGGTCAGCCTGATCCGCCGCGGCCTCACCGGCAAGGACGCCGACGCCGCCCTGGGCCGCGTGCACATCACCGTCAACAAGAACGCCGTGCCCAACGACCCGCAGTCGCCGTTCGTGACCTCGGGCCTGCGCATCGGCACCCCGGCGGTCACCACCCGCGGCTTCGGCACTGCGGAGTGCACGCGCCTGGCCGGCTGGATCTGCGACGTGCTGGATCATTTGGGCGATGCCGACGTGGAAGCCGAGGTAGCCGCCCAGGTTGCGGCACTAAGCCGCGACTTCCCGGTATACGGCCGCTAGTCGCGCCGGGTTGCCCTCTGGCACACTTCGCCCAGAAGAACTGCCAAGTAGGGCAACCTAGCAGGCCTGCGGGCCCATGTCGGGAATAACAATGAAACTGCATCAACTTCGCGCTTTAGTCTCCATCCACGAAACCGGTAGCCTGCAAGACGCCTCGCAAGTGCTGCACCTGACCCAGTCGGCCCTGAGCCGCGCCATCAAGGAACTCGAAAACGAGCTGGGCATTACCTTGCTGGTGCGCTCCAACAAGGGCATGACCCTCACCGAATACGGCCAGCGCATGCTCGGCCACGCCCGCCAGGCGCTGGAAAGCGTGCGCCGCGCGCGCCAGGAAATCGAAGACATGAAGGGCCTGGTGGTGAGCGAGATCACCATCGGCGTGACGCCCGTCACCGCCCTGCTACAGCCGCTCAAGCAGAGCCTGCTGGACTTCCAGCACAGCTACCCCAACGCCACGCTGAAGGTGCTGGAAATGCGCCCCACCCAGCTGCTGCAGCACCTGCGCGACGGCCTGCTGGACTTCGCCCTGACCTCCCAGGTGCCGGCCAACGCCGTGGGCCTGGACTGGCAGCCGCTGTGCCGCATTCCCGGCGTGGTGGTGGTGCGCAAGGACCATCCGCTGCGCATGGTGCGCTCGCTGCGGTTGTTGCAGCAGGCGCACTGGATCAGCGTCGACCCGCTCACCGACAGCCAGTCCCAGTTCAACCAGCTGTTCGAAGGCAGTGCCCTGGGCCGCCCGCGCAAGGTGTTCGAGTGCACGGCCATGAACCTGGCGATCAAGATGCTGATCGACAGCGACGCGGTGATGATCATGAGCCAGCCGGCCCTGGGGCATGACCTGGTGGGCCTGAGCGACATGTCCAAGCACCTGCTGAAGGTCGACATCCAGGAACCGGTGCCCGAATACTCGGTGAACCTGGTGTGCGTGAACCGCAGCTACCTGACCAAGACCGCCGGGCAGCTGTTTGCCCAGCTGCAAGAGCAGCTCGCCAACAAACCCGCCATCGTATAACCCGTAGCAGCTGCCGCAGGCGGCGTCCTGGGCACCGCGGTGTCTGCAGACGCAGCCTGCGGCAGCTGCTACGTGGAGCATTGCGCAAGGGGTTGCGCGGCGCGCTGGATGAGGCGGGTGGGGCCTCTGCCACGGGGTTTGTTCTGATACGCAAATGCCGGCGCCCTGTCTGGAGAGCGTCTCGCGTTACCCATCTGCCCACCTCGAGGGCACCACATTCGCGCACCGCGAGTCGAAAATGCCCACCCTGCGCTCCTGCCATTTCCTACGCCGCCCCTGACCCGCACCAACGGTTGGGGGCTTGCATAAAAGCGATGTGCACTTTCACCGGCGCTGTTCAACACTGCGGACCACCACGATCCCGGGTACAGGAACATCGCCATGAAGAGCACCCCCGCCAGTGATTTGCCCCTCCAACCCAGCCCGGCCCAGGCCTCGCTGCAAGCGCGCAAGATGCGCCGCGTGGTGATTGCCTCGTCCCTGGGCAACGGCCTGGAGATCTACGATTTCACCGTGTACAGCTTCTTCGCGGTGATCATCGGCAAGCTGTTCTTCCCCGGCGAATCGGCGCTGGCCTCGCTGCTGATGTCCCTGGCGACCTTCGCCGTGGGCTTCCTGATGCGCCCGCTGGGCGCGGTGCTGATCGGCCGCGTGGCTGACCGCAAGGGCCGCAAGGCGGCGCTGTCGCTGACCATCGCGCTGATGACCCTGGGCACCGGCATCATCGCCTTCACCCCCACCTATTCGAGCATCGGCATCGCCGCCACCCTGCTGCTGGTGTTCGGCCGCCTGCTGCAAGGGCTGTCGGCCGGTGGCGAAGTGGGTAGCGCCTCGGCGTTCCTGATGGAGTCGGGGCGCACCGACAACCGCTGCTTCATGGTCAGCTGGCAGGGCGCCAGCCAGGGCGCGGCGGCGCTGCTGGGCGCCCTCACCGGCCTGCTGCTGAGCAGCAACCTGAGCCCCGAGGCCCTGCAAAGCTGGGGCTGGCGCGTGCCGTTCGTGATCGGCCTGATGATCGGCCCGGTGGGCTGGTTCATTCGCCAGCACCTGGACGAAACCCACACCGAGACCGCCAACACGCCGTCGCTGCGCCAGGTGCTGGGCGAGCACAAGCGCACCCTGGTGCTGGGCATCATGTGGATGGCCGCTTCCACCGTGGCCATGTACATGGTGGTGTTCTACATGCCCACCTACCTGGTGCAGACCCTGCACTACCCAGGCAGCTTCGCCTTCGCCCTGGTGGGCCTGGCCAGCGCCCTGCTGGCAATCATCCCGCCCATCGCCGCGCGCCAGGCCGACCGCTTCCAGCGCCGCAAGCCCATGCTGTACTGGGTGGCGGGCCTGTCGCTGGTGTTCGTCTACCCCTCGTTCCTGCTGCTGGGCGGGCAAAGCACCTGGCTGTGCATGCTGGCCATCACCCTGCTGATCATGCCCCTGGCCGTGGGCGTCGGCGCCAGCCTGGCGATGCTGATGGAGGCCTTCCCGCGCGAGCAGCGGGTCACCGGCCTGTCGATCATCTACAGCTTCGGCGTGACCCTGTTCGGCGGCTTCTCGCCCCTGCTGGTGACCTGGCTGATCGGCCTCACCGGCAACCCCTTGACCCCGGCCTTCTACCTGATGGCCACTATCGTCCTCAGCCTGATCGCCCTGCGCCTGTTCCCGGAACATCCGGGCCGCGCCTGAGCCTCCCGTTAACTGCCAGAAAAAGGAAGCAACCGTGAGCAACCTGATCATCAACCAGAAACTGCAAGCCAGCGCTGAACATTTCGCCACCATCCGCCGCGACATCCACAGCTTCCCCGAGCTGGGCGGCGAGGTGCCACGCACCGCCGGCCTGGTGGCCGAGATGCTCGGTGCCTGGGGCTACGAGGTGCACACCGGGGTGGGCGGCTGCGGCGTGGTGGGCGTGCTCAAGCGCGGCAACGGCGCGCGCACCCTGGGCATCCGTGCCGACATGGACGCCCTGCCGATCCTGGAAAAGAACGGCCTGCCCTGGGCCAGCCAGTACCAGGGGCGCATGCACGCCTGCGGCCACGACGGCCACACCGCCACGCTGCTGGCCGCGGCCGAGCAACTGGCGCTGCACGCTGAGTTCGACGGCACCCTGAACCTGATCTTCCAGCCAGACGAAGAAGGCCTGTGCGGCGCCAAGCAGATGATCGACGACGGCCTGTTCACCCGCTTCCCCTGCGACGCGGTGTACGCCTACCACAACATGCCCGGCCTGCCCGTGGGCCAGGCCGTGGTGCAGGCCGGCGGTTTCATGGCCTCGTCCGAGCGCGTCACCATCACCCTGACCGGCCGTGGCGGCCATGGCGCCATGCCCGAGCGGGCCATTGACCCGGTGCCGGCGCTGGCCAGCATCATCACCGCGCTGCAGACGGTGATCTCGCGCAACCTGTCCACCGATGACGCCGCCGTGCTCAGCGTGGGCATGGTGCAGGCCGGCACCGCGTACAACATCATTCCCGAGACGGCCAAGGTGATGCTCAGCGTGCGCACCGCCGACCCGGCTGTGCGTGAGCGGGTGGAGAAGCGCATTCGCGAGATTGTCGAGGGGCAAGCTGCCAGCTTCGGCGTGAAGGCCGAGATCGACTACTGCCTGCTGGCCCCGGTGCTGGTCAATAGCAAAGCCGAGACCGAGCGCATGCTGGGCGTGGCCCGTGAGGTGCTGGGCGCGCAGAACGTGCTGGAGAAAATGCCGGTGCGCATCATGGGCAGCGAGGACTTTGCCTGGATGCTGCACGAGAAGCCGGGCTGCTACTTCATCCTGGGCAACGGCACCGGCGAGTTCACCGGGTGCTCGGTGCACAACGACCACTACGACTTCGACGACGCGGTGATCCCGCTGGGCGCGGCGTGCTGGGTGGGGTTGGTGGAAGGTTATTTGAAAGGTTGAGACCGCGGACGCGGCCTTCGGCCGCTGCTACGGGGATCCGCGTAGCAGCGGCCGCAGGCCGCGTCCAAGGCCTACGCAATCAGCGAGCAGCAGCCACGATCAGCTGCTTCATCTCGCTCACCGCCGCCTTGAAGCCCACGAACAACGCATGGGCCACCAGCGCATGGCCGATGTTCAGCTCGTTGATGCCCTTGATGGCCGCCACCGCTTCCACGTTGTGGTAGTGCAGGCCATGGCCGGCATTGACGATCAGCCCCTGGGCCACGCCGAACGCCACGCCATCGGCGATGCGCTTAAGCTCCTCAGCCACCTGCGCCGGAGTCTCGGCATCGGCGTAACGGCCGGTGTGCAGCTCGATGGCCGGCGCGCCCACGCGCTTGGAGGCGGCGATCTGGCGCTCGTCGGCGTCGATGAACAGCGACACTTCACAGCCGATCTTGCTCAGGCGCTCTACCGCCGCCTGGATACGCGCTTCCTGGCCGGCCACGTCGAGGCCGCCTTCGGTGGTCAGCTCCTGGCGGGTTTCCGGCACCAGGCACACGTGGGCCGGGCGGATGCGTTCGGCGAACGCCAGCATCTCTTCGGTAACGCCCATTTCGAAGTTCATGCGCGTCTGCAGCACGTCCTTGAGCAGCAGCACGTCGCGTTCCTGGATGTGCCGGCGGTCTTCGCGCAGGTGCACGGTGATGCCGTCGGCGCCCGCCTCTTCGGCGTCCAGCGCAGCCTTGACCGGGTCAGGGTAGCGGGTGCCGCGGGCCTGACGCAGGGTTGCCACGTGGTCGATGTTGACGCCGAGAAGAATGCGATTGCTGGTGGTCACGGGAGCGCTCCTTGGAATTGAGACCCCAAGGATACGTGGTGCTCACGGCTTGCGAAACAGTTCCCGACTGACCAACGGACGACCGCCCAGGTGCACGGCCAGCGCCTGGCGCATCAGGCGCTTGGCAGCGCTCAATGCGCCGGGGGCAGTCCAGTCAGCTTCGGCCATGGCCAGCAGTTCGCTGCCCTTGAACAGGCCGGGCTGGATCAGCCACACGCGCTCAAGGCCGGCGTCCACCTGCAGGCGGTACAGGCCGTCGGCCTCCACCGGGTCGCCGTTGACGTCGCTGTCCATGGCGAAGCCGTAGCCCAACTCGTCCAGCAGCCGCCATTCGAACGCGCGCAGCAGCGGCTCCAGCGGCAGGCCGGCGGCCAGCGCCTGCAGGGTGGCGGCGTAGCTGTCGTAGATCACCTGGTTGGGGTCTTCGGCCGGCAGCAGGCGGGTCAGCAGTTCGTTCAGGTACAGGCCGCTGAACAGCGCGTCGCCGACCATCCAGGAGGCCACGCCCACCGCTTCCATGCGCCCGACGTTCTTCAGCTCACCCTTGCCACGGAACTCCACTTCCAGCGGTACGAACGGCCGCGCCAGGCTGCCGGCCTTGCCACGGGCGCTGCGCAGCACCGCGCGCAGGCGACCGCCCGGGGTGAGGAAGTCGACCAGGGCGCTGTTCTCGCGGTAGGGGCGCGAGTGCAGGACGTAGGCGGGGTAAAGGACGAGGGTGGACATGGGGGCTCTCGAAGCAACGTAGCCGCTGCCGAAGGCTGCGCTGGCCCGTGGAAACACTGAAGATCTCCAGTGTATCCCAAGGCCAGCGCAGCCTAGCGGCAGCGGCTACAGGTATCCAGCGTGCGCCGGGGGGCCCGCGGCGCGGCGATCAGAGGTCGCCGTAACCCAGCGAGCGCAGGGCGCGTTCGTCGTCGGACCAGCCGCCCTTCACTTTCACCCACAGGTTGAGCATGACCTTGGAGTCGAACAGCAGCTCCATGTCCTTGCGCGCTTCCATGCCGATGCGCTTGATGCGCTCGCCCTTGTCGCCAATGATGATCTTCTTCTGACCATCACGCTCCACCAGGATCAGGGCGTGGATGTGCAGGGTCTTGCCCTGCTGCTTGAACTCTTCGATCTCGACGGTGATCTGGTACGGCAGCTCGGCGCCCAGCTGGCGCATGATCTTCTCGCGTACCAGTTCGGCGGCCAGGAAGCGGCTGCTGCGGTCGGTGATCTGGTCTTCAGGGAAGAAGTGATCGTTTTCCGGCAGGTGCTTGGCGATCAGGCCTTCCAGGGCGTCGAGGTTGTGACCCTGCTGGGCCGACACCGGGACGATCTCGGCGTTGGGCAGCTGTTCCTGCAACCAGGCCAGGTGCGGCATCAGCTCGGCCTTGTCCTCGATGCGGTCGGTCTTGTTGATGGCCAGGATCACCGGGCCCTGCACGTACTGCACGCGCTCCAGCACCAGCTGGTCCTCGTCGGTCCACTTGGTGCGGTCCACCACGAAGATCACCACGTCCACGTCTTTCAAGGCCGCCGAGGCGGTCTTGTTCATGTAGCGGTTGAGCGCCTTTTCGTTGCTCTTGTGCATGCCGGGGGTGTCGACGTAGATGGCCTGGATCTCGCCTTCGGTCTTGATGCCCAGCATGTTGTGGCGGGTGGTCTGCGGCTTGCGCGAGGTGATCGCCAGCTTCTGGCCCAGGATGTGGTTGAGCAGCGTGGACTTGCCCACGTTCGGGCGGCCGACGATTGCGACATAGCCACAGCGGGTTGGGGTTGTATCAGTCATTGCCATTCTCCACGCCCAGGGCAATCAGGGCTGAAGCGGCCGCTACCTGTTCGGCAATACGACGGCTCACACCCTGACCTCGGCTTTTTTCGTTCAAAAGGGTCACTTCACATTCGACGAAAAACGTCCGGCAATGCGGTTCGCCCTGGATATCCACCACTTCGTAACGCGGCAGTTCGCAACCACGCGACTGCAGGTATTCCTGCAGGCGGGTTTTCGGGTCCTTGTTGGTGTCCACCAGCGTCAGGCTGTCGAACTCGCTGGTCAGCCAGGACAGCACACGCTCGCGGGCCACTTCCATGCCCGAATCCAGATAGATGGCACCAATCAGCGCTTCCAGGGCATCGGCCAGGATCGACTCGCGACGGAAACCGCCGCTCTTCAATTCACCGCTGCCCAGGCGCAGGTATTCGCCCAGGTCGAAACCACGGGCCAGTACGGCCAGGGTCTCGCCTTTCACCAGCCGGGCGCGCAGGCGCGACAGCTGGCCTTCGCGGGCCTGGGGGAAACGTTCGAACAACGATTCACCGGCCACGAAGTTGAGGATGGCATCACCGAGGAACTCCAGGCGCTCATTGTTGCGCCCGGCGAAGCTGCGGTGAGTCAAGGCCAGCACCATCAGGTCCTGGTCTTTAAAGGTATAGCCGAGCTGACGCTCGAGACGGCTCAAGGAAACACTCACGGTTTACGCACGCTGAATTCGTGGTCAAATTTCACCACCAGATCGACGTTGCCGATCAGTGGCTCACGCTGTTCGTATTGCAAATGGGCGGCGAACACGTCGTCGTCCAGTGTCACTTTCATGATATTGCGGGCTTGCAGGTCACGGATATTGTTGATGCCCATGCCTGCGTCCACATGGTTGTAGAACTCACCAACCGTGTCGATTTTCTCCGCCCTGTCAGTCGCTGCCGATTCGATGATCTTCTTCATCGTCCAGTAGTCGAAATAGTGCGGCAGCACCTTGAAGGCCGTACTGGCGACAAACCCCAGTATGGCCAGCAGTACCAGCCCTCCCAGCAGCGAAATACCTTTCTGCGAACTGGCTGCGTTCATGCTCAAGCTCTCCATCCCTGCTGCCGCCTGAAAAGCATTCGGCGCTGTCCACTGGACAGCGCCGCCTGGTGTTACTTGATCAGCCCGACTCGCGAGAAGTTCGGCAAGTGGCTCATCTTCGGCTCCGGCCAGCTCATCCAGACCGCGAAGGCCTTGCCGACGATATTGCGGTCCGGGACCATGCCCAGCAGTTCCTTGGGAATACGCGGGTCATCCCAGTAACGGCTGTCGTTGGAGTTGTCGCGGTTGTCGCCCATCATGAAGTAGTGCCCGGCAGGCACGGTCCATTGATTGTCCGGCGGCATGTGGTAGCGGCCCATTTCCTTGCGGATCAGGTGCTCGACGTCGCCGAGTTTTTCCTGATACAGCTCGGCAGTGCCCAGGCTGTTGGGCTCTTCGCCCAGCAGTTGCTCGGCCACCAGCTGGTCGTTGACGTACAGGCGCTTGTCATTGGTGTAGCGGATCTTGTCGCCCGGCAGGCCAATGACACGCTTGATGTAGTTGACGTTCGGGTCGCTTGGGTAGCGGAACACCATGACATCGCCACGCTGCGGGTCACCGATCTGGATGATCTTCTGGTCGATCACCGGCAGGCGGATGCCGTAGGAGAACTTGTTGACCAGGATGAAATCACCCACTTCCAGGGTCGGCTTCATGGACCCCGACGGGATCTGGAAGGGTTCGACCAGGAACGAGCGCAGCACCAGCACGATGAACAGCACCGGGAAGAACGACTTGCCGTATTCGACCAGCGCCGGTTCCTTGTTCAACTGCTCGAGCACCACCGGGTCCGGCTCGCTGACACTACCCTGGTAGGTTGCGATCGCAGTCTTGCGGCGCGAAGCCAGGAAGACCAGATCGAACAGGGCCAGCAAACCGCAGACGGCGACAGCAATGACCAACAACAGCGGGAAATTTAGAGACATAGGACCTAACTATCCAACCTGAGCACGGCGAGGAAGGCTTCTTGTGGAATTTCCACGTTGCCGACCTGTTTCATGCGTTTCTTACCGGCCTTCTGCTTCTCCAGAAGCTTGCGCTTACGGCTGACGTCACCGCCATAGCATTTAGCCAGTACGTTCTTTCTGAGCGCCTTGACAGTAGTCCGGGCCACGATCTGCCCGCCGATGGCGGCCTGGATCGCAACGTCGAACATCTGCCGAGGAATCAGTTCTTTCATCTTCTCGGTCAGCGCGCGGCCCTTGTAGTGGGCGTTGTCGCGGTGAACGATCAGGGCCAGGGCGTCAACCTTGTCACCGTTGATCAGCACATCCAGCTTGACCAGGTTGGCCGACTGGTAGCGATCGAAATGGTAGTCCAGGGAAGCATAGCCGCGGCTGGTGGATTTCAGGCGGTCGAAGAAGTCCAGCACCACCTCGTTCATCGGCAGGTCGTAGCGCACCTGCACCTGGCTGCCGAGGAACTGCATGTCGCGCTGCACGCCACGCTTCTCGATGCACAGGGTAATGACGTTGCCCAGGTGCTCTTGAGGCACAAGGATAGTGGCAGCCACGATCGGCTCGCGGAAATCTTCCACCGAGGACACGTCAGGCAGCTTCGACGGGTTGTCGACGTAGATGGTCTCGCCGGTCTTCAGCACCACTTCGAAGATTACGCTTGGCGCGGTGGTGATCAGGTCCAGGTCGTACTCGCGCTCCAGGCGCTCCTGGATGATTTCCATGTGCAGCATGCCCAGGAAGCCACAGCGGAAACCGAAGCCCAGGGCGTCGGAGCTTTCCGGCAGGTACTGCAACGACGAGTCGTTGAGGGTCAGCTTGGACAGCGCGTCGCGGAAGTCTTCGAAGTCTTCGGAGCTGACCGGGAACAGGCCGGCGTAGACCTGTGGCTGGATGCGCTTGAAACCAGGCAGCACCGGCACGTCCGGGGTGCTGCTCAGGGTCAGGGTGTCACCCACCGGCGCGCCGTGGATGTCCTTGATGCTGGCGATGATGAAGCCTACTTCACCGGCTTTCAGGTCGGCGGTGGCGGTGTGCTTGGGGGTGAACACACCCACGCTGTCGACCAGGTGTACCTTGCCGGTGGACTTGACCAGGATCTTGTCGCCCTTCTTCACGCGGCCGTGGCGCACGCGCACCAGGGAGACGACGCCCAGGTAGTTGTCGAACCAGGAGTCGATGATCAACGCTTGCAGCGGATCTTCGATGTTGCCGGTAGGGGCGGGAATGTCCTGGACCAGGCGTTCGAGCACGTCGATCACGCCCATGCCGCTCTTGGCGCTGCAGGCCACGGCGTCGGTGGCGTCGATGCCGATGACCTTCTCGATCTCGTCCTTGACGCGATCGGGGTCGGCCTGGGGCAGGTCCATCTTGTTCAGCACGGGCATGACTTCCAGGCCCTGCTCGATGGCGGTGTAGCAGTTGGCGACCGACTGGGCCTCCACGCCTTGACCGGCATCGACCACCAGCAGCGCGCCTTCGCAGGCGGCCAGCGAACGGCTGACTTCATAGGTGAAGTCGACGTGGCCGGGGGTGTCGATGAAGTTCAGCTGGTAGGTCTTGCCGTCCTGCGCCTTGTAATGCAGCGTGACGCTGTGGGCCTTGATGGTGATGCCACGCTCACGCTCCAGGTCCATGGAGTCCAGCACCTGAGCTTCCATCTCGCGATCGGCCAGGCCGCCGCACATCTGGATGAACCGATCGGCCAGCGTCGACTTGCCATGGTCAATGTGGGCGATGATGGAGAAATTGCGGATATGACTCAAATCACTCACGGATCAACACTCAAAAAGGCTGCGGGCCGGACGCCCAACGAAAAATAGCCGGGAATTGTACCTGAATTACGGGGCGATGTGGGAGACGGTTGATCATGAACATCCTGGGGAAGCCCACGCCCATCGACATCCGCTCACAAAAAAGGGCGGCCCACCGGCCGCCCTCCCCTGTTTCAACGCCAGCTTATCACTCGCTCAGCTTGAAGGTGATGAAGCTTGCACGGCCCTGGCGCAGCACGCGCATGGACACCGAGCGGTTCTTCGGCAAGCCCTTGGCGATGTCGGTGAACTCCTTCGCCGAACCGATGGCCTGGTTGTTAAGGTGGGTGATGACGTCACCCGGCTGCAGGCCGATCAGCGCCGCAGGGCCGTCCTGCACGTCCTTGATGACCACGCCGCTTTGCAAGTCCAGGGACTTTTTCTGATCGGCGGTCAGGTCGGCCACCGAGACGCCCAGGCGGTTGCTGTTGCTCTCGGCCTGGGACTTGGCGGCGCCACCGGCGAGGATGTCGTCGTCATTGGCCGGCATGGCACCGACGGTCACGTCGATGGTCTTGCGCTTGCCTTCGCGAACCACTTCCAGGCTGGCCTTGGCGCCGGCCTTGAGGCCGCCCACCAGGTGCGGCAGGTCGGCGGACATGACGATCGGCTGGCCGTTCATGCTGAGGATCACGTCGCCCACCTGCAGGCCGGACTTGGCCGCCGGGCCGTCCTCGACCATCTGCGCCACCAGGGCGCCGGCCGGTTTGTCCAGGCCGAAGGATTCCGCCAGGTCCTTGTTCACTTCCTGGATGACCACGCCCAGCCAGCCGCGGCTGACCTTGCCGTCTTTCTTCAGCTGGTTGGAGACGTCCATGGCAACGTCGATCGGGATAGCGAACGACAGGCCCATGAAGCCACCGGAACGGGTGAAGATCTGCGAGTTGATGCCCACCACCTCGCCGTTCATGTTGAACAGCGGGCCGCCGGAGTTGCCCGGGTTGATGGCCACGTCGGTCTGGATGAACGGCACGTAGGCGTCGTTGGGCAGGGTGCGACCCTTGGCGCTGACGATGCCCTTGGTGACCGAGTGATCGAAGCCGAACGGCGAGCCGATGGCCAGCACCCACTCACCAACCTTGAGCTTGTCGGAATCCCCCAGTTTGACCGTAGGCAGGTTCTTGCCGTCGATTTTCAGCAGGGCCACGTCGGTGCGCGGGTCGGTACCCACCAGCTTGGCTTTCAGTTCGCTGCGGTCGGACAGGCGCACGATGATTTCATCGGCGTCGGCGATCACGTGGTTGTTGGTCAGCACGTAGCCGTCGGGCGAGATGATGAAGCCCGAGCCCAGGGACTGGGCCTCGCGCTGGCGATCACCGCCCTTGGGGCTGCGCGGCGAACGCGGCATGTTGCGGAAGAAGTCGCGGAAGGCCGGGGGCAGGTCGTCCAGGTCCGGCATGTCGCCGGCACCGGCGCTGCGGTCGGGCAGCTTCTGGGTGGTACTGATGTTGACTACCGCGGGCGAGGCTTGCTCCACCAGGTTGGTGAAGTCAGGCAGCGCCTCGGCCTGGGCGGTGACGACCTGGCCGAGCATCAGCACGGCGGCGCACACGGTCAGGTAATGCTTCAAGCGTAGTATCGACATACGGCTCCCGTATTTAACGAGCTAGGTTTAGCAAGTGGGTTCGCCAGACGCACAAAACCCGGGCACTGCCGCAAGGCAATGTCCGGGTCCGGGGGTGTCGGCAGTGGCGATCCTGAAACAGCAGACAAGGCCAGACCCTTGAGGGTCTGACCTATAGAAAAATTCAGGGGGTTTTGCAACCTGACTGACAGAAGTTTCATTTCGTCATCCTTTGTAACGGATGCCGTGACGCACTAGGTGACGCGCTCCCTGCACGCCCACTCCTGCTCAGCACAGGCGCCTCAATTCTTCGCCTGGGCGTCTTGGGCACGCATCGACAAGGCGATGCGCTCGGCGGTGCCGATGGGGATCTCGCCCACCACGGTGACCATCACGTCGCCGGTGGGGGTGGTGAGGCGCCGCGACACGGCCGAGGTCGGCCCCAGTTGCGTGCGGGCGTCAGCCCCGACGTTGCCATTGAGCGGCTCGAGGAACACCGAGAAACGCGCCAGGCCATCGTCGTACATCAGGCTGCTGACGGTGGTCTTGGTGTCGGGGTCCTTGCGCGAGGAACTGCCGGCCAGCTCGAAGCCCGGCGGCAGCCAGTCCGAACGCCAATGGCCGGCGGCGGGCGCCGAGGCCTGGGCGACAACGGCCGGCCCCAGGGGCTTGCAGTTGTCGCTGGCAGCCAGCTCCGCATCCGTGGGCACGTCGGTGTCCAGGCGGGTGAACTGGAAGCGTTCCAGCAGGCGCCCCTTGTCGTCGAGCAACAACGACTTGAGCGGCAGGCCAGTCTTGCTGTCCAGGTGCAATTCGAAACCGTAGCGGTGCTGATCCTTGGGGGTCAGCGTAACGATGGTGGCATCGCGCCCGGCCACGCGTGATTGCCCCGCGACCGCAAGGTCGTACCAGGACATCAGCTTGAGGGGGTCGAGCACGCGGCCAGAGGAATCAGGCGTCTCGCTCACACCGGGAACCAGGGCGCCACTCACGCACTGGGTACGGCCATCCACGCGCACGACTTCCTGGGCCGAGCCATCGAGCTGCAACAGCCGCTCGCTGACCTTGCCGTTCTGGGCGCGATGCCAGATGTCGTGGGTGGTGAAACTGCCGTTGCGTTCGTAGACGAAGGTGCCCTGGAAGCTCTGCTGCTGCTCGGCCTGGGCCAGGCGGTTAAGCCACTGCGAAGCGTCGCTGGCCGCGAAGGCCGGGACGCTCAGACAGGAACCGAGCAATAGCGGTAGTAGCGGTATGGCGCGCATGGTCCTCCTTAGCGGTTTTCAAGGCTCGCGGCACGTGCGTATGGCAACGCGCTTTCGGTCCCTTTCAACGCAGCTTCCTGGGCGTGTTGGCGCAGGTAGCCTGGCAAGCGCTGGTCATGCATGCCAGCCTGACCTTGCAGAACACCGTTGGCCATGGGGCCAGTGCTCTGGTCGTTGCTCTCAGTGTAGCCTGCCAGCACGGCCGGGCCTTGCACCTGCGGCACGGAAGGTGCCTGCTGGGTAGCCGGTTGCTGCTGGGCCAGCTGGTTGCCGGCGATTTCGTCCTGGTTGTACAGGCGCACGCCTGCCAACACCGCCACGGTGACCGAGGCTGCCACGGCCAGGCGGCCCAGGCTGCGCCATGGACCACGAGTGGCCTTGACCGGTGCGATTTCCTCGGCAATGGCTGCCGATACGGCGGTGGCCAGGTCCAGGCGTGGGTCGAGCAAGTCCTTGTGCATTACCGCACGGGCAATCTGGTAGCGATTCCAGGTTGCACGTGTTTCTGGATCTTCCAGGGCGTTGATGACCCTGCGCAGTTCCAGTTCGTCCGCTTCGTTATCCATCACCGCGGACAGCGATTCCTGCAAAGCTTCACGACTCATGGCGGTTCCTCTCTTGGCTGTCGCCGCTGTCTCAGGTTTCCTGCAACAAAGGCTGCAGGGCTTTATCTATGGCCTCCCGAGCGCGGAAAATCCGAGATCGCACGGTACCCACCGGGCATTGCATGACGCTGGCAATGTCCTCGTAACTCAGACCGTCGAATTCACGTAAAGTTAACGCCGTACGCAAATCTTCTGGCAGTTGCTGGATGGTCCGGTGGACGGTGCCCTCGATCTCATCTCGTAACAGGGAGCGCTCCGGAGACTCCAGATCCTTGAGGCCATGATCGCCGTCGTAGAACTCGGCATCCTCGGAACTTACATCGCTATCTGGCGGCCGACGACCGCGGGACACCAGGTAGTTTTTCGCCGTGTTGATGGCGATGCGGTACAGCCATGTATAAAAGGCACTGTCACCGCGGAAATTGCCAAGCGCCCGATACGCCTTGATAAAGGCTTCTTGCGCCACGTCCTGGGCTTCATGGGTGTCGTGCACGAATCGCACGATCAACCCGAGAATCTTGTGCTGGTATTTCAGCACCAACAGATCGAAAGCTCGCCGGTCGCCGCGTTGAACACGCTCGACCAGTTGCTGATCCTCTTCCTGGGTTAGCATGAACACTCCTCGTTGAGCCGGGAGGAGCATTGCTTAAGCCATCGTTCAGGCTTGCAATCATAGACTCGGGCTTTTCGCAAAAGTTCTCCCCTCCAAGCAAGTTTCCTGCACGCCATGATTTGACCTGCACGAAAACCGCAGCGCGGTCATGGCCGGCTGCGTCAATAATCTTGTCGTCGAATCCGCTTGCAGTGGCCAGCGACTTCAGCCCCACATAAAGCCGACGCCGTTTCCCTTCTCATGGGCGACCGTCTATGGATACCGGGGTGTTGAATAAAGTTCCCGGTATTTGCAGGGATCGCCCGCGGACATTGCGCGATTGTGCGTTGACCGCCGGTGTTTCAGCCATGAAACAAGGCTCAAGCACGGTCGATCAGGCGCAAGCGCCCCATCCGTCGGTTCGTGTATCAGATAGCCCGACCAACGGTATAGTTCCACAACGCCATGAAGGCTTGGCTATTGTGCCGATACCCCCCTCTATATACTAGTAGCCCATGACCGATCCGCGATGCTCATGCGCCAGTAGCAGCTGCTAAAGGCGGCGTCCCGCACCTACCGCTACGAAGTGAGGATTGCGCGCGCAGGGCCGCTTGGAGGAGACTGCGCCGAAAACAATAGTCGCCCCCGCGGAATAAAGACATGAGCCAGCAGTATCAACACGACGTTCTAGTGATTGGCAGCGGTGCCGCCGGGCTTAGCCTGGCCCTGACCTTGCCCGGGCATTTGCGCATTGCGGTACTGAGCAAGGGCGACCTGTCCAACGGCTCCACCTTCTGGGCCCAGGGCGGCGTGGCCGCGGTGCTTGACGACACCGACACCGTGCAGTCCCACGTCGAGGACACCCTCAACGCCGGCGGCGGCCTGTGCCATGAAGACGCGGTGCGCTTCACCGTGGAGCACAGCCGCGAGGCCATCCAGTGGCTGATCGACCAGGGCGTGCCGTTCACCCGTGACGACGACCCGGCCCACGACGAGAACAGCTTCGAGTTCCACCTGACCCGCGAGGGCGGCCACAGCCACCGGCGCATCATCCACGCCGCCGACGCCACTGGCGCGGCGATCTTCCGGACGTTGCTGGCCCAGGCCCGCCTGCGGCCCAACATCGAGCTGCTGGAGCAGCGCGTGGCGGTCGACCTGATCACCGAGCGGCGCCTGGGCCTGGCCGGCGACCGCTGCCTGGGCGCCTACGTGCTGGACCGCAACACCGGTGAGGTCGACACCTTCGGCGCGCGCTTCACTATCCTCGCCACCGGCGGCGCGGCCAAGGTCTACCTCTATACCAGCAACCCCGACGGCGCCTGCGGCGACGGCATTGCCATGGCCTGGCGCGCCGGCTGCCGGGTGGCCAACCTGGAATTCAACCAGTTCCACCCCACTTGCCTGTACCACCCCCAGGCCAAGAGTTTCCTGGTGACCGAGGCCCTGCGCGGCGAAGGCGCGGTGCTGAAGCTGCCCAACGGCGAACGCTTCATGCCACGCTTCGACCCGCGCGCCGAGCTGGCGCCCCGGGACATCGTGGCCCGCGCAATCGACCATGAAATGAAGCGCCTGGGCGTGGACTGCGTGTTCCTCGACATCAGCCACAAGCCGGCCGAGTTCATCACCAGCCACTTCCCCACCGTGTACGAGCGCTGCCTGGCCTTCGGCATCGACATCACCCGCCAGCCCATCCCGGTGGTGCCGGCCGCGCACTACACCTGCGGCGGCGTGATGATCGACCAGCACGGCTGCACCGACGTGCCCGGCCTGTACGCCATCGGCGAAACCACCTTCACCGGCCTGCACGGCGCCAACCGCATGGCCAGCAACTCGCTGCTCGAATGCTTCGTCTACGGCCGCTCCGCCGCCGCGCACATCGTCGAGCAACTGCCGCATACCGCGCTGCCCGAGCGCCTGCCGCAGTGGGACGCCAGCCAGGTGACCGATTCGGACGAAGACGTGATCATCGCCCACAACTGGGACGAGCTGCGGCGCTTCATGTGGGACTACGTGGGCATCGTGCGCACCACCAAGCGCCTGCAACGTGCCGAGCACCGGGTGCGGTTGCTGCTGGACGAGATCGACGAGTTCTACAGCAACTATAAAGTCAGCCGCGACCTGATCGAGCTGCGCAACCTGGCCCAGGTGGCCGAGTTGATGATTCGCTCGGCCATGCAGCGCAAAGAGAGCCGCGGGCTGCACTACACGCTGGATTACCCGGAAATGCTGCCGGAAGCGCTGGACACTATCCTGGTGCCGCCCACCTTCGACGACTGAACTTGAGCCGCACCCGCAGGCGCCGATGCTCGTCGGCACCCAGGGTGTCGGCGGGCAGGCACAGGCTGCGCGGCAACCATTGCCCCGGCAGGCGGAAGCGCAGCAGCACCAGGCCTGGCAGCGCCATGCTGTCGGGCAGCAGTTGCACCGCCTGCCAGCCCTGGCCACGGTTCCACAGCGCCCAGCCGCCGGCATCACGGCGCAAGGCGCGCCAGGCGTGGGGGTGGCTGAGCAGAAGGCTGCGGGGCAGGTGCCAGGCGGCGTGGGCCAGGCACATCAACATGCCCAGGCCGCGCCAGGCGAACGGCGCATCGAGCAGCACCAGGCTGAACAGTGCCAGCCCCAGTGCCGCCAGGTAGGCCGCCAGCAATCGCCGCGAGGCGTGCCAGCGGCAATGAAACAGCTTACTTGGGCTGGACACGGTCCAGGATCATGCGAACCATGCGCTGCAGCTCCGGGTCCTCGGATTCGGTGCGTTCCATGAACCAGCCGAACATGTCCTGGTCTTCGCATTCCAGCAGGCGGCGGTAGCATTCGCGGTCCACGTCATTGAGGCTGGGGTACACCTCCTTGACGAAAGGCACCAGCAACACGTCAAGCTCCAGCATGCCGCGGCGGCTATGCCAGTAGAGCCGGTTGAGTTCAATATCTTCGACCATGGAGCGCTCCTCAAATAGGCGCGCAGTATACAGCGACCTGCGCCGCGCGGCACTTGGACGCATGTCTATATATGTGTGGGGTGCGCGGGACGCGGCCTGCGGCCGCTGCTACAGGTGTGTGGGGTGCCGCCAATCCGGATTCCGGCGCTGGTATGCGGCACACCCCCAATCCGGATCGGCGCCGACCTCCAACCCGTAGCAGCTGCCGCAGGCGGCGTCCGGCCCCCACACGCTGTTCAACCATAGTCACCTACCTATTTTCCCGGCAGCGCTCTATGATGGAGCCCAGTCTTTTAGCCCTTGCGATGCCCCATGGCCAATTCTGCTTTTTTCTGCGCGCTGTCCCACGAAGGCGTCCTCGCCGTACGCGGCTCCGATGCCGGCAAGTTCCTGCAGGGTCAATTGACCTGCAATATCAACTACCTCACCGAGCAGTACGCCAGCCTGGGCGCGCGTTGCACCCAGAAGGGCCGCATGCAGTCCAGCTTCCGCATCCTGCTGCAAGGCGATGGCGTGCTGCTGGCCATGGCCCGCGAGCTGGTGGAGCCGCAACTGGCGGACCTGAAGAAGTACGCGGTGTTCTCCAAGTCCAAGCTCACCGACGAAAGTGACGCCTGGGTGCGCTTCGGCCTGGTCGACGGCCAGCCGGCACTGGCGGCCCTGGGCCTGGAACTGGGCGAGGAGAGCAACGTCGCCGCACGGCACGAGGCACTGGTTGCCGTGCGCGTGTCGCCCCAGCGTGCCGAGCTGTGGGTGCCAACCGAGCAGGCCGAAGCCGTGCGCCAGAAGCTTGCGCAGCACTTGCCCCAGGGCGAGCTGAACGCTTGGCTGCTGGGCCAGGTGCGCGCCGGTATCGCCCAGGTGATGCCGGAAACCCGCGAGACGTTCATTCCGCAGATGCTCAACCTGCAGGCCGTGGGCGGCGTCAGCTTCAAGAAAGGCTGCTACACAGGCCAGGAAATTGTTGCGCGCATGCAGTACCTGGGCAAGCTCAAGCGTCGGCTCTACCGCCTGTCACTGACCGACGGCCAGCCGCCGGCGCCAGGCACCGCATTGTTCTCGCCCAACCACGCCAGCGCCGTGGGCGAAGTGGCCCTGGCGGCCGCTGCCGAGCTAGGCGTGGAGCTGCTGGCCGTGCTGCAGGCCGACGCCGTGGAAGACGGCAACCTGCACCTGGGCAGCCCGGAAGGCCCGCGCCTGAGCCTGCTGGACCTGCCATATGAACTGGATCGCGACCGCGAGATCCAACGCTAGGCTACATTGCCCCGCCCCCGCGACCGCGTCCAGGAAGTCCCCATGAGCGAGCTGGCCGAGACAGTCCAAGAGCATTTGCTGACGGCCATCGCCAACGATGACCTGGTGCTGCCGACCCTGCCCGAAGTGGCCTTGCAGATCCGCGAGGCCGCCGAGGACGTCGATATCAGCATTCCCGCCCTGGGCAAGGTCATCGGCCGCGACCCGGCGTTGGCGGCGCGGCTGATCAAGGTGGTCAATAGCCCGATGCTGCGCGCCACCCAGGAAGTCACCGACCTGACCGGCGCCATCAACCGCCTGGGCATCAACTACAGCAGCAACCTGGCCATTGGCCTGGTGATCGAGCAGATCTTCAACGCCCGCGCACCCGTGGTGCAGGCCAAGCTGCATGAGGTGTGGAAGGCCAGCCTGGAAGTGGCCGGCATCAGCTACGAGCTGTGCCGCCGCTACACCCGGCTCAAGCCGGACCAGGCGGCGCTGGCCGGGCTGGTGCACCAGATCGGCGTGCTGCCGATTCTCACCTACGCCGAAGAACACAATGAGCTGCTGGCCGACCCGGTGTGCCTGAACCACGTCATCGAGCGCATCCAGCCGGTGCTGGGCAGCAAGATCCTCGCCGAGTGGGAATTTTCCCAGGCGCTGGTGCAGGTGCCGGGCGAATACCTCGACCTCAACCGCCCCAGCGTTCAGCTGGACTACACGGGGCTGATCCAGATCGCCCGGCTGCTGCGCCAGCACGACGTCCATCGCCTGCCAGACCTGGCGGCCTACCAGCACCTGGGCTTGGGCGACGAAGTGCCGCTGGACAGGCTCGAACTGGACGCAGCGATGGCGATGTTCCGCTAATCGGCGACAAAGCTCACCCGCACCTTCAAGCCGGTCTGCGCGCCATCGTGCAGGCTGATCTGCGCCCGGTGGGCCTTGCAGATCTCGCCGACGATCGCCAGGCCCAAGCCCGAGCCCTTGGCGCTGCGCCGGTAGAAACGCTCGAACACCTTGCCCCGCTCGCCCTCGGGAATACCCGGCCCGTCGTCTTCGACTTCCAGCACGGCCGGGGCGCTGACCCGCAAGATCACGTTGCCGCCCACCGGCGTGTGCGCCAGGGCATTGTCCAGCAGGTTGCTGAGCAGCTCGTTGAGCAGCGTCGGCTCGCCGCGCAGCCACACCGGCTGCTCGGCCTCCAACGCCAGGGCCACGCCACGGGCATGGGCCAGGGGCGCCATGGCCATGCCCAGTTCGCGGGCCACCTGGCTCAGGTCCAGGCGCTGGGCGCCGCCCTCGGCGATGGCGCGGGCGCCGTTCTCCACCCGCGCCATGGACAGCAGCTGGTTGGCCAGGTGGGTCAGGCGGTCGGCGTCCTGGCCGGCGGCGTCCAGGGTCTGGCGCCACACCTCGCCCTGCTCGGCCCGCTGGCCCAGGGCAATGCGCGCCTTCAGCGCTGCCAGCGGCGTGCGCAGCTCGTGGGCGGCGTCGGCGATAAACTGCGCCTGGCGCTCGAACTGCCCGCGCAGGCGTTCGGTGAAGTGGTTGAGCGAGGCCACCAGCGGCACCAGTTCGCGCTGCACGCTGACCTCTGGCAGCGGCCGCAGGTCATCAGGCTGGCGTGCTTCAACCTCGGCGCGCAAGCGTTCCAGCGGGCGTAGCGCGGCGCTGACCGCGTACCACACCAGCATCAGCGCGCCCAGGCCCAGCATGCCCAGGCGCAGCAGCGTGTCGGCCATCAGCCCGCGGGCCATGCGGATGCGCGCCTCCTCGGTCTCGGCCACGCGGATCTCGGCCATGCCGTTCATCTCCGGCTCGCTGACCGCCTTGAGCAGGCTGACCACGCGCACGTCCTGGCCCAGGTAGCGGCCGTTATAGAAACGCGCCAGCGCCGGGTAGTCGTCGGTGCGCGGCGTGCCCGGCGGCGGCGCCGGCAGGTTTTCGTAGCCCGAGATCAGCTGCTGGTGAATGTCGTTGACCTGGTAGTAGATGCGCCCGGCGCTGTCGTAGGCGAAGGTGTCCAGTGCCACGTAGGGCACGTCGGCGCTCAGGCTGCCGTCGCGCTGGGACAGCCCGGCAGCGATGGTCCGCGCCGACGCCAGCAGGGTGCGGTCGTAGGCGGTGTCGGCGGCCTCGCGGCCGTTCCAGTAGGCGCTCAGGCCGCTGGCGAGCATCAGCACCACCAGCAACAGCGCCAGGTTCCACAGCAGCCGCCCGCGCAGGCTGTCGAGCTTACGCATCACGACCTTCGAGCAGGTAGCCCAGGCCGCGGAAGGTGACGATGGCCACGGCCTGGCCATCGAGTTTCTTGCGCAGGCGGTGCACGTAGATCTCGATGGCGTCGGCGCTGGCCTCCTCGTCCAGGCCGAACACCTGGGCCGCCAGCTGTTCCTTGCTCATCACCCGCCCCGGCCGGGCGATCAGGGCTTCGAGCACGGCCTGCTCGCGGGAGGTCAGGGTCAGCAACTCATCGCCGAGGGTGAAGCGCCGGGTCTCCAAGTCATAGACCAACGCGCCGCAGCGTTGCTGGCGCTCGCCACCCAGCACGCTGCGGCGCAACAGCGCCTTGACCCGCGCCTCCAGCTCGCTGAGCTCGAAGGGCTTGGCCAGGTAGTCGTCGGCGCCCAGGTTCAGGCCGTGGACGCGGTCCTTGACGTCGCTGCGCGCGGTCAGCATCAGCACCGGCAAGTGCTTGCCCCGCCCGCGCAGGCGCGCCAGCACCTCGAAACCGTCCATGCGCGGCAGGCCGACGTCGAGCACGGCCAGGGCGTACTCCTCGCTGCCCAGCGCCAGGTCGGCGGCCACGCCGTCGTGCAGCACATCCACCGTCAGGCCGGTATGCTTGAGCGCCTGGGCCACGCTTTCGGCCAGCGGCAGGTGGTCTTCGGCAAGTAGGACGCGCATGGTCAGGTATCTCTTGTTGTAGGTATCGACGCGGCAGTGTACGCCCCGATCCACGGCTGTGAAGGGCCGCGTAGGGCAATTTTCGGCTGAAAGGTTGGCGAAAGGTTGAGCCCCTAGGATCGAGCCACGACAGGTCCGCCATGGGCCTGCCGCGCAAGACGCCACGATGCGTTTTCGCCATAACAAGAACAAGAACTGGAGACATCACATGAGCCCTACCCTGCGCCAGCTGGCCCTGGCCGCCAGCTGCCTGTTGCTGGCCAACACGGCGTTAGCCGCCGAACCCAAACGCCCCGAATGCATTGCCCCGGCCTCCCCTGGCGGCGGTTTCGACCTGACCTGCAAGCTGGTGCAAAGCGCCCTGGTCAACGAGAAAATCCTCACCAAACCCATGCGCGTCACCTACATGCCTGGCGGCGTGGGCGCCGTGGCCTATAACGCCGTGGTAGCCCAGCGCCCGGCCGATGGCGGCTCGCTGGTGGCCTGGTCCAGCGGCTCGCTGCTGAACCTGGCCCAAGGCAAGTTCGGTCGTTTTGACGAACACGCAGTGCGCTGGCTGGCCGCGGTGGGCACCAGCTACGGTGCCATAGCGGTGAAGAGCGATTCGCCCTACAAGAACCTCGACGACCTGGTGCAGGCGCTGAAAAAAGAGCCCGGCAAGGTAGTGATCGGTGCCAGCGGCACGGTCGGCAGCCAGGACTGGATGCAGACTGCGCTGATTGCCAAGGCCGCCGGCATCAACCCGCGCCAGCTGCGCTACGTGGCCCTGGAAGGCGGCGGTGAAATCGCCACCGCCTTGCTGGGCGGGCACATTCAGGTGGGCAGTACGGACATTTCCGACTCCATGCCGCACATCCAGAGCGGCGACATGCGCATGCTGGCGGTGTTTGCCGACAAGCGCATCGACGAGCCGGGCATGAAGGACATCCCCACCGCTCGCGAGCAAGGCTACGACATCGTCTGGCCAGTGGTGCGCGGCTTCTACCTGGGGCCGAAGGTCAGCGATGCCGAATACGACTGGTGGAAAACGGCGTTCGACCAGATGCTGGCGTCCGACGACTTCGCCACGTTGCGCACCCAGCGCGCGCTGTTCCCCTTCGCCATGACCGGCGCCGAGCTGGACAACTACGTGAAGAAACAGGTCACCGAGTACAAGACCCTGGCCCAGGAATTCGGCCTGGTGCAGTGACCTGCGGCCTGCCTCGTCCCGAGGCAGCCCCCCTCTCGCCAAGGAGTTTCGACCATGGCCCTGCAACGACTGTTTGCCATTGCCCTGCTGCTGGCCTGCGCCGCGCTGGCGGTGATGGCCTGGCCCTACCAGGCCGCTTTTTCCTACGAACCCGTGGGCCCGCGCGCCTACCCGCTGCTGATGCTGGGCCTGATGGCCGCAGCCCTGCTGTACATGGCCGTGCGCCCCAGCGCCATCATCCACAGCGACGAGGCACCGCCACTGGACCGCGCCACCCTGGGCAAGATCGGCGCCTGCGTGGTGCTATTGCTGGTGTTCGCCGGCACCTTCGAACCCCTGGGTTTCATTCTTGCCAGTGTGCTGACCGGCATCCCCATGGCCCGCCTGTACGGCGGCCGCTGGCTGCCCAGCACCGTGGTGGTGAGCCTGATGAGCGTGGCCCTGTACCTGCTGTTCGACAAGGCCATGGACGTCCCCCTGCCCCTGGGCCTGCTCGACGTACTGGAGAACTGACATGGATACCTTCAGCTACCTGGGCCAGGGCTTCGGCGTGGCCCTGAGCCCCTACAACCTGGTCACTGCCCTGTGCGGCACGCTGATCGGCACCGTGGTCGGCCTGCTGCCGGGCCTGGGGCCGATCAACGGCGTGGCGCTGTTGATCCCCATTGCCTTCGCCCTGGGTTTGCCACCCGAGTCGGCGCTGATCCTGCTGGCAGCGGTGTACCTGGGTTGCGAATATGGCGGGCGCATCAGCTCGATCCTGCTCAACATCCCCGGCGAAGCCTCGACGGTGATGACCACCCTCGACGGCTACCCCATGGCCCGCCAGGGCCTGGCCGGGGTGGCGCTGTCGCTGTCGGCCTGGAGTTCGTTCATCGGCGCGTTCATCGCCACCTGCGGCATGGTGCTGTTCGCGCCGCTGCTGGCGCAATGGGCCATTGCCTTCGGGCCCGCCGAATACTTCGTGCTGATGGTGTTCGCCATCGTCTGCCTGGGCGGCATGGCCGGCGACCGGCCGTTGAAGACCTTCATTGCCGCGCTGATCGGCCTGTTCCTGGCCTGCGTGGGCATCGACGCCAACAGCGGCGTGTACCGTTTCACCGGGGACAACGTGCACCTGGCCGACGGCATCCAGTTCGTGGTGCTGGTGCTGGGGCTGTTCTCGGTCAGCGAGATTCTGCTGTTGCTGGAGAAGACCCACCGCGGCCAGGAGGCGGTGAAGGCCACCGGGCGCATGATGTTCAACCTCAAGGAAGCGGCCTCGGTGTTCGTGGTGAACATTCGCTGCGGCCTGCTGGGCTTCGTGATGGGCGTGCTGCCCGGTGCCGGCGCCACCCTGGCCAGCGCCGTGGCCTACATGACCGAGAAGCGCATGGCCGGCGCCAGCGGCAACTTCGGCCAGGGCGACAAGCGCGGCCTGGCGGCGCCGGAAACCGCCATCGGCGCCTCGGCCTGTGGCGCCCTGGTGCCGATGCTGACCCTGGGCGTGCCCGGCTCAGGCACAACGGCGGTGATGATCGGCGCCCTGTCGCTGTACAACATCACCCCCGGGCCGCTGCTGTTCCAGCAGCAGCCGGACATCGTCTGGGGGCTGATTGCCTCGCTGTTCATCGCCAATATCATGCTGGTAATCCTCAACATCCCGATGATCCGAATTTTCACGCGCATCCTCGCGGTGCCCAACTGGGCGCTGGTGCCGGTCATCGCGATCATCACCGGTATCGGCGTGTACGCGGTGCATGCCACCACCTTCGACCTGTTCCTGATGGTGGGCATCGGTATCTTCGGCTATATCCTGCGCAAGCTGGACTTCCCGCTGTCGCCGGTGCTGCTGGGGTTCATCCTGGGCGGGCTGATGGAGCAGAACCTGCGGCGCGCGCTGTCGATCTCGAACGGGGCGCTGAATATCCTGTGGTCCAGCCCGATTACTGCCGGCGTGTGGGTGCTGACGGCACTGATGCTGCTGTTGCCGTTGCTGCGCCTGTGGCGCAAGCGCACGGTGTCGGCTGTCGCCTAGACCGCGTTGCCCGCATCGCGGCCAAGGCTGGCTCCTACACCGTCCGCGGTAGGAGCCGGCCTTGGCCGCGATGGCATCACACGGGCGGCAACTGCCAGTCAATCGGCGCCAGGCCGCTCTGCTGCAGGAACTTGTTGGTTCGGCTGAAATGCCCATTGCCGATAAAACCGCGGTAGGCCGACAGCGGCGACGGGTGCACCGAGGTCAGCACCAGGTGCTTGCTGCTGTCGATCAGCTTCTGCTTGCTCTGGGCATGGGCGCCCCATAGCAGGAACACCACGCTCGACTGCTGGTCGCTGACGGTCTGGATGATGCGGTCGGTGAACGACTCCCAGCCCTTCTTCGCATGCGACGCGGCGTTGGCGCGCTCCACGGTCATGGTGGTGTTGAGCAGCAGCACGCCCTGCTCGGCCCAGTGCTGCAGGCAGCCATGGGGCGCGATGTCGATGTTCAGGTCGCGCTTCAATTCCTTGTAGATATTCACCAGCGACGGCGGCGTGGCAATGCCCGGCTGCACCGAGAAGCACAGGCCGTGGGCCTGGCCCGGGCCGTGGTACGGGTCCTGGCCGAGGATGACCACCTTCACCTGCGGGAGCGGCGTCAGGTTCAGCGCGTTGAAGATCAGCGGGCCGGGCGGGTAGATTTCCTTGCCGGCGGCGTGTTCCTGGCGCAGGAACTCACGCAGCTGGTTCATGTACGGCTGGTCGAATTCGTCACGCAGGGCGTGTTTCCAGCTGGGTTCGAGTTTGATGCGGTCGTCGGTGGTCATGGGCATAGCCTGGCAAACAATGGGGCGGACACTAGGAAAGCCGCCCCTGATTGTCAATCAATGTAACCGGAGACTGACGCCGTGCCGACGGCGGGCCATACTGCTGAATTGGACACTGCCCCATTCGCGTCACTCAAGAGGTCAGGATGAATCTGCAATTCGAAGAGCTTGTCGGCGTCGACGGCGCGCGCCTTGGCGTGGCCACCCTGGACGCCGAAAAATCCCTCAACGCGTTGTCGCTGCCCATGGTCGAGGCCCTCAACGACCAGCTGGAACGCTGGGAAAAGGACGATCAGATTGTCTGCGTGCTGCTGCGCGGCAACGGTGCCAAGGCCTTCTGCGCCGGCGGCGACGTGCGCAGCCTGGTGCAGGCGTGCCGCGCCCACCCCGGCGAGGTGCCGCCGCTGGCCGCGCACTTCTTCGCTGGCGAATACCGCCTGGACTACCGCCTGCACACCTTCCCCAAGCCGCTGATCTGCTGGGGCCATGGCTATGTGCTGGGCGGCGGCCTGGGCCTACTGCAGGGTGCCAATATCCGCATCGTCACCCCCAGCAGCCGCCTGGCCATGCCGGAAATCAGCATCGGCCTGTACCCGGACGTGGGCGCCAGCTGGTTCCTGTCGCGGCTGCCCGGCAAGCTGGGGCTGTTCCTGGGCCTGACCGGCTCGCACATCAACGGCCGCGACGCCCTCGACCTGGATTTGGCCGACCGCTTCCTGCGCGACGACCAGCAACCCGCTCTGATCGAGGGGCTGTTGCAGCTCAACTGGCAGGAACAGACCGCCGTGCAGCTCAACAGCCTGCTCAAGGCGCTGCAGCAGGAAGCGCTGGGCGAGTTGCCCGAAGCCCAGTGGCTGCCGCGGCGCACGCGCATCGACAGCCTGCTGGACACAAGCGACGTGGCCGGCGCCTGGCGCGCGCTGGTGCACCAGCGCCACAGCGACGACGTGCTGCTGGCCAAGGCGGCGCACACGCTTGAGGAGGGCTGCCCGTTGACCGCACACCTGGTGTGGGAGCAGATCCAGCGGGCGCGCTACCTGTCCCTGGCCCAGGTGTTCCAGATGGAGTACACCCTGAGCCTGAACTGCTGCCGCCACCCCGAGTTCAGCGAGGGCGTGCGTGCGCGGCTGATCGACAAGGACCAGAAGCCGCGTTGGCACTGGCCCGACGTCGCCAGCATCCCGCAAGCGGTGGTGGACGCGCATTTCAGCAAGGCGTGGGAAGGCCGGCATCCGCTGGCCGATTTGTCTGATTACTGAACTTCAGCGGCAGCTACACCACACCGTAGCCGCTGCCGTAGGCTGCGCTGCCCATCAGGGCCGCTGAAGATCTCCAGCGTCTGTATGGGCCAGCGCAGCCTGGCGGCAGCGGCTACAGTGTTTCGCGCCCTTCCAGTGCGCCATTAGCGCCGCCCAGGCCCACCAAACCCGCCGTGGTCGCCATGGTCACCATGCCCTTGCCAGTTGCCCCGGCCAGGGCCGCGGCCTGGTGGTGGGCCAGGTGGCGGCCGGTGGCCGTTCCAGCCCGGCCCACCCCAGCCAGGGCCGGGCCCTGGGCGGTAGTAATGAGGCGGCGGTGCGTAATAACGCGGCGAGCGCACGTAGTAACCGGAGTTGTAGTACGTCGACCCGTAGGGGTAGTAGCCGTAGGGATATGCACCACCGGCATACACGTCGGTACGGTAATAGGCTGGCCCCTCGTAAGGTGCACAGGCAGTGGTCAACAGACCCAGCAACACTAGCAGCAGAAGTCTCGTTTTCATGGCGGCCTCCCGGACCGCTGGACAGCTCGAACCAGCGACGCTGGTCGGCGCCGAGCAAAATATAGCGATCGGCATAGATTAAGACAGGCGAAACCCGACTCAGTGCCATCACGGAAATAATTTGCTACAACATCGAAACACTCCCAATTGCCGTCTCGTACTTTAGGCCAGCATTTCCCGCGCGGCCTCGCTTTCCCCTAGAATGCCGCACCGGTCTACAGCCAATGGATTTGCTATGCCGCCCCGCCTTGCCTCGCTGTCCCAGCGCTCGTTGATCCTGACCCTGGTGGTGCTGCTTGCCAGCGGCTTCGTGCTGACCTCGCTGTTGAGTTACTACGCCTCGCGCAGCTCGATCCGCGACAACATCGTCAACACCGAGCTGCCCCTGACCAGCGACACGGTGTACTCCGAAATCCAGAAGGACCTGGTGCGCCCGGTGCTGATCTCCTCGATGATGTCGCGCGACACCTTCATGCGCGACTGGGTGCTGGCCGGCGAGCGCGACCCGCAGCAGATGACCCGCTACCTGCAGGAGGTGATGAGCCACTACGGCGCCTACACCGCCTTCTTCGTCTCCAACGCCAGCCTCACCTACTACCAGGCCAAGGGCGTGCTGAAGAAGGTGCAGCCCCATGAGCCCCGCGACGCCTGGTACTTCCGCGTGCGCGACATGGCCACGCCCTACGAGATCAACGTCGACGTCGACATGGCCAACCACGACGCGCTGACCATCTTCATCAACTACAAGGTGTTCGACTACCAGGACCGCTTCATCGGGGCGGCCGGCGTGGGCCTGCAGGTGAACGCCGTGGTCAAGCTGATCGAGGACTACGAGCAGCGCTACCAGCGCCGGGTGTACTTCGTCGACCGCCAGGGCCAGGTGGTGCTCACCGGCACCCACGGCGGCCCCCAGGGCGCCCGCAGCGGCCAGGCCCTGGGCGCCGTGCCAGGGCTGGAGCAGCTGCTGGCGCAGATGCCCCTGCCCAGCAGCGGCAACCACGAATACCTGGCCGACGGCGCCCGGCACTTCCTCAACGTGCGCTTCATTCCCGAGCTGGACTGGTACCTGTTCGTCGACAAGCGCGAGGACAACGCCCTGGGCGACATCCGCCAGTCGCTGTACCTGAACCTGATGATCTGCCTGCTGGTGACCGCCCTGGTGCTGGCCCTGCTCAAGCGCGTGATCGGCCGCTACCAGCAGCGCCTGGAGCTGCTGGCCACCTGCGACACCCTGACCGGCCTGCCCAACCGCCGCGGCTTCGACCTGCTGGCCACCCAGGCCATCAGCGAGGCCATGCGCGACACCCAGCCACTGGCGGCGCTGCTGCTGGACCTGGACCACTTCAAGCAACTCAACGACAGCCACGGCCACCTGGCCGGCGACGAAGTGCTCAAGGGCTTCGCCCAGGTGTTGCGCGCCAGCCTGCGCCATTCCGACATCCTCTGCCGCTGGGGCGGCGAGGAGTTCATCGTACTGCTGCGCGCCACCCCAGGCGCCGATGCCCTGCAGATCGCCGAGAAGATTCGTCGGCACACCGAGGAATACGCCTTCCCCTACGGCGACAAATCGCTGAAAATCACCACCAGCGTTGGCGTGACCGGGCTGCAGTTGGACGACACCCTGCACACCCTGCTCAACCGCGCCGACCATGCGCTCTATCGCGCCAAACAGAGCGGACGCAATTGCGTGCGCAGCGAGTTGCCCCAATCCTGTCATGAATGATGTCAGCCTGTGCCCGGCCTGTGGCGCCCCCAACGCCTGCAACCTGGCCGACCCGCGCACCGCTACCCAGCCCTGCTGGTGCTACGGCGTGAGCATCGACCCCAGCGTACTCGCCGCCCTGCCTGCGGCCCTGCGCGACAAGGCCTGCCTGTGCCCGCGTTGCGCCCAGGTGCTGGACCAACTGCCGCCCCAAGGGCCTGCATGCGCCTCGACCGCTTCCTGAGCAACCTGCCGCAGCTCAACCGCAAGCAGGTACGCCTGCTGCTGGTGGAACGGCGCGTGCGCGTCGATGGCGTGGCCACGGGCGACCCGCATCATGAGGTGCGCGAGTTCAGCCAGGTGACGCTCGACGACCAGGTGCTGCAAGCCGGGCGCCCAGCGCGCTACTTCATGCTGCATAAGCCCATGGGCTGCGTCAGTGCCACGGTCGACCCGCAGCACCCCACGGTGCTCGACCTGCTGCATGAGCCGGACAAGCACGACCTGCACCTGGCCGGCCGCCTGGACTACAACACCTCGGGGCTGATGCTGATCACCAACGACGGCCAGTGGTCCCGCCGCCTGACCCAGCCGCAGACGAAACTGGGCAAGGTGTACTACGTTGAAACCGAGCAACTCATCGACGCGCAGTACATCGAGACCTTCGCCCGCGGAATTTATTTTGCCTTCGAAGACCTGACCACCCAGCCGGCCAAATTGGAGCTGCTGGGGCCGCGCAGTGCTCGTCTGACCATCGTCGAGGGACGGTACCACCAGGTGAAGCGAATGTTCGGTCACTTTCAAAACAAGGTGTTACGGCTACATCGTGAGCAAATGGGTCCGCTAACCCTTGATCCAGAGCTGTCGCCGGGCCAGTACCGGGCGCTGAGCGCTGAAGAGATTCAGCAAATCTAGGCGTCTTACCGCCCGGCAGAAACCTCACTGACATTGTGCCAACGGTACTTGCGCAGACGTCATCGGCCTGCTTGAATCCAATCGTCGGTCCACATGTGACTCGGCAGTCACCACCATATTCTAAGAAACCTTTTTGCTGGCAACCGGCCGCTTCCATCGGGCCGCGAACTGGCAGATCGCCCGCTTATAACAATACCCGTCGACCAGATTGTACGGATCGACATGGGCAAAAAATTCCCAGGCAATTGCCTACCTGTCACAAATTGCGTGCAGAGTCTTGCGTGCAGAGTCGCTTGCGCGAGTACCCGTTTCTTTTGCCAGGAGTCTTACGACATGAGGCCAGAAATCGCTGTGCTGGATATACAGGGTCAGTATCGGGTTTACACGGAGTTCTATCGCGCGGATGCCGCTGAAAAGACCATCATCTTGGTCAATGGGTCGCTGGCCACTACCGCGTCATTCGCCCAGACAGTGCGCAATCTGCATCCTCAGTTCAACGTAGTGCTGTACGACCAGCCCTACGCCGGTAAATCCAAGCCCCACAACGTGCACCACCGTGCACTGACAAAGGAAGAGGAAGGCCAGATCCTGGTGGAGCTGATCGACCACTTCAACGCTGAACACGTGATGTCCTTCTCCTGGGGCGGCGCCTGCGCGCTGCTGGCCTTGGCCCACCAGCCAAAGCGCATCGAGAAGGCCGTGATCAGCTCGTTCTCCCCGGTGCTCAATGCCTCGATGCGCGACTACCTGGAACGCGGCGTCCATTACCTGGGCCGTTGCGACCGCCACAAGGTCGGGCACCTGGTCAACGACACCATCGGCAAGCACCTGCCGTCGTTGTTCAAGCGCTTCAACTACCGGCACGTCAGCAGCCTGGACGACCATGAGTACGCGCAGATGCATTTCCACATCAGCGAGGTACTGCAACACGACCTGGGCAACGCCTTGCACGCCGCGGCCAAGATCAACGTGCCGGTGCTGTTCATGAACGGTGAATGGGACGAATACACCACTGCCCATGAGGCACGGCATTTCGCCCAGCACGTGGCGCGGACCGAGTTTGCCACCATCCAGAGCACCGGGCACTTCCTTGACATGGAACACAAGGCAGCCTGCCGCGACACCCGCCTGGCCCTGATGGACTTCCTCAAGCCCAACCCGCAGGCAAACCGTGTTCGCTACCGCCCGTTCGACGGTCACCATGCGCTGGCCATCTGAACGCCTGGCCAGCCGACCGCTGTGCTTGCTGCTCGACGCCCGATAACCTGGCAAAGAAGCGTGGCAACCACGGCGGCCGGCCGGCAAATTCCGCCTCGGGCGGATAAAAGGCTTCAATTGACCGGCGAGTTCTGGTAAAAAGTGAACCGCGTTCAGCGGGTGTCGTATAATGGCATTACTCCAGCTTCCCAAGCTGATAACGAGGGTTCGATTCCCTTCACCCGCTCCAGCTTCTTCTGCTTCGTAGATCGTCCTGGTTTACGGAGCGCGGCCACTAGGCTGCTTTATCCTTCCCTCCTCATGTTACCAGTGACGTCCAACCTCGCGGCGCTGCGCTCTGACGCGCGAACGATGCCTTTGCTTGGGCCTCGTGCATGCAATGGATACCATTGTCATAGGTGGTTCAGGAAAGGTGATTATTGGTGACACGCACACACCGTGCGCATTCATCCCGCCAGAGCCAATATACGATGGATGAAGAACGGGAGGAGTTTTCCATTGGCACATCTTCTGAGCGAGCCAAGGTTGAAGGCGGTTCGAGTTGCGCTGTCGGACCTGTTCAATGATTTTCCGGTGAATTACGCAAGCATTGCTGAAACAGTAAAGGATATAGATCCAAACCTACTATACGAAATTCTATTTTCAGAGGTTGCGCCGGTATGCTATCCAAATATTGCTGGAGCGGTGCCGACGGTCTGGACAGGCTTTGACCCTGAATCTTTAAACATGATGATCGCGGAGAGGCTGGCTGCGAGAAGGGACAGATGGGCTCGCAGGCAGTTCGACAAAATGCTCATTGCTTGGTTGAAGTATGACTATAACCACCTCTGGAAGAGCCTGCATGCGGAACTCCTCAACACTAGCCCATAGCTCCACCCCCCCCAATATGCAGCCAAGCCCAAAATCATTGCTGGCCCTGTGTAGCGGTAAGTAAGTGGCGAGCACGCGCCTACACACGTATACGGTCTTGAATGATGGTGCCCCATAAGGGTTCGACTTCCTTCACCCGCTCCAGCATTCTCCACGGTTCGCTGCTCGTCCTGAGCCAGTGAAACCGTTCAAGGCAAGCGTCAGCCCTGCTGCTGATGCAGCCTGATACTCCCCCCCAGATATTCGAACACCCGTAGCCGCTGCCGTCAGGCTGCGCTGGCGTTCGTGTGCGCTGAAGATTTTCGACCCATCTTGCACAGAGTAAAGGTGATCAAATTCAGCCCGCCATCCGGCTTTCACGCTCCACCACCCACGCCAACGGCACCGTCAGCAACAACATCGCCGCCAACGTCATCACCGCCGCCGGTATCCCGGTCGCGTCCCCCAACCGCCCGAACAGCACCGGCGCCAGCGCGCCCGCGCCGATGGTGCCGGTGTAGAACAGCGCGAAGGCCTGTTCGCGCTTGCCGGCACCGGCAAGCTCAGGCACGGCGCCGTACAGCACCGATGAAGTCCCGTTGAGCGCCAGCCCCAGCAACGGCAGCAGCGCCATCAGGGCGAACTGCGGCAGGAACACCGCGAGCACGATCAGCACCGCGGTAGTGGTCTCGGTGAGCCACACGGTCTTCATCATGCCGATGCGCGCGCCCAAATAGCCGCAGAGCAGCTTGCCGAAGGCACCACCGATGAACAACAGCATCAGCGCCAGGCCGATGCCGGCGCTACCCGCGCCCTTGCCTTGCAGCAGGAACGGCAGGAAGGTCAGGAAGCCCATGCGCACGGCGCTGTCGAGGGTCCCGGTCGCCAGCAATGCGCGCAGGCCGGTTACCGAACCTTCGCCAGCAGCCGCCTTCGGGTTTTTTCCAGCGTGGAGCGCAGCCACTGCTTGCGAGGGAATCAGCCACCACAGCAGCACGGCGGCACTCATACCCAGCAGGCCGATAAGGGTGGCGCTGGCGCGCCAGCTGATCACTGTCAGCAACAGCCCTACCAGGCCGGGGATCAGGGTCTTGCCGATATCGCCGGCAAAGTTGTACTGCGACAGCGCCTGCTTCACGCCTCCGCCCGCTTCATGGCTGTCGGTCACCAACGATGACGCCAGCGGGTGCTGGGCGCTGGCACCCAGCCCACCGACCATCAGCGCAACCAGCAACACCGCCAGGCCACCGGCCTGGCCAACCAGCAGGTACGCCAGCCCGGCCAACGCCGTGCCGCCCACCAGCAACCGCTCCCGGCCCCAACGCCGGGCCGCGCGGCTGGCCAGCAGTTGCAGACCGGCCATGGTCCCCGAGTAAGCGCCGCGCAAGAGCCCCACCTGGGCCAGGCTCAAGCCAAATTGCGCCTGCCAGATGGGCAGCAGCACATAAATGAGATCGGTGAGACCGTCGTGTACGGCATGAGCGCCGCACGCGGCGAACAGCGAACGCCGGCGCAGGATTTGATCAGTACCAATGGGGGAAGCGGCGGCAAGGGGATCATTGAGTGCAGTCATTGTAGGTCTTGGCGCTGGAGGATTGGTCGAGGGCTACGCATCTTTATAAGCCAATCCCGAATCTGCGCACAAATACCCATTCCATCTAGCCGACTTTCACTGGAGATCGGTGAAAAAACGTCCCTAGCGCCGCCTGCGGCAACGGCTACACTGCCATCAATGCAAAAAAATTGTCGGCAATGGATCCACCCACACATTAACAGAACGATTACACACGCCGCAGGTCGTACCGATAATGACCCCCAAGCTGCCCTATGGAACAAGGAGCTCGGCATGACGGACCAGCTGCTGCAACCCGTGCTGTTGGACAAGCTGTATGAAAACCAGTTGGCGATCGCCGCCGCAGTAGAGGAACTGGCCCTGTGGGTCGAGGTGCGCTGGGAGGCGGAGGATATCGCCGAGAACGTGCGCAGCGCCCTGGAAACCCTGGACCGCAACGCCGACTACATCAACCGCACCATCGCCACGTTGCGCAGGGACCGCCAGGATTTGTAGGCGCTGCCAGGCGGCGCTGGCCCCTGCAGCTCACTCATTCGCGGAGCGTTCCGTTTGCCAGCCACAGTGGCGACTTCTCGAAACTACAGGAATGACAACTCCGTTCTGCGGGGCGGTGAACTCCGGAGGCAATGTTTTTTTAGGTGGAGGAGTTGTCAGCGCGAGATCAGAAAGGTATCGCCCTCTCCGGCGCTTTATATCGGACACAGCGCGCCCCCGTAGCAGCGGCCGTAGGCCGCGTCCCGGCGCAACACAGGCCCGCCGCCGGACGCAGCCTTCGGCAGCTGCTACGCGAATACGGAGACCCCATAGACCGCGATGCAGACGACGCCATTTCAAGACAGTTGCTGCTGCGTGCGATCGCTGGGTCAGGGTGAGTCAGTAGCCGTTCGCCTGGAGAATCTCCGGCACGCTGCGGCTGGCCGGGCGGTGGTAGAACTTGAGCAACTCGCTGCTGCGGTTGGTGAAGATGCCGTCCACGCCCGCGGCCATGACTTTCTGGTAATCCACCGGGTCATCCACGGTGTACACGTGCACCAGCATGCCCTTGGCGTGGGTGAGCTGGTTCATCCAGGGTTGCACCAGGTCCATGTAGCTCTGGTCGCCGCCCTGGGTCAGGGCCGCCGAGGGGCCGGTGCCGACTGCGCCGTTGGCCTTGGCGAAGTCCAGCCACTGTTCGAAGGCCACGTGGTCGCGTGGTTGCTGGCGGGCGTAGTAGGCGGCCTTGGTTTCGCCACTGGCGGGGTTGTAGGCCGCTGGCGAGGCGGGGTCGATGCTGCCCTCGCCTACCCATAGCAGCAACACTTTCGGCACCTTGGGCATGAACTGGTTGAGCAGGGTCAGGCTGCCTTTCTCGAAGGTCTGCAGCACTACCCGGTGGCCCGGCGCCACCTCGCCGGCAGCGGTCAGCCAGCCGCGCTGGATCAGTTTGGCGGTGAGTTCCTTTTCGATGCCGGGGAACAGCAGCGGCGCCTTGGTCTCGATGTACAGCCCCGGGCGGTGTGCCGCGTCCTGGTCGGCCAGGTCGATGATCTCATCCAGGGTCAGGATTTTCAGGCCCGCGTAGGCTGGGCGGGCGCGATCGGGATAGGCCTTGTTGTACCAGCTGCCGGCATCCAGGGTTTTCAGCTGCGCCAGGGTGAACTGGTTGACGGGCTGGTCTTTCTGCTCGGGGAATTTCGTCGCGATGTCGGTGGTGCGCCCCAGATTGGTGTCATGCAGGGCAATCAACTGGCCGTCGCGGGTGCGTTGCAGGTCCATCTCCAGGTAGTCGGCGCCCAGCTCGCGAGCCAGCAGGTAGGAGGCGCGAGTGGACTCCGGCGCGTCATAGGAGGCGCCGCGATGGGCGATCACGGCCGGCCAGGGAATGCCGGCAGCCTTGGCCAGTGCCTCGCCCGTGGGCACTTGCGCCTGGGCCACGGCAGCGGCGGTCATGAGTAAAGCGGTGGTCAACCAACGTAACGACATGGGTGCTTCCTGCATGGGCAAAAGAGACCAGCATAGTCGGCGACGAACATGACAAGACGGTTTCCCCGCCCGCACCCCATGGTACAGTCGCGCCCTGTAACCGATCCCGAGCAAGACGCACGCCATGGAACTCGACGCTTTCGACGCCAGCCTGGGCCAATGGCCGCAGCTGCCTTTTCACTGCACCGGCCTGTTGCTGGGCAACGGCGCCAGCCGTGCCCTGTGGCGCAACTTTGCCTACGACTCGCTGTTCGAGCGCGCGCAGAAAGTGCGCAACAAGCCCCTGGGGCAGACCGACCTGGCGCTGTTCAAGTCCATGGGCACCGAGAACTTCGAGCAGGTGCTCAGCGCCCTCAACACCACGGTGCGGGTCAACGCCGCGCTGGCCATCAGCGCCTCGGCGCCGCTGAACCGCTACTACGCGATCAAGGAAGCGCTGATTCACGCCATGCGCAGCGCCCACATCCCGTTCCGCCTGCTGCCGGGCGAACACTTGCAGGCGATGGCCCGCCACCTGCGTGAATACGCCACGGTGTACTCGAGCAACTACGACCTGCTGCTGACCTGGGCGGTGGAACAGGCGCCCGAGGGCTTCGACGAGCTGTTCGACGTGGACCAGGGCTTTGACGTGCGCCGCGTGCGCAGCGACGCCACCCGCGTGCTGCACCTGCACGGCGGCCTGCACCTGATTCGCCAGGTGGACGGCACCACGCGCAAGCGCAACGCGGTGGGCAGCGCCCTGCTGGATGGCTTCGCCATCAACCAGCCTGGCGAGGTGCCGCTGTTCGTCAACGAAGGCCGTCGCGAAGACAAGCTGCGTGCCATTCGCCAGTCCGACTACTTGAGCTGGTGCCACGCGCAACTGGCCCAGCACCAGGGCCCGTTGTGCCTGTTCGGCCACAGCCTGGGCGAGCAGGACCGCTACCTGCTGGAGGCCATCGAACAGGCCGGCGTGCAGCAGCTGGCGGTGTCGATCTTCCCGCTGAGCGATGCCTGGATTCTCAGCCAGAAACACTACTTCACCACCCTGTTCGCCGGCCGCGAGGTGCAGTTCTTCGACGCCACCAGCCACCCGCTGGGCGCGCCGGCGCTGAACGTGCCAGTGCCAAAGCCGGCAGTGAAGCGCAAGCGCTAGGCTGGTGTAGCAGCGGCCGCCAGGCCGCGTCACTGGCAACTGGGACGCAGCCTTCGGCAGCTGCTACAGGGGTGGCAGGCCGGCTCGCAGCAGGTCCAGCGCCGGTGGTTCGGGCAGCAGTTGCCAGTCGCTGTCGCGCAGCTGTTCCGGCAGGACATGGCGCAGGCTCAGCACTTGGCCGTGGGGCAAGGTTACCAGGGTGTGCTCGCCACTGCGGGTGAACGCCGGACGGCTGCCCTCGGCACAGCCACTGAGCAGCAGGCGATCCTGCCCCGGCTCGAAGTCCAGCAGCGTATCGCCCTCCCCGGCCCGCGCTTGAATCACGAAGCGATCGCGCCCCGCGCCGCCACTGAGCGTGTCGTGGCCAGGCCCGCCGTCCAGCCAGTCATCCCCGGCACCGCCCTGCAGTTGATCATCGGCGTGACCGCCGAGCAGCGCGTTGGCTGCCCCATTGCCGATCAGCAGGTCGGCGTAATCGCCACCGATCAGGTGCTCCAGCTCGCCGGGGTTGTCCAGGCGCACGGCCTGCCCCGCCAAGCGCGCCTCGCCGCGACTCAAATCGATAACGGAAGCGCTGCTGATAGCCGCCGCGTTGAGGGTGTCGATGCCACCGTTCACGTCCCGCAGACTCTTGCGTGCAGGGGCCTGCAACGTAGCCAACTCGTTGGTGTACACGTAGTGATCATTGCCGTTGTCCTGGCGCCCGAACAGGTTCAGGCGCCAACTGTGCAGCACCCCGGTGCTGCCCTGGGCCAGGTCGGTGATGTGCAGCCGCCACTCGCCCGTCGCCGGTTCGCCACGCAGGCGTGCCGTGCTGAAGATGAAGTCCAGGCGCTGCTTGCGGTGGAAGCGCAGGTCGCCGGCATGGGCGCCATCGGCCGGCGGCTTGCCAGGCCGGTCCATCAACACCGAACGGGTGCCCGACGGTGAGACCAGCACCAGTTGCAGGTCCCCGGGCCGCTGGTGCGTCAGCTTGACCTCGACCAGCGCGTGCTCGACGCGCAGGCGCGCGTCCGCCAACGGCATGGCATAGCTCAGGCCGCCAGGGTCGTTGTCGGGAATGGCGAACTCGCCGCTGCGGCTGGCCAGCGGCTGCTCCAGCAGCGCCTCGTTGGCGAACCGCTGCCGCGCCGGCCAGTCCTGGGCCAGGCGCACGGCGGCCTGGGCGTCGACCTCGCCGTAGCCGTAGTCGTGGCTGACGTGCATGCCGCCGCCGTTCCACTGGCGGCTGGCGTTGTACTGCCAGTCGGTGGACGGGTCGCGCACCTGGCGGGCGGTCAGCGCGAGGATGTCCTGCACATCGCGATAGCCCAGGCGCGGGTTGGCCTGCAGCATCAGCGCCACGATGCCGCTGACAATCGGCGCCGCCAGGCTGGTGCCGGCCTGGGGCACTCCCACCCGGGTAAACACGCCCACCCCCTGTGCGCTCACCAGCAGGTTGGCGCCGGGGCTGGAGAAGCCCGGCGCCGCGCACGGCTGGCTGCGCGGCGGCGGGCAGGTGGCGGCGACCATGATGTTGCCGCGCATGTTGCTCAGGCTGGCGTAGTTGGCGTTGCCACCGGCCTGGCGGTCGTTGCCGGCGCTCATCACGATCACCGTGCCCAGCCCGTCGCGGCCTTCGCTCAATGCCCGCCGGTACTGCACCGGCACCGCGCCAATGGCCGGCACCTGCAGCACCGGCTCGAAACGCCCGATGGCGCCCCAGCTGAGGTTGGCCACATCGTAGCTTTTCAGCTTGGCCAGGGTTTCCAGCTGCCCGCCCACCCAGTGGCCACCAATCGTCGCCTGGGGCGCCACGCCCACGGTGCCCTGGCTGTTGCGCGCGGCCACCATCACCGCAGCCACGCTGCTGGCGTGCTGGGCATGGCGGTCGGGGCTGGCCTTGTTTCCCCACAGCCAGGGCACACTGTTGGCCTGCCACTGCGGGTCGACGTTAGGCAGCAGGTCTTCATCGTGGTAGGCGAAGGCTTTCTTGTGCGCCTTGCCGTGCGCCTCGAACTGGCCGATGCGCACGCCCTGGCCGCTGTAGCGCGCCCACACCCCAGGCACGTTGCTCTGGTGCAGGTAGGTTTGCAGCGGGTAGTCGGGGTCGCTGGGCGGCTCTTGCGCCCAAACCTGGCCTGCGCCGCAGCAAAGCGCCGCCAGGAAGTAAATGCCATTGCCCATGTGAGCACCTCGCCCGTGGAAAAAGGGCGAGTGTCGAGGGGTATGAAGGGGCTGCCTATCCGACATCAAGCCTCGGACGGCAAAAAAGAACCGTCCTACGCTGGCGTCGGAAACGCTGGCTTCAGATCAGGCCGTCGGCCTTGAGCAGGGTTTCCAGGCAATGCTCCTGGATGGCGTAGAACGCCTTCAGCGCCTCGATCTTTTCCAGCAGCGCACGCGGGTCCTGGGGCTCGGCGCGCTTCACCGCCAGGATCATCTTGTTCTTGTTGGTGTGCTCCAGCGAGATGAACTCGAACACCTTGGTGTCGTAGCCGCAGGCTTCCAGATACAGGGCACGCAGGCTGTCGGTGACCATCTCGGCCTGCTGGCCCAGGTGCAGGCCGTATTGCAGCATGGGCTTGAGCAGGCCAGGGCTCTGGATCTGCAGGCGGATCTGCTTGTGGCAGCACGGCGAGCACATGATGATGGCCGCGCCGGTGCGGATGCCGGTGTGAATGGCGTAGTCGGTGGCGATGTCACAGGCGTGCAGGGCGATCATCACGTCGATGGCGCTGGGCACCACGGTGCGCACGTCGCCATGCTCGAACACCAGGCCGGGGTGTTCCAGGCGCGCCGCGGCGGTGTTGCACAGGGTGACCATGTCTTCACGCAGCTCCACGCCCGTCACCTGCCCCTCGCGGCCCAGGGTGTTGCGCAGGTAGTCGTGGATGGCGAAGGTCAGGTAGCCCTTGCCCGAGCCGAAGTCAGCCACGCGCACCGGCTGGTTTGCCGGGATCGGCGCGCCGGCGAAGGCGTGGGAAAACACCTCGATGAACTTGTTGATCTGCTTCCATTTGCGCGACATGGCCGGAATCAGTTCGTGCTGCTTGTTGGTGACCCCCAAGTCCACCAGGAACGGTCGGCTCAGTTCCAGGTAGCGTTTCTTCTCGCGGTCATGCTCGGCCGAGGCCGCCTGGCGCGGCTGCTGCGCGGCGTTGCGGTGCAGCATGGGCTTGTTCTTCTTGCTGAACTCCAGCTGCACCTCGTCGGAGAGGGTCAGCAGGTGCGCGTTCTTGAAGCTGGCAGGCAGCAGGTCGGCGATCAGCGCCAGGGCTTCGTCCAGCGCCAGGTTCTTGGTGATGTCGCGGGTCTGGTAGCGGTAGACGAACGACAGGCAGGCCTGCTCCTTCACCGTCACCGGCTTGATGATGACCCGCTGCAACTGCGCCTCGGCGCCCACGTGCCGGGCCAGCACCAGCTTGACCAGGGCGTTCTGCTCAAGGCTTGCGCCCAGCAGGTCGAGGAAGGTGGCGCGCGGGTCGGTCGCGGTCTTGGGGCTGGCAGCAGGGGCGGACATCGGAAAAGCCTGGGAAGAATGAAGATGCGCGCATTTTACGGGGCTTTGGCCCGCCAGGGCACGGACTTGTTCATATTCCGGACGCCGGCCCTGCTACCACGCCGCCGCAGCCAGGCCGCCCACGCCCATCAGCACCGCGGAATAGAACATCACCACCCTCTGCAGCAGTGCTTCCCTGCCCAATCGTGAACCTGCGCCTATGCGAAATACGCACAATCCCATCACGGCAATGGCCAGCATCAGCTCGCCTATCAATAACACCAGCATTTCAATTATCCCGACTCGGTCAGATAAACACGCTTGCTGGCCTGGCCGCGGCCACCAAGGGGGCGGATGGCAGCGGCGACAGGGCCAGCTCCATGCGGTTGCGGGCGCGCCCCTTGCGCAGCAGCGCCGACACGTGATCACGCACGGTGTAGGCGCTGATACCCAGCAATTCGGCGATTTCCCGGTTGGTGGAGCCTGCCAGCAAAAGGTTCAGGACTTCCTTCTCCCGTGGGGTCAAATGCATGAAGGTTGCCTGCTCATCGACCAGCACAAGCGCGCACCTTAGTCAGGCGCAGGGGGAAAAACAATGCACGGAAATACGTACTTATAAAATCAAGAAGTGCCGCGCATTGACTTTCAAAAACAACAGAAGAAGGCCACAAAAAGATAAGGAAAAAGTTACACAGTCCTACAACTTCGTCTGTCAGAACATCCGCCGTTTCCTACTCACCGGCCAGCCGCCCGCCGCAGCCTGAATACGACACCGGGCAAAACAACTCTGGATTGCAGCCCCCCGATGGGCTAAAAGAGGCGCGCACATTACAAAAACATTCGTTCCACCTTCTTGGGCTCGCCTGTTTGCCTTCGCAAACCACTGCAAGCCATGACGAGAGCTATTCATGAAGAAGCTGTGCCTGCTGGGCATCCTTACAAGCCTGGCCTTTCCACCGGCCATGGCGGCCACCGCCCCCTCTCCTCTGAAGACCAAGGAAGCGTTCATCGCCGACTTGATGAAGCGCATGACCCTGGACGAGAAAATCGGCCAGCTGCGGCTGATCTCCATCGGCCCGGAAATGACCCACGAACAGATCCGCGACGAGATCGCCGCCGGCCACATCGGCGGCACGTTCAACTCGGTGACCCGCGCCGAGAACCGTCCCATGCAGGACGCGGCCATGCAGCGCAGCCGGCTGAAGATCCCGATGTTCTTCGCCTATGACGTGATTCACGGCCAGCGCACCATTTTCCCCATCAGCCTCGCCCTGGCCTCCAGCTGGGACATGAGCGCCATTGGCCTGAGCGCGCGCACCGCCGCCCAGGAAGCGGCCGCCGACGGCATCGACATGACCTACGGGCCCATGGTGGACATCGCCCGCGACCCTCGTTGGGGCCGCACCAGCGAAGGCTTCGGCGAGGACACCTACCTGGTGTCGCGCATCGCCAAGGTGATGGTCAAGGGCTACCAGGGCGACAACGTCGCCGCTGCCGACAGCGTCATGGCCGCGGTCAAGCACTTCGCCCTGTACGGCGGCGTGGAGGGCGGGCGCGACTACAACATCGTCGACATGAGCCCCACGCGCATGTACCAGGACTACCTGCCACCGTACCGCGCGGCCATCGATGCCGGTGCCGGCGGGGTGATGGTGGCGCTGAACTCCATCAACGGCGTGCCCGCCACCGCCAACACCTGGCTGATGCAGGACCTGCTGCGCAAGGACTGGGGCTTCAAGGGCATCACCATCAGCGACCACGGCGCCATCCACGAGCTGATCAAGCACGGCGTGGCCCGCGACGACCGCGAGGCGGCGAAGCTGGCGATCAAGGCCGGCATCGACATGAGCATGAACGACCAGGTGTACGGCAAGGAGCTGCCGGGGCTGGTGAAGTCCGGTGAAGTGAGCCAGGCCGACGTCGACAACGCCGTGCGCGAGGTGCTGGGCGCCAAGTACGACCTGGGCCTGTTCCAGGACCCCTACCGCCGCATCGGCAAGGCCAGCGACGACCCGGCCGACACCTACGCCGACAGCCGCCTGCACCGCCAGGCCGCGCGGGAAGTGGCGCGTACCAGCATGGTCTTGCTGGAGAACCACGACCACACCCTGCCGTTGAAGAAGCAAGGCACCATCGCCCTGGTGGGGCCACTGGCCGATGCACCGATCGACATGATGGGCAGCTGGTCGGCCGCCGGCAAACCCGACCAGTCGATCACCCTGCTGCATGGCCTGCAGAACGCGGTGGGCGACCGCGCCAAGGTGGTCTACGCCAAAGGCGCCAACGTCACCGATAACCAGGACGCCATCGAGTTCCTCAACCGCATCATCTTCGACCGCGAGGAAGTGCACATCGACAAGCGCCCGGCCGAGCAGATGATCGCCGAGGCGGTGAAGGCCGCCGAACAGGCCGACGTGGTGGTGGCTGCCGTGGGTGAGGCCCGGGGCATGTCCCACGAGTCGGCCAGCCGCACCACCCTGGCCCTGCCCAACACCCAGAAAGCCCTGATCAAGGCGCTGAAGGCCACCGGCAAGCCGCTGGTGCTGGTGTTGATGAATGGCCGGCCGCTGTCGCTGGTCGAGGAGCAGAAGCAGGCCGACGCCATGCTGGAGACCTGGTTCTCGGGCACCGAGGGCGGCAACGCCATCGCCGACGTGCTGTTCGGCGACTACAACCCGTCGGGCAAGCTGCCCATCAGCTTCCCACGTTCGGTGGGGCAGATTCCGGTGTACTACAGCCACCTCACCATTGGCCGGCCGTTCACTGCAGGCCAGCCGGGCAACTACACCTCGCAGTACTTCGACGAGGAGACCGGGCCGCTGTACAGCTTCGGTTATGGCCTGAGCTACACCGACTTCAGCCTGTCGGACGTGAGCCTGTCCAGTGCCACCCTCAAGCGTGGCGGCACCGTCACTGCCAGCGTGACCGTGAAGAACACCGGCAAGGTCGCCGGTGCCACGGTGGTGCAGCTGTACGTGCACGACGTGGTGGCGTCCATGGCCCGGCCGATCAAGGAGCTGAAGAACTTCGAGAAGGTCACCCTGCAGCCCGGCGAGGAAAAAACCGTGCGCTTCACCCTCACCGAGGACGACCTGAAGTTCTACAACCCGCAGCTCAAGTATGCGGCGGAGCCGGGTGAGTTCCAGGTGCAGATCGGCCTGGACTCGCAAAACGTCAAGCAGCAGAGCTTTACCTTGCTGTAAGCGACGCCGCCTGCGGCAGCTGCTACAGGGACGCGCGAACCCACCGATCGCGTCGCCTGCATCGCGGCCAAGGCCGGCTCCTACCACGCGCGGCGTAGGAGCCGACTTTAGTCGCGATGCAGGCAACGCGGTTCCTGTAGCAGCGGCCGCCAGGCCGCGTCCCAGGCGCCGGCCAATTATTTCCAATGATGTGCGACAAAGTTACACACCCTCCCATCGTGCTATGGTTTTGCCCCCCAACCGATTGGCAATGCCCATGCGCTTCCCATCTCGCGCCCTGCGCCTGCCCCTGATCACCCTGCTGATCATCGCCGGCACCCTGGCTTCGGCCCTGCTGGCCATGCGTCACGCCCAACGCCTGGCCATGGCCGAGGAAGCGGGCCGTGCCCATCAGCAACTGGGGCTGTACGCCAACTCCCTGCACACCTTGATCGAGCGCTACCGTAGCCTGCCCGCCGTGCTGGCGCTGGACCCGCAATTGATCGCGGCGCTCAAGGGCCCCGTCGGCGGCGCCGCCCAGGACGCATTAAACCGCAAGCTGGAACAGATCAACCAGGCCGCGCAAAGCTCCACCCTGGAGCTGCTCGACCGTGACGGCCTGGCCGTGGCCGCCAGCAACTGGCAGCTGCCCACCAGCTACGTTGGCCAGAACTACGGCTTTCGCCCCTACTTCCTGCAGACCCGCAGCCAGGGCAGCGGCCGTTTCTACGCCGTGGGCGTGACCAGCGGGGTGCCGGGCTATTTCCTCTCCAGCGCGGTGAAGGACGAGCACGGCGCCTTCCTCGGCGCCATGGTGGTGAAGCTGGAATTTCCGGAGCTGGAGCGCGAATGGCGCCAGGGCAGCGACACCCTGCTGGTCAGCGACGCCCGCGGCATCGTGTTCATCGCCAACCAGCCGGGCTGGCGCTACCGCCAGCTCAAGGCGTTGAGCGCTGCCGACCAGGCCGAGCTGGCCAGCACTCGCCAGTACGACCGCCAGCCGCTGAGCCCCCTGGCGGTGAAGCCGTTGGCAGCCTTCGACGGCGACAGCCAGCTGGCCCAGGTCGACGGCCCGGATGGCAGCGCCGACTACCTGTGGGAGTCGCTACCACTGACCAGCGAAGGCTGGACCCTGCACCTGCTGCGCAAGCCGCAGCTGGCCGCCGAGGACGCCCGCAACGCCGCACTGGCCGCCGCTGGTGCCTGGCTGACCCTGGTGTTCCTGGGCCTGTTCCTGTACCAGCGCTGGCGCCTGGGCCTGGTGCGCCAGCGCAGCCGGGAAGAGCTGGAAGCGCTGGTGCAGGCGCGCACCCGCGAGCTGCAAACCGCCCAGGACGGCCTGGTGCAGGCGGCCAAGCTGGCGGCCCTGGGGCAGATGTCGGCGGCCCTGGCCCACGAAATCAACCAGCCGTTGACCGCCCAGCGCATGCAGCTGGCCACCCTGCGCCTGCTGCTGGACCACGGCCGCGTCGACGACGCCTACCAGGCGCTGCTGCCGCTGGAGCAGATGCTTACGCGCATGGCTGCGCTCACCGGGCACCTGAAGACCTTCGCGCGCAAGAGCCCGGCGGGCCTGCGCGAGCGCGTGGACCTGGCCGAGGTGGTGGACCAGGCCCTGCAACTGCTGGAGCCGCGCATCCGCCAGGAACGGGTCAGCACCGTGCTGCACCTGACCCGCCCGGCCTGGGTGCGCGGTGACCCGATTCGCCTGGAACAGGTGCTGATCAACCTGCTGCGCAACGCCCTCGATGCCATGAGCCAGAAGCCCCAGCGCCGCCTGGAAGTGCGCATCGACCGCGACGCCGGGCAGTGGCGCGTGTCGGTGGCCGATAGCGGCGGTGGCATCGCCCCGGAACACCTGGCCACGGTGTTCGACCCGTTCTTCACCACCAAGCCGGTGGGCGACGGCCTCGGCCTGGGGCTGGCGGTGTCCTACGCCATCGCCCACGAAAGCGGCGGCCACCTGAGCGCTGCCAACCAGGGCAACGGCGCCCTGCTCACCCTGGTCATGCCTGTCGAACCGGAGGCCCCATGAACCCGACGCCGCTGCGCGACGTGATGCTGGTGGACGACGAAGCCAGCATCCGCGATGCCGTGACCCAATGGCTGGGCCTGTCCGGGTTCACCGTCACCAGCCATGACCGCGCCGAAACCTGCCTGGCGGCGCTGGCCGCGGACTTTCCCGGTGTGGTCATCAGCGACGTGCGCATGCCGGGCATGGACGGCATGCAACTGCTGGAACAGCTGCAGGCCCGTGACCCGCAGCTGCCGCTGATCCTGCTCACCGGCCACGGCGACGTGCCCATGGCGGTGCAGGCCCTGCAAGGCGGCGCCTATGACTTCCTGGAAAAACCCTTCAGCCCCGACACGCTGCTGAGCAGCCTGCGCCGCGCCCTCGACAAGCGTGCGCTGGTGCTTGAGAACCGCCGCCTGCAAGCCCGCGCCAGCCATCAGGACCGCCTGCAGGCCGACCTGCTGGGGCATTCGCCGGGCATGCAGCAGCTGCGCCGGCAGATCCTCGACCTGGCCAGCCTGCCGGTGAACGTGCTGATTCGCGGCGAGACGGGCAGCGGCAAGGAGCGCGTGGCTCGTTGCCTGCACGCGTGCGGGCCACGGGCGGCGAAACCCTTCGTGGCGCTCAATTGCGCGGCAATCCCCGAGGCGCTGTTCGAGGCCGAGCTGTTCGGCCATGAAAGCGGCGCCTTCACCGGCGCCCAGGGCAAGCGCATCGGCAAGCTGGAACATGCCCAAGGCGGCACGCTGTTCCTCGACGAAATCGAAAGCCTGCCGCTGGCCCAGCAGGCCAAGCTGTTGCGGGTGATCCAGGAGCAGACGGTGGAGCGCCTGGGCTCCAACCAGAGCATCGCCATCGACGTGCGCATTGTCGCCGCCACCAAGCCGGACCTGCTGCAGGAGGCGCGCGCCGGGCGCTTCCGCGAAGACCTGGCCTACCGCCTGAACGTGGCCGAACTACGCCTGGCACCGCTGCGCGACCGCCGCGAGGACATTCCGCTGCTGTTCGAGCACTTCGCCGCCCACAGCGCAGCCCGGGCTGGCCGCGAGCTGCCCCGCCTGAGTGCCACACGCCTGGCGCAACTGCTTAGCCACGACTGGCCGGGTAACGTCCGCGAACTGGCCAATGCCGCCGAGCGCCATGCCTTGGGCCTTGAAGCGCCTGAAGCCACGCCGGCCCACAGCCCCGGCACGTCGCTGGCCGCCCAGCAGGAAGCCTTCGAGGCCCAGTGCCTGCGCGCGGCCCTCAGCCGCCACCACGGCGATATCAAGGCGGTGCTGGCCGAACTGCAACTGCCGCGCCGCACCCTCAACGAGAAGATGCAGCGCCACGGCCTGCAACGCGAAGACTTCCTCGCCTGACAAAACCATGCGCCGCCTGCATCGCGACTAAAGTCGGCTCCTACGCTGCCCGTGGTAGGAGCCGACTTTAGTCGCGATGCAGGCGACGCGGTGTTCAGATCAGCGGAAATCCGCTTATAGGTCAGTGGTTAATCGGCGGAATTTTGCCCAAAAACCGCGCTCAACCCCTCTAGAACAAGCCTCTGCAACCTGGCACGCCCCCTGCTACGTCCCTTCCCAAGGCACGCTGTTCGCTGCCATACAACAACAACGAGAAGGAACCCGCATGGAAATCTCCCCCAGCCTGCCCGCCGGCGCGCAGGCCACACCGAAAACCACCTCCAGCCGGCTGAAGTCGATCTTCAGCGGCTCGGTGGGCAACATGGTCGAGTGGTACGACTGGTACGTGTACGCCGCGTTTTCCCTGTACTTCGCCCAGGTGTTCTTCCCCAAAAACGACCTCACCGCGCAACTGCTCAACACCGCCGCGATCTTCGCCGTGGGCTTCCTGATGCGCCCCATCGGCGGCTGGCTGATGGGCCTGTACGCCGACCGCAAGGGCCGCAAGGCGGCGCTGATGGCCTCGGTGCTGTTGATGTGCTTCGGCTCGCTGATCATTGCCCTCACCCCCGGCTACGAAACCATCGGCGTCGGCGCGCCGATATTGCTGGTGTTCGCACGCCTGCTGCAGGGCCTGTCGGTGGGCGGCGAGTACGGCACCTCCGCCACCTACCTCAGCGAGATGGCCACCAAGGAGCGCCGCGGGTTCTTCTCCAGCTTCCAGTACGTGACCCTGATCTCGGGCCAGCTCATCGCCCTGGCCGTGCTGATCGTGCTGCAACAGACGCTTACCGAAGAGCAGTTGCTGGCCTGGGGCTGGCGCGTGCCGTTCGTGATCGGCGCGCTGTGCGCGGTGGTCGCCCTGTGGCTGCGCCGAGGCATGGAGGAAACCGCCTCGTTCAGCCAGAAGAAGGAGGCGCCCAAGGAAAGCCTGATGCGCACGCTGATGCGCCACCCCAGGGAACTGCTGACCGTGGTCGGCCTGACCATGGGCGGCACCCTGGCGTTCTACACCTACACCACGTACATGCAGAAGTACCTGGTAAACACCGTGGGCATGAGCAAGACCGACTCGACGATGATCTCGGCGGCCACGCTGTTCCTGTTCATGTGCCTGCAACCGGTGATCGGCGCGCTGTCGGACAAGATCGGCCGCCGGCCCATCCTGATCGCCTTTGGCGTGCTGGGCACCCTGTGCACCGTGCCGATCCTCACCACCCTGCACACCATTGAAACCTGGTGGGGCGCGTTCTTCCTGATCATGGCGGCGCTGATCATCGTCAGCGGCTACACCTCGATCAACGCGGTGGTGAAGGCCGAGTTGTTCCCCACCGAGATTCGCGCGCTGGGCGTGGGCCTGCCCTATGCGCTGACGGTGTCGATATTCGGTGGCACCGCCGAGTTCATCGCCCTGTGGTTCAAGAGCATCGGCATGGAAAGCGGCTATTACTGGTACGTGACGGCGTGCATCGCCTGTTCGCTGCTGGTGTACGTGTTCATGAAGGACACCCGCACCCATTCGCGCATCGAAACCGATTGACCCCTAGCCGCTGCCGCCAGGCTGCGCTGGCCCTGAGCCTCGCTGTAGATCCGCAGTGAACCGCAGGGCCAGCGCAGCCTGCGGCAGCGGCTACGGTTGCGTGGTGCGTCCTGTCGGCGGCACACTGGCATTTTTGCCTACCAGGATCGTGCAATGCCCGACGATATCCACTACTACGAACCTTCCCAGGGCCACGGCCTGCCCCACGATCCGTTCAACGCCATCGTCGGGCCGCGGCCCATCGGCTGGATCTCGTCCCAGGACGAGCAGGGGCGCCTGAACCTGGCGCCCTACAGCTTCTTCAACGCCTTCAATTACATCCCGCCGATCATCGGTTTCTCCAGCGTGGGCCGCAAGGACAGCCTCAACAACATCGAGAAGACCGGCGAGTTCGCCTGGAACCTGGCCACCCGGCCGCTGGCCGAGCAGATGAACCAGAGCTGCGCGGCGGTGGCGCCGGAAGTCGACGAGTTCAGCCTGAGCGGCCTGACGCCAGTGGCGTCGAAGGTGATCGCGGTGCCGCGGGTGCAGGAAAGCCCGGTGTCGTTCGAATGCAAGGTCACGCAGATCATCCAGCTGCAACGGGCCGACAAGCAGGTGGTACCTAGCTGGCTGATCCTGGGTGAGGTGGTGGCCGTGCACATCGCCAAATGGCTGCTCAAGGACGGTATCTACGACACCGCCGCCGCCCAGCCGATCCTGCGTGGGGGCGGCCCGGCCGACTACTTCCAGCTGGGCCCCGAGGCCCTGTTCAAGATGTACCGGCCGCAGTAGGCCTTCACCAGACCAGCTCGCCGTCGGCGTCCACGTCGGCGAGTTTTTCCAGCTCGTCGCAGGCGGCCTGGTCAGCGGTCATGGCAGTAGCGAAGGTGCTGCCTGGCAGGATCTTGTGGAAGCGCGGCGCGCCACCGGCGCCCAGCGCCTTCACGGCAATGGCTGCGCTATAGCCACCCTCGCCCGGAACCACGGCCGAAACGGCCTCGAAGTGTTGAAACTCTTTGCGTGCCATTCTCAGTGCCCCGGCGTTTTATCGAAGCCGGGCATTCTAGCGCTTCAGCTGGCCAGTTTGTGCACTGCACAGGTGCTGCGGCTGTCGACGTCGCTGAAGGTGTGGAAGTCCAGGCTGGTGACCAGCATGTCGTTCACCAGCGCATCGAACACCTGCATCACCGGCGAATCGAACCAGATGGCCATGGCCTGCTGGCTGGCCCAGAAACCGCTGATCAGCCACAGGTCTTCGTCGCACTGGGAGTGCTGCAGGGCAAAGTGCAGGCAGCCCGGGGTGTGGCGCGAGGGCGCCAGCAAGCGTTCCAGGCGCTGGCCCAGTTCGGCGGAACGCCCGGCGCGGGCCCGAATGAAAGCGCAGTGGCTGACGGGGGTGGGTAATGACATGGGACGTTTCTCCGTAGTCGGCTGATACTGGTGGTACGGCAACAGAGATTAAGCGCTGCCGCCAGCCAGCGTTAGTCGATTCCTGCTCCTGCCTTGCCTGATCCTGCCGGGGTGCAGCAATGCCCAGGCTACCGCCCGCTGCAACCGGACCAATGGCCGCCAGCAGCCAGGCCCATGGCCGCTGGCCCGTTTGGCAACATCGGCAGGATCAGGCAAGCATCGCGCAGGATTGGACTGGCCCCGGCGCTTGCACAAAACTATCCTCGACGCATTCGCCTACCGAGGCTTCGCCATGACCGATTTCGAGCGTCTCCACGCGCAGCTGGACCCTTTCATGGAAAGCCAGCGCGCCACCCTCGCCGACCTGATCGACCGCCACATCGCCGGCAACGGCAGCTTTGAATCCGCCATACCGGCGCTGTTCCTCAGCCGTTCGGAGCAGTGCAGCCAGTCGTTCCCGCAACTGATGCGCCCGGCCCTGTGCATCCTGGCCAATGGCAGCAAGCGCGTGCGCCTGGGCGATGAGGACTACCTGTACGACCCGCTGAATTACATGGTGGTGTCGGTGGCCATGCCGGTCAGCGGCGCGATCCTGGAAGCGTCGCCGCAGAGCCCGTGCCTGTCGTTGCGGCTGGACATCGACCCCGGGGAAATCAACGCGCTGATTGCCGCCGCCGGCCCCACCGGTGTGCCGGCGCGGCCCACCGAGCGCGGCCTGTACGTGGAACAACTGGATGCGCCGCTGCTCGACGCCGTGGTGCGCCTGGTGCGGCTGCTGGATACGCCGCGGGACATCGCCATGCTGGCGCCGCTGGTGCGTCGGGAAATTCTTTACCGCCTGCTGCGCAGCCCGCAGGGCCACCGGCTGTACGAGATTGCCGTGAGCAACAGCCAGATGCACCGCGTGACCCAGGCCATCGACTGGCTAAACAGCCATTTCGATCACCCACTGCGCATGGAAGACCTGGCCCGCGAGGTGAACCTGAGCGTGTCCACCCTGCACCACCGCTTCAAGGCCATGACCTCCATGAGCCCGCTGCAGTACCAGAAACTGCTGCGCCTGCAGGAGGCCCGCCGGCTGATGCTCACCGACGGCCTCGATGCCTGCGCCGCCGGCTACCGCGTGGGCTACGAAAGCGCCTCGCAGTTCAGCCGCGAGTACAGCCGGCTGTTCGGTGCACCGCCGGCGCGCGACCTGCAGCGCCTGCGCATGACGGTGTGAGCCGGGCCAGCTGGATCACATGGCGCGCACCACGTGCTTGATCTCCTGGAACGCCTGCAAGCCCCACGGCCCCAGCTCGCGCCCCAGGCTGCTCTGCTTGTAGCCGCCCCAGGCGGTCTGCGGGAAGATCACCTGCGGCGCGTTGATCCACACCAACCCGGCCTGCAGGGCGTTGGCCACCTGCTCGGCACGCGCCACGTCGGCGCTGACCACACTGGCCACCAGGCCGAAGTCGCTGTCGTTGGCCAGGGCAATGGCTTCGGCTTCGCTGTCGAACGCCCGCACGCACAGCACCGGGCCGAAGATTTCCTCGGTCCACAGGGCGCTGTCCAGCGGCACGTCGGTGAACACCGTGGGTGCCACGAAGAACCCGGTCGGCAGGTTGCCCGGCCGTGAGCCACCGGTGACCAGCGTGGCCCCGGCTTCGATGCCGGCCTCGATATGACCCAATACCCGCTGGTACTGCACGCGGTTCACCAGCGCGCCCATCTCGGTGCCCGGCTCGAAGGGGTCGCCCTGGACGATGGCTTCGGCGCGGGCCTGCAGGCGCTGCACGAACTCGGCGTACAGCGGCCGCGCTACCAACACGCGGCTGGTGGCCGAGCACATCTGCCCGGCGTTGAAATAGCCGCCACCGCTGGCCAGCTCCACGGCCAGTTGCAGGTCGGCGTCTTCCAGCACCAGCAAGGCTGACTTGCCGCCCAGCTCCAGGCTGACGCCCTTCACGGTCTCGGCGGCGCGTTGCATCACCTGCACGCCCACGGCGTTGCTGCCGGTGAAGGAGATCTTGGCGATACGCCGATGGGCCGCCATGGGCGCACCCACCGCCAGGCCGGTGCCGCACACCAGGTTGAACACCCCCTGGGGCAGGCCGCAACCGGCGATGATGCGCGCCAGTTCCAGTTCGGCCAGCGGCGTGACCTCCGAGGGTTTCAGCACCACGCAGCAACCGGCGGCCAGGGCCGGCGCCAGCTTCCAGGCAGTGGTGACCATGGGGAAGTTCCACGGCACGATCAGCCCGACCACGCCGCACGGCTCGCGACGCACGCGGGCGCTGAACTCGTCAGTGGGCAGCGGCACGGGGCTGTCCAGCCGCGCGTCGAGGCCGTCGGCCAGTTCGGCGTAGTAGGTGAAGGTGGCGATCACGTCGTCCACGTCGATGCCAGCCTCGAACAGCGGCTTGCCGTTGTTGCAGGCTTGCAATTGCACCAGCCGTTCGCGCTGGGCGGTCACGCCGGCAGCGATGGCGCGCAGGTAGCCGGCGCGCTTGCTGCCCGAGGTCGTGGACCACTGGCGGAAAGCGCGGTGGGCGGCGGCCACTGCCAGGTCGACCGCGCCTTCATCGGCGCCATCCACCTGGGCCAGCACGGCTTCGGTAGCCGGGTTGATGACGCTCAGGGCCTGGGGCCCGTGGCTCCACTGGCCGTCGATGTACAGGCCGGCCAGGTTCTGCGGGAAAGTCAGCATGGGTGGAATTCGCTCATCCAGGTAGTTTGGTCAATTTCGATCAGGGTCGGCACGTTGCGCTCCACGGCGCCGTGCAGCGCCTCGCGCAGGGCCTGCACGTTGCTGGCGGCCTGGGCATGGCAGCCCATGGCGCGGGCGATGGCGATGAAGTCGGGGGTATGGATATCGACGCCCACCGGCTCGATGGCGCGGTTGACCATGTACTTCTTGATCTCTTCATAGCCCTGGTTATTCCACAGCAGCACGATCACCGGGATGCGCGCTTCCACGGCGCTGGCCAGCTCCGGCAGGGTGAACTGCACGCCACCGTCGCCGATCAGGCACACCACCGGCGGCCGCAGCTCGCGCTTGCCCGCGCCGCCCAGCCAGGCGCCCATGGCCGCCGGCAAGGCGTAGCCCAGGGTGCCGTAGCCGGTGGAGGCGTTGAACCAGCGGCGTGGGTGATCCATGTCCAGGGTCAGGTTGCCGGTGTACACCGGTTGGGTGGAATCGCCGACCAGCACCGCGTCGGGCAGCACCTCCAGCAGGGTGTCGAGCATCAGCGTCTGGGCGCGGGTAGGCGCGTCCCATTCCGCGGCCAGGGTGGCACGCAACTGGCTGGCGCGGGCGGCGCCCCACTGCGGCTCGCGCGGTGGCAGGAAGCCAACGTCCAATGCGGCCAGCAAGGCTTGGGCGGCGCTGCTGGCGTCGGCGACCAGGGCCACCTTGGGCAGGAAGTTGCGCACGGTCTGGTCGGGGTCGATGTCCACCCGCAGCAGCGTGCCGGGAATGCGGAAGGCGCCCTTGAAGGTGATGTCGTAGTCGGTCTCCGCCAATTCGGTGCCGATGGCCAGCACCACGTCGGCCTCGTCGATCAGCGCACGGGTGGCGGGCAGCGACTGGGTGGAGCCGATCTGCAGCGGGTGCGCGGCGGGCAGCAGGCCCTTGGCGTTGATGGTCAGGGCCACGGGCGCCTGCAGGCGTTCAGCCAGCAACGTCAGCGCTGGCGCGGCATCGATGGCGCCACCGCCGGCCAGGATCAATGGCCGCCGGGCCTGGCGCAGCCACTGCGCCATCTGGGCCACGGCCTGGGGCGCGGCACCGGCGCGCTGCACCCGCACCGGCTCACAGGCCAACAGGGCGTCGGCGTCTTCCACCAGCACGTCCAGGGGGATTTCGATATGCACGGGGCGCGGCCGGGCGCCGTCGAACACGGCAAAAGCGCGCGCCAGCACGGCCGGCAGGTCGGCGGCCGCCATCAGCGTGTGCGAGAACGCGCAGACCCCGGCCACCAACGCGCTCTGGTTCGGCAGCTCGTGCAGCTTGCCGCGGCCGCCGCCCAGCTGCCCGCGGGCCTGCACGCTGGAAATCACCAGCATGGGGATGGAGTCGGCATACGCCTGGCCCATGGCCGTGGTAATGTTGGTCATCCCCGGCCCGGTGATGATAAAGCACACGCCCGGCTTGCCGCGGGTGCGGGCGTAGCCGTCGGCCATGAAACCGGCGCCCTGCTCGTGGCGTGGCGTGACGTGCTCGATGGGTGAGCGCGCCAGCCCGCGGTACAGTTCCACGGTATGCACGCCCGGAATACCGAAGACCTGTTCCACGCCATAGCCTTCGAGGAGTTTGACCAACACTTCGCCGCACGTCGCCATTGTTTCACCGCCTGTTGATTGTTCTGCAAACAGGCGGCATTTCAGCGGTTGGCGGCTGGTGTGCACAAGGCAAATATAGTCATACTAGCCATGTCCCCAGATCATGGCTGAAGCTGATGAAACGCCTGCCCCCGTTGCCCGCGCTGCACACCTTCCTGGTCACCGCCCAATGCTGCAACTTCACCCGCGCCGCCCAGCAGTTGCACATCACACAGGGCGCGGTCAGCCGGCAGATCGCCGGGCTGGAAAGCCACCTGGGCTACCCGCTGTTCATGCGCCAGGCGCGCGGGTTGAGCCTGACCCAGCAGGGTCGCGAGCTGTTCCCGCGGATCCAGCAGGTGTTCGGCCTGATCGAGGAAGCCGTGCAGGCTGCCAGCGGCCAGCGCCAGGCCTTGCAACTCAAGGCGCCGACCTGCGTGATGCGCTGGCTGTGGCCACGGCTGATGCGCTGGCAGGCTGAGCGCCCGGACATTCCCGTGGAGCTGACCACCACCGTGCAGCATGGCGTGGACTTCCGCCACGAGAGCTTCGAGGCGGCCATCGTCTACGGTCCGGAACCGGCGGCCGGGCAAAAACCGCGGCACCTGTTCGACGAACAGCTCACGCCCGTGTGCGCCCCCGCGCTGCTGGCCGGCCCGCTGCCGCTCAGCCAGCCCGAGGACCTGGCGCAGCACATGCTGCTGCACCCTACGCGTGACGAAGAGGACTGGGAGACCTGGCTGGCGGGTGCCGGCGTGACCCTGCCCAACCTGGGCCAGGGCCAGCATTTCGAAACCCTGGACCTGGCGATGTCCGTGGCCACCCAGGGCACCGGCGTGGCCATCGGCGACTGGTCGCTGATTGCCGAGGACCTGGCCCAGCAGCGGCTGGCCATGCCCTTCGAGCTGAAAGTGCGCACCGGTTTGGCCTATTACCTGGTGCAGCCGCCGCGCAGCACCGCCAGCGAAGGCACACTGGCGTTCATCGACTGGCTGGCGCGCCAGGCAAGCCTGCGCTGAGAACACCGCCTCCCCGTACCCCCGCGCTCTTTCAGGCATACCGCGGCGTGGCCGGACGCCGCCTGCGGCAGCTGCTACGCGAAATCCTGTGCACACGGCACCTGTAGCAGCGGCCGCAGGCCGCGTCTCGGGCAACGCGTTCTTTCAGGCTTGCCGCGGCGGCCCCGGACGCCGCCTGCGGCAGCTGCTACGCGGAATGCTGTGCACACCGCACCTGTAGCAGCGGCCACAGGCCGCGTCTCGGGCAATGCGTTCTTTCAGGCTTGCCGCGGCGGCCCCGGACGCCGCCTGCGGCAGCTGCTACGCGGAATCCTGTGCACACCGCACCTGTAGCAGCGGCCACAGGCCGCGTCCCAGGCGCCGCGTTTTTCCAGGCTTGCCGCAGCGGCCCCGGACGCCGCCTGCGGCAGCTGCTACGCGAAATCCTGTGCACATGGCACCTGTAGCAGCGGCCGCAGGCCGCGTCTCGGGCAACGCGTTCTTTGAGGCTTACGGCGGCGGGGCCGGACGCGGCCTTCGGCAGCTGCTACGGGCAAAAAAAAGGGCGAACCCGGTTGGGTTCGCCCTTGGTTGTCACGATGCCGCTTCTGCCCAGTCACTGCCCGACGACCGCTCGGGCCAGCCACGGATCAGTTCCAGTTGCGCATGCACCACCGTGGCCGGTGGGCTGGCCAGGTCAGCCAGGCGCTGCAGCACCGCATCGATCACTACGCGACTGGCGTCATGGTGGAATTGCCAGACGCCGTAGATCCGCCCGCTGAACGACGGCTCGCTGCCCAGCAGCGGGTCGACACCCAGCCCCGAGCCCAGCCCGAACAGGTGCAACCCATGCAGCCGCCGCCCGCCCTGGTCGCAAGGGCAGCCGCTGGGGTCAGAGTCCAGGCCCCCGGTCACCTGGCGCAACTCGATGGCGGTGCCATCCATGCGCCGCAGGCGCGGCAGCAGCGGTTGGTAACCGGTGCATTGCATCACCACCGCGGCAGTGCGCAGCACTTCGCTGGCCAAGCGCATCTGTTCCACGTCACTGCCGTCGGTCTGCAGCAGCCGGGCACGCACCGAAGTGCCCCCCACCACGCCGCGCTCCAGCACCTCACGGCCCACGGCCAGGGCCCGGTAGCGCAGGCCGCCGGAACGGTTGACCCGGCCGGAAATCGGGCACACGTCCGCCACGGGGTCAAACTCGTAGCCGTTGGCCCGCGCTTGTTCGACGCTCTCGTAGAACAGCCGGATGGACGAGCGATGGATCAGGTTCACCTGCGCAAGGCCCAGCGGTTCCAGCGCCACGGCAATGTTTTCCAGCATCGAGAAGGCGCTGTGGGAGCCACCGATCACGCTGAAACTGCCGCCCTGGGCCACCGTCGTGGCAAAGGTGGCGCGCAGCGCCCGGGGCGTCAGCCGCAACAGGCTGTCGGCGCTGTGAATCGCCCTGGCCGGCGGCAAGGCAAGGCCTTGGGCCGCAAGGCCGTTGAGCAGATTGTGCGGATCCTGGCGCCCGCCCAGGTTGAGCACCAGCGCATGGCTGCGAATGCACTGTTTCTGACCGCGGTGTTCCACCCAGATGTGGTACTCGTCACGGTCGTGGAACACCTCGGTGATCAGCGTCTCGCTCCACAATTGCACGCTGTAGCGCGCGACGATGTGATCGAGCACCAGTTGCGAGGCTTCCAGCAGCAGTTCACCCACCTGCGACAGCAGCGGTGCCTCCTGGGCCTGGTCGCGGATACGCCAATACGCCGGCGAGGCCTGCAGCGGCGCGAACACTTCAGCCATCGCCGGGTCGCGCAGGCAGTCGAGGAACACGTCACCCACAGAGTTGGCGGTGATTTGATATTCCCCCAGGCGCCCGATGCCAGGCGTAGCGCTGGCATCGACGATAATCAACCCATATTGCGCCAGTTCGGCAATGGTTCCAGTGCGCACGGCATTGAACAGTAGCCCCATGCCCGCAGGCCCGGCGCCACCCACTACGCAGCCGGTGGAAGTTTCCAGGTATTTTCCATACATGATGTGACCCCTTTGCATGGGACGGCGCCAGGCGCACGCATGCTTCCGTTGAGGGAGCTTATTGTTGAGAAAAAGCGGACGAACGCCGGCGAACCGTCAAAGTGCTGACGGCAAAGGACGTGTCCAAAGGTATGAGAAGTTGCAGCGATCGAGCCCTGGCGCGCGGGTCAAAGCTACCGCACAGAAACACTCTGGGATCAGTTGGGACGCGGGTTTCGAGAAACAATGCACTACTGGATGGCTACCAGAGAAGGCCCATAGCCATGAGTCGATAGTTCCAGAGTTGGACCACACGTGTCAATTTAAAGTAACACATTCACAAATGAGTTATTGGATCATATAACTGTTTGTTTTGTGGTCGATTTTAATTTCCAAGATTCTTTTTAGAAGTAAAAAGATGGTTCCTGATAGCAAATTAGTCCGTATCAGCCTTTACACGTAAACGTACTTTGTGTAGACGCCGGGCACTGCCTTGAACCTTGATCTAGACTTATTGGTGCATACCCCCTCCCTTCATGGCAAAGGTGAGTGCAATGATCATTACAACAAGAAACTACCTGATGACCCTGCTGATCATCCTGGCCGCCGCGCTCTACGCCACGGCAGCCTGGCGAGTGGAAGAGGCGCGCAACGTCCCGCGCATCGAGCTCAGTTGCAGCGACACCATGTGCCTGCCCCACTCGGGCAACTTCAACGCGATGCGCTGAGTTCGGCCGGCAGGCTGCCCGCCAGGCGAAACGCCCGCGGCGACACGCCCGCCAGGCGGCGGAAGAAGCGTGAGAAATACGCCGGGTCGGTGAAGCCCAGGCTGTCCGACACCTGGCTGACCGTCATGCTGGTGTAGATCAGGTTGCGCTTGGCTTCCAGCAACAGCCGCTGGTGAATGATCTGTAGCGCCGATTGCCCGGCCAGTTCCCGGCACACGTTGTTGAGGTGGGCCACTGACAGCCCGGCGGCATGGGCCAGCGCCTCGACGCTGGGCTGCTGGCGAAACCGCGTTTCCACCAGCCGCGTGAAACCGTTGAAATACTCCCGCCCACGCTCCACCGTCTGCCCGGCGCGGCTGCGCTGGATCATCTGACGGCTGCCCCACACCACGATCATGTTGATCAACGAATGCAGGGCCAAATCCCGGCCTGGATGGTCCTCGGCGTACTCGCGCTGCACGGCCGACACCAGGGTGTTGAGGTAGTCGCGGTCCGCGCCGGCGGCGAAGGTGGCCGGCGCCATCAGCACCTCGCCCGCAGCGCCCAGCAAGGTTTTCAGCTCACTGACCAGCGGTGCGGCCAGGGTGATGACGTGGCCGTCGATGTCCTCGGAAAAACGAAAGCCGTGCACGAACAGCGGCGGCACCACCTGCAGGGTCGACTCGGCAATCAGCCGGCGCTGGCCCTCCACCTCGATCTCGGCCTGGCCGGCGTGCACGTACAGCAGTTGGCACAGGTCGGCGTGGCGGTGCGGCTGGATTTCCCAGTGGTACAGGCGGCTGCGCTTGGGAATGGTCTCGCAGTGCAGCAGGTCGGGGGTCAGCCAGTCCTGGCCCTCACCGTAGAGCTTGAACACCGGAATGGGTGGCGCGGCAGGCCGTGACATCGTGACGCACTCCAGGACGCGGATTTCACTCGATAATCGCACCGATTGGCGAAAAGTACAAAATAACGCGCGGTTTTCACCTTCCTGACCCGGCGTTTGAAGCGAAAAATGCAGGCACTCCAATCATAAAAATACTTCGCACGCCGCCTTCGGGCCCTGCGAACCTTGCCTGGGATGATAACAATGAAGACTCAAGTCGCCATTATCGGCGCCGGTCCCTCCGGCCTCCTGCTCGGCCAATTGCTGCACAAGGCCGGCATCGACAACGTGATTGTCGAACGCCAATCCCCCGACTACGTGCTCAGCCGCATCCGCGCCGGCGTGCTTGAACAAGGCATGGTCGACCTGCTGCGCAAGGCCGGTGTCAGCGCCCGCATGGACGCCGAAGGCCTGGTGCACACCGGCTTCGAACTGGCGTTCAATGGCCGCCGCGCGCACATCGACCTCAAGACCCTGACCGGCGGCAAGACCGTGATGATCTACGGCCAGACCGAAGTCACCCGCGACCTGATGGCTGCCCGCCAGGCCTGCGGCGCGCAGACCGTCTACGAAGCCAGCAACGTACGCCCCCACGACATGAAGGGCGAGGCGCCGTACCTCACCTACGAGAAAGACGGCCAGGTGCACCGCCTGGACTGCGACTACATCGCCGGTTGCGACGGCTTCCACGGCGTGGCGCGGCAATCCATTCCCGCCGACTCGATCAAGACCTTCGAACGCGTCTACCCGTTCGGTTGGCTGGGCATCCTCGCCGACACGCCGCCAGTCAACGAAGAGCTGGTGTACGCCAACCACGAACGCGGCTTCGCCCTGTGCAGCATGCGCTCGGAAACCCGCACCCGTTACTACGTGCAGGTGAGCGCCGAGGAGAAGGTTGAGGACTGGTCCGACGAGCGCTTCTGGAACGAACTCAAGGCCCGCCTGCCTGCGGACCTCGCCGAGCGCCTGGTGACCGGCCCGTCCATCGAGAAGAGCATCGCGCCGCTGCGCAGCTTCGTGGTGGAGCCCATGCAGTACGGGCGCATGTTCCTGGTCGGCGACGCCGCGCACATCGTCCCGCCCACCGGCGCCAAGGGCCTGAACCTGGCGGCCAGCGACGTCAGCACGCTGTTTGACATCCTGTGCAAGGTCTACGGCGAAGGCCGCACCGACCTGCTGGCCAAGTATTCGGAAGTCTGCCTGCGCCGGGTGTGGAAGGCCGAGCGCTTCAGCTGGTGGATGACCTCGGTACTGCACAAATTCCCCGACACCGACGACTTCAGCCAGCGCATCCAGCAGACCGAACTGGACTACTACGTGGGTTCCGAAGCCGGGCGCAAGACCATCGCCGAGAACTACGTCGGTTTGCCCTATGAAACAATCGAATAGAACACATAGCTAGCTATCTAGTAGACTGGGGGGACTTTCCCCCCGGTGCTGCCGGGGTTTCTCTGCCTTGCAGGCCTGCCCCGTGACCAACCTCAACCACCCCCAACCTGCCCTGCGCAGCATCCTCATTTCGTTGATGCTGGCGATTTTCCTCGGCGCCCTCGACCAGACCATCGTCGCCGTGTCGATGCCGGCCATTTCCGCCCAGTTCCATGACGTCAACCTACTGGCCTGGGTCATCTCCGGCTACATGGTGGCCATGACCGTGGCCGTGCCTATCTATGGCAAGTTTGGCGACCTGTACGGGCGCCGCCGCATGATCCTCATCGGCCTGGGCCTGTTCACCGGCGCCTCGCTGTTCTGCGCCATGGCCCAGAGCATGGAGCAACTGGTGCTGGCGCGGATCATCCAGGGCATCGGCGCCGGCGGCATGGTCTCGGTGAGCCAGGCGATCATCGGCGACTTCGTGCCGCCACGTGAACGCGGGCGCTACCAGGGTTATTTCAGCAGCATGTACGCAGCGGCCAGCGTCGCCGGCCCGGTGATGGGCGGGTACATGACCGAGTACCTGTCGTGGCGCTGGATTTTCCTGCTGAACCTGCCCCTGGGCCTGGGGGCGTGGCTGTATGCCCGCCAGGTGCTGCGCGGCCTGGCGGTGAACCGTCGGCAGCCGGTGATCGATTACCTGGGCACGATGCTGATGATCGTCGGCCTCACCTCGCTGCTGCTGGGCATCACCGAACTGGGCCAGGGCCGCGGCCTGGGCGAGGCGCCCGTGTGGGGCACGCTGCTGCTGGCAGTGGTGGCCCTGAGCCTGTTCGTGCGCCATGAACGGCGCGCGCCGGAACCGCTGTTGCCCATGCACCTGTTTGCCATTCGCCCGGCAGTGCTGTGCTGGTGCACGGTGTTCTTCACCGCGTTCCAGGCCATTTCGCTGTCAGTGCTGATACCGCTGCGCTTCCAGACCGTGACCGGTGCCGGCGCCGACAGCGCGGCACTGGACGTGCTGCCATTGGCCATCGGCCTGCCGATCGGCGCCTTCCTGGGCGGGCGCACCACCGCGCGCACCGGCTATTACAAACCGGTGATCCTCACCGGCGCGGTGCTGATCCCCCTGGGTATCCTGGGCCTGGCGTTCACCCCACCGGACTGGCTGCTGCTCAGTGGAGCGTTCATGCTGCTGACCGGCTTCGGCGCCGGCCTGCAATTCCCCACCTCGCTGGTAGGCGCGCAGAACGCGGTGCAGCAGAAGGACATTGGCGTGGGCACCAGCACCACCAACCTGTTCCGCTCCCTGGGCGGGGCCATGGGCGTGGCGTGCATGTCGGCGCTGCTGCTGGCCTTGCTGCATGGGCTAGACCTGGGCCCCGATGGCGCCTCGGGCGATGCCTTGCTGGCCAGCCTGCACGCCAGCAGCGGTGCGGCCCAGGAGGCCTTACGCGGCAAGCTGCTGGAGACCTTCCGGGTGTTGTTGCTGGGCAGCGCGGCCATTTCGGTGCTGGGCCTTGGGGCGGCGCTGGCGATGCCCAACGCCATCTTGCGCGGGCGCTAATGCCGCCCCCCATCAAACCCCTGTAGCCGCTGCCGCCAGGCTGCGCTGGTCCTGAGCCTCACTGGAGATTTTCAGCGTATTCACGGGCCAGCGCAGCCTGG